>JACPYV010000039.1 GCA_016195825.1 Burkholderiales bacterium | reverse complement strand
GGGTCGTCAACCTCTACGTGGCCTACCACTTCTCGACCTCGGCCTGGGCCAACTTCAAGGTCTTTGGCGTGACCGGCCTGATCCTGCTGTTCACGCTCGCCCAGGGGCTGTACCTCGGCAAGCACCTGCCGCCACAGGAAGAGGACGGCAAGCCGTGATCTCCCAGGAAATCGAGGCACGGCTGCGCGCCGAGCTGGCGCCGACGGCGCTCAGCATCCGCGACGACAGCGCCCAGCATGCCGGCCACGCCGGGGCCCGCGAAGGCGGCCACTTTCACGTGGCTGTCGTGTCGGATCGCTTTACCGGTCTGCAAAGATTGGCCCGGCACCGCCTCGTTTATCATTGTTTGTCTGACCTGATGCAGCGCGGTATCCACGCGCTGACGATCGACGCCCGGGCCCCGGGCGAAGCCGATTCGGGTCAAGCGTGATCGAACCCCGCGCCCATTCCGGGCGCGATTTTTTTAGCCAGAGTCACACCCCCACCCCATGAAGAAGTTTGCGCTCGCCGCCGTCGTCGCGGCCACCATCTCGGCCCTGCTGCCGGCTGCCGCAATCGCGCAGAACGTCGCCACGGTCAACGGCAAGCCCGTGCCCAAGGCCCGCGTCGAGACGCTGATCCAGCAGGTCACGAAGAGCGGCCAGCAGCAGCGCTCGCCGGAACTGGAAGCCCAGGTCAAGGACGAAGTCGTGCGCCGCGAGATCTTCATGCAGGAAGCCGAGAAGCGCGGTGTCCCGCAAAGCGCCGACTACAAGGCCCAGATGGACCTGGCCCGCCAGATGCTGCTGATCCGCGGCCTGATGGACGACTTCAAGACCAAGAACCCCGTCGGTGACGCCGAGGCGCAGGCCGAGTACGACAAGTTCAAGGCCGCCAACAGCGGCAGCGAGTACCGCGCCCGCCACATCCTGGTCGAGAAGGAAGAAGACGCCAAGGCTCTGATCGCGAAGATCAAGGCCGGCGGCAACTTCGAGGAACTGGCCAAGGCGAACTCCAAGGACACCGGCTCCGCGCAGAACGGCGGCGACCTGGACTTCGCCAACCCCAACAACTTCGTGCCCGAGTTCAGCAAGGCCATGACGGCACTCCAAAAGGGCGAGATGACGCAGGAACCGGTGAAGAGCCAGTTCGGCTATCACATCATCAAGCTGGAAGACACTCGCCCCGCGACCTTCCCGGCCTTCGACGACGTCAAGGCACAGATCAAGCAGCGCATCGAGCAGCAGAAGATGGCCGAGTTCCAGGACGGC
Source organism: Burkholderiales bacterium (assembly GCA_016195825.1). Classification (GTDB taxonomy): domain Bacteria; phylum Pseudomonadota; class Gammaproteobacteria; order Burkholderiales; family Burkholderiaceae_C; genus Pelomonas. The sequence goes on along the minus strand of JACPYV010000039.1, from coordinate 4,573 downwards.
CTGATCAAGAAGGCCAAGACGGACTACACCTTCAGCAAGTAACAAACCCTGCCTCGCAGTCAAAGCCCGCCCCTGGCGGGCTTTGACACATCTGGGCTTGCTCAGAACTGGTAGCGCAGCCCGATCTCCAGCTTTTGCTGCCGGAAGTCGCCCTGCTTGTGGCTGTGGCCCAGGTATTCGAATTCCAGCGGCACCGCCAACTGCCGGGTCAGCCGGTACTCCACGCCGAAGCCCCACAGCGGCCTCACGAAGCTCTCCCGCGTCGACATGCCAAGGCTGTTCGTGAAGCGCATGCGGTTGACGGCCAGACCCAGCTTGCCGAACACCGCGAACGACTCGCCCAGGGACAGGCTATAGCGGGCGGCACCCGTGACCGCGCTGACGGACTCGCGGGCGTGAAAGCCTGTGCCAGGGTCTGAGAAGTGGTAGCTGCCGAAGACCCCGTAACCGACCTCGACTGCCCACTCGTCAGTCAATTTCAAGCCGCCGTACAACTTGAAAGCGTGCGGACTGTTGTCATTGTTCAGCGGGGTCTTGCCCGCAGCGGTGATGGTGGCCTCGCCCGGCGTGGCGAGCGACAGGCCGGCATAGGGTTCTGCTGCTGCCGCGGGCAGGGCGACGACGGCCAGGCAGGCGATGGACAAAAGGCGAAGCGTGTTCAAACCGGGGTCTTCCAAGGGCTGTCGACATTGACGCGCCCATTCTTGGAAGACGCAGCTTAAGAATTGCCCAAGATCACCTCGGCCGGCAACTGCAGCTCGAAGCACGCGCCGCGGCCGTCCAGGCCTGCGCCGAGCTGCACGCGCCCTCCCAGGCGCCGCGCGGCCTGGCGCACGATGGCCAACCCCAGGCCCGTGCCCGGCTGGTCGTGCCCGACGCCACGCCAGAAGCGTTCGAACACTTGCGCGTGGTCGGCGGCGGCAATGCCGGGGCCGTTGTCGGCCACGGCCAGCCGCAGCCCGCCCAGCGCGTCGGCCTGCAAGCTCACCTCGATGCGGCAGCCTGGCGGCACGTAGCGCAGGCTGTTGTCGAGCAGGTTCTGCAGCACAGACTCGAAAGCCAGGCGGTCCAGGCAGACCCGCAGGTGGTCCGGCGCATCCAGCGACAAGGCGATGCCACGCTCGCGCGCCAAGCTCGCCTGTGCGGCCAGCAGGCGGGCTGCCAATGCAGCGACGTCCAGCACCTCGGGTGCACGGGCTTGCCCGCCATCCAGCGCGGCCAGGTCCAGCAGCTGCTGCGACAGGTGGGCGCTGCGGGCCACGGCCTCGCGCAGCGCCGTCGACGCCGCGGCACGCGCTTGCGGGTCCTCGGCATTCACGAGCACATGCGCCTGCGCCGACACCACGGCCAGCGGCGTGCGCAACTCGTGCGCCGCGTCGTGCACGAAGGCCTGCTCGCGGGCCTGCCGGTCGCGCAGCCGCGCCAGCAGCGCATCGAACGCGCGCCCCAGCGGGCGCAGCTCGCCATAGCGCAGATCCACGCCTAGCGGTTCGAGGCGATGCGTGGCGTCCAGCCCATCCAAACGGCGCGCAAAGCGGCGCAGCGGTGCCAGCCCGGTATGGACCGCAAGCCAGAGCGGCAGCAGCATCAACGGGAAACCCCACAGCAGAACCTTGGCCAGCTCCCAACTGGAGAAGCCCAGCAAGTCGGTGCTACTGATGGCGGGCTCGGCAATGCGCACCGACCAGCGCGGTCCGTCTGTCCGGTACGTCCAATGGCGGCGGCCCAGCAACTGCTGTTCGCCCACGCCGGCGCGCGCGATGGGCGCAGCCTCGGCAGACCCATAGAGGCGCTGGCCTGACGCGTCATAAAGCTGGAACAGCAGTTCACCCGGCAGCAAGGCCACCTGGCGGCGGCCTTCATTGCTGTGGCGCGCCAGGCCGGCCACCATCAGGGTGGCCTGATGGGCGTCGTCCACCTCGCTCAAGCCGGATGCAATCTGCCGGCCGAGCTCGCGCACACCCGGCGCGTCGGCCATCTGCTGTTGGATGTCGAGCTGGTCCTGCACCAGCACCAGCGCGGCGAACAGCGCGAAGGCGAGCAGCAACCCGCCGACAAGGCGGCGTGTCAGCGTCGGGCGCAGCCACTCCTTCAAAGAAGCTAGTGACATTCCAGCCAGTAGCCGACGCCGCGCAAGGTGCCGATGCGGTCGGCGCCTATCTTGCGACGCAGGTTGGACAGGTGCACCTCCAGCAGCCCGAAGGTCAGCGGCTCACCCAGCGGCTCCAGCCGCTGCGCCAAGGCATGCTTGGCGACCACACCACCGCGCTCGCGCGCCAGTTCCAGCAGCAGCTGGTATTCGCGCGGCGACAGGGACACGGCTTCGCCGGCCAGGCTCACGCGGTGCTGGCGCGGCTCAATCTTCAGCGCGCCGAGCTGCCAGCAATCGTCGGCTTGCTGGGCGCTGCGTCTGAGCACAGAACGCAGCCGTGCCATCAATTCGGGGATTTCGAAGGGCTTGACGACGTAATCGTCGGCGCCCCCATCGAAGCCGGCCAGCCGGTCGCTCAAGGCCGCGCGGGCGGTGATCACGATCACGGGCGCGACGCTACCTTGGCGGCGCCATCTCGTCAGCAGGGCTTGGCCGTTGCCGTCGGGCAGGCTCAGGTCCAGCAGCACGGCGTCATGAGCGCCGGGCTCGAGCTGTACTGGCGCATCGGCAGCGCGGCGCAGCCATTCACTGCTGTGGCCTTCGACTTGGATGGCTGCCTGCAGCGCGCGGCCCAGGTCGAGGTCGTCCTCGATCAGGAGGATGTGCATGAAGGAGGCTGCCCGAGGCTTAGGCCGCGAGGCGCCCGGCTTCGATACGCAGCTGGCGCTCGCAGCGCGTCGCGATCTCACGATCGTGGGTCACCAGCACCAGCGTCGTGCCCGCCTCGCGATTCAATTCGAACATCAGTTCCATCACCGATGCACCGGTGGCGAAGTCCAGGCTGCCGGTGGGCTCGTCAGCCAGCAGCAGCGCCGGGCGCAGCACAAAGGCGCGCGCCAGCGCCACGCGCTGCTGCTCGCCGCCCGACAGCACCCGCGGGTAGTGCCCCAGGCGCTCGCCCAGGCCCACGCGGGCCAGCATGGCTGCGGCAAGGTCTCGGGCATCGCGGTCACCACGCAGCTCCAGCGGCAGCATGACGTTCTCCAGCGCCGTCAGGTTGGGCAGCAGCTGAAAGCTCTGGAACACGAAACCTAGCTCGCGGGCGCGCACGGCGGCGCGCTCGTCCTCGTTCAGCGTGAACAAGTCCTGGCCACGCAGCTTGACGGTGCCGCCGCTGGGCGTGTCCAGGCCGGCCAGGATGGCCAGCAGCGTGCTCTTGCCCGAGCCTGAAGCGCCCACGATGGCGACGGATTCCTGCGCGGTCAGCTCGAAGCTGATGTCATGCAGAATCGTCAGCTCCCCGGTCGCGTCGCGCACGCGCTTGGTGATCTGATCAACTTGAACAAGGGCTTCGGGCATGTCGGGACTGCGGCGGCGGGCGGTGGTGGCGCACTTTAGCCTGGGGGTGCTGGCCGGCTGGTCGTCAGGGGTTGCTGCGGCGGCCGAGGCGCCAGTCATCCTGGTGGTCGGCGACAGCCTCTCGGCCGAATATGGACTGAAGGCCGGCGATGGCTGGGTGGCACTGCTGCAGGCCCGGCTGGCCGCGCTAAAAAAACCGCATCGGGTGGTCAATGCCAGCATCAGCGGCGACACCACGGCCGGCGGGCGCAGCCGGCTGCCGGCGGCGCTGCGCACGCACAAGCCGGCCGTCGTCGTCATCGAGCTGGGCGGCAACGATGCGCTGCGTGGCTTGCCACTGGCCACCACGCGCGACAACCTGCTGGCCATGGCCCAGGCCGCGCAGGCAGCGGGCGCCAAGGTCGTGGTCGTCGGCATGCAGGTGCCGCCCAATTACGGCAGCAGCTACGCGCGCGACTTCGAGGGGCTGTTCGCAGACGTGGCCAAGCAGGCGCGCGCCGGGCTGGTGCCCTTCCTGCTGAAGGGCGTGGCGGAGCGGGCAGACGCAATGGACTGGTTCCAGCCCGACCGCATCCACCCGCTGGCCAAGGCGCATCCGCTGATGCTGGACAACGTCTGGCCGGCCCTCAAGCCACTGCTGTGAGCCGCGACCGAGGACATGCACTGCTGCATGTCCGACGCCTGGCGAACGACCGCCGCCTTGCAAGGCGGCGGGCATAAGCCGACGCCCGGACTCAGCGCTCGTTTTCCTTGCGGTCGCCGCGCTTGTCGTTGCGCACCGGCACGCCGTCCTGCCGGCCACGCTGCGGGCCTTCCTCCCGCTGCTGGGCGCGGGGCTGGGCTTGCGGTTGAGGCGGCGGCTGTTGCGGCTGCAGCACCTGCACGCGCGGCGGCTCGGCCTGGCGCTGGGGCTCGGGCTGCGGCATGCGGCGTTGCTGCATCTCCCGTTGCTGCATCTCCCGCTGCTGCATCTCGCGTTGCTGCATCTCGCGCTGCTGCATCTCGCGCTGCTGCATCTCCCGCTGCTGCATCTCCCGCTGCTGCGCCTCGCGCTGCTGCATCTCATCCCGCCGCTGCTGCCCCTCGCGTTGCAGCTGCGCTTCTCGGGCCTGCTGCTGCTGC
>JACPYV010000006.1 GCA_016195825.1 Burkholderiales bacterium | reverse complement strand
GGCAAAGCGCGCCAGGTCGGCCGTCGTCGTGAACAGGCCCGCATGACCGGCCACGCCGCCCATCTTGCGGGCGGTGGGGTCGTGCACGTCGCCACGCAGCAGTTGGCCGCCGGGCAGGCGCTCCGTCGGTGCGATGCGCGCCGTCGTCATGCGGCGCAGCGGCAGGTAGCCACTGTCCGCCATGCCCAGCGGCTGGAACAAGGCCTGCTCGGCCAGGCGGTCCAGCGGCATGCCGCTGGCCTGCTCGACGACGCGGCCCAGCAGGATGAAGTTGACGTCCGAGTAGCGGAACTGCGTGCCTGGCGTCGCGGCCAGTGGCAGGCCGCAGGCGATGCGCTGCGCTTCGGCCGCGCCGGCCCAGTCGCCCGCGCCGTTGCCAGGCAGGCTGGCTGGCAGGCCCGAGGTGTGGGTCAGCAGCTGGCGCAGCGTGATGCCGGCCTTGTCGGTGCCGCCGCACGCGGGCAAGTAGCGCTGCAGCGGTGCCTCCACGTCGAGCTGGCCGCGTTCGCGCAGCCACTGCACCAGCGTGGCGGTCACGACGGGCTTGGTCAGCGAGGCGGCGTCGAAGACGGTGGACTCATCCAGCGGCTCCGGTGCCGGGTCGACGGCGCGCTGGCCGTAGGCGCGGTGATGGCTGCCGTGGCCCACGCGCTCCATCCAAAGCGCGGCGCCAGGCAGCTGGCGCTGTGCGATGAAGCGCTCGACGGCAGCGTCGGCCTTTGCCAGTGGCTCGGGTGGCAGGAGCGGGGCGTGGACACAGCCGGTCAGCAGGGCAGCAGCCAGCAGGCACGCGGCGATGGGGGTTTTCATGGAACCCGATTCTGGAAGATGGCGCCAGCTGGGCGTCGTTCAGCTGCCTGCAGGGTTGCCGATGATCTGCTGCAGCACGCGGTCGGCCAGGCCCACGGCCTCGGCGACGTCGTGTGTGACCAGCAAGGCCAGGCCTGCGGGCAGCAGCCGGTGCATCATCACAAGCCGGTTCAGGGCCTGCAGGAAGCGGGCTGTCGTCATGACCGCATGGAGGCTGATCGGTGGCGGCGCGCTGCGAGCATCGGCAGGGCCTGGGCCCGAAGCTAAGGTTTGCGCCAAGCTGTCGCATGCTGGAAAGCGCTCTGGCACCACCGTGCAAAGCGCCTAAGAGTCGCCTTCTGAGGAGACTTTGCTGATGAACGATAGAAATCTGGTTCGTGGCCTGTTCCTGGCCGCGTTGGCACTGGCCTTCGGGCTGGGCGCGCTGCGCTACCCCATAGGCACCTTCGCCCACGCCGGGGCGGGCCTGTTCCCGCTGATGGTGAGCTCGCTGCTGCTGGTGGTGGCGCTGATCACCATCGCGCGCTCGCGCTTCGTGCCCAAGGTGCCGCTGGGCTTCGGGTTCAAGAACATCGGCCTGCTGATGCTGGCGCTGTGCGGCTTTGCCCTCATCAGCCAGCATTTCAAGATGCTGGCGGGCATCGTGTTCATGGTGGTGGTGGCGTCGATGGCGGGATCGTCCTTCTCGTGGAGCCGCAACCTGAAGATCGCCGTCGGGCTGATCGCCATCGCCTTCGGCTTCCAGAAGCTGTTGGGCCTGAACCTGCCGCTGCTCTGAGGACGAGGCTGCCATGGAAATGCTTCACAACCTCGCCTTCGGTTTCGAGCACGCGCTGACGCTGCAGAACCTGATGTTCTGCGCCATCGGCTGCGTTGTCGGCACGCTGGTGGGCTTGCTGCCTGGCTTGGGGCCGCTGGCCACCATCAGCATGCTGCTGCCGCTGACCTACTCCATCCCCACCGGCGGCGCGCTCATCATGCTGGCGGGCATCTACTACGGCGCGCAGTACGGCGACAGCGTCAGCGCCATCACGATGAAGATCCCGCACGCCAGCTCCATCGTGGCCTGCATCGACGGCTACCAGATGACGCTCAACGGCAAGACGGGCCTGGCCCTGTTCACTGCCGGCATCTCCAGCTTCATCGGAGGCACGGTGGCCATCTTCGTGCTGGCGGGCCTGGCACCCGCGCTGGGCGAGGTGGCGCTGATGTTCGGCCCGGCCGACTACTGCTCACTGATGATGCTGGGCTTCTTCTGCGTGAGCTTCGTCACCACTGGCAGCCTGCTCAACGGCCTGGCCATGTGCCTGGTAGGCGTACTGCTGGGCCAGATCGGCACCGACGTGAACAGCGGCTCGCAGCGTTACACCTTCGACCTGCCCTTCCTGGCCGAAGGCGTGGGTCTGGTGAGCGTGGCGCTGGGCTGCTTCGGCATTGCCGAGATCACGAAGAACCTCGATGCCCGTCAGGAGCGCACGCCCTTCAGCGGCAAGATCCACCTGATGCCCACGTGGCCGGAGTTCAAGCGCATCATCCCCAGCGCGCTGCGGGGCAGCGTGGTGGGCTCGGTGCTGGGCATCCTGCCTGGCGGCGGGCCGGTGATCGCGCAGTTCGCGGCCTATGCGCTGGACAAGAAGGTGAGCAAGTACCGCGACGAGATTGGCAGCGGCGCCATCGAAGGTGTGGCCGGCCAGGCGGCGGCAGACGAAGCGGCCGCCCGCACCAGCTTCATCCCGCTGATGAGCATCGGCATCCCCGAGAACCCGGTGATGGCGCTGATGATGGCAGCCTTCGTCATCAAGGGCATCCAGCCCGGGCCCAACATGATCTCGGGCCACGCCGACCTGTTCTGGGGCCTGGTGGCCAGCATGTGGGTGGGCAACGTCTTCCTCGTCGTGCTGAACGTGCCGCTGGTGCGCTACTGGCTGTCGGTGTTCAAGATCCCCTACAGCGTGCTGTTCCCGGCCATCCTGTTCTTCTGCTGCATCGGCACCTTCAGCGTCAACAACAACCTGGAAGATATCTACATCACGGCCGCGTTCGGCCTGCTGGGTTACGTCTTCATGCGGCTGGACCTGGACGCCGCGCCGCTGATGCTGGGCTTCATCCTGGGCCCCATGCTGGAGGAGTACTTCCGCCGCGCCATGCTGCTGAGCCGCGGCAGCTTCATGACCTTCGTGAACCGGCCCATCAGCGGATCGCTGCTGGCGCTCATCGCGGTATTCGTGGTGTGGCAGCTCGTGGCGTTCTTCCGGCCGCGGCTGCGCGCGGTACCGGCTGAAGCCGCGAGCCCGGCAGCCTGAGGGCCGGCTTGTGCGTTGGGTGATGCGCCTGCTCGCCGGCACAGCGGCGGCGCTGGTGAGCTTGTTCCTGCTGTCGCCCTGGTTGATCTACGCCGCCATGCTCGCGAGCATCGAGGGGCGGCCCACGCGGCCCGAGTCTCTCGTGCCTGCGCAGGAGCAGGTGCGCCTCTGGCGGTTGGCCGACGGCACGGGTGAGCCGCGCGCCGAACCCATGAACCCCTACGGCTACGCCTGGGAGCTGTTCGTGCCAACCGGCCAGCCGGCGCCCGGCGAGACGCTGGCGGGCTGGGTCTCGCGCGACTACCTGCGGGCCCAGCCGCGCCGTGGCATGCTGGCCTGGCACCTGTCCAACGCCGCGCTCACCATCTGGCTCACCCGCAACTGGACGGCCCAGGAGCTGGCCTCTGCCGTGGCGCCCATCGCCGCCAAGTGGCCGCCCCGCAAGCCCGACTCAGCGCCAGAGGCGCCGCCCACTCAGCGCTGAGCGCGCAGCCGGCTGGCCAGCGCCGTGACGTCGGCATCCACCCGGGCTGGCGTGGCGTCGGCCAGATGAGCCCGCAGCACCCGCTTCAGCGTCTCGGGCTGGGGCGTGAGCGGGCCGGCGAAGCGCACCTGCGCGTCGTCGGCGATCAACAGCGTGGGGAAGGTCTCGATGTCCAGGTCGCCGATCAGCTCGGCCTCGTCTTCGATGTCTATCCAGCGCACGCGCAGGTCGGCCTGCGGCAACTCCGCGCAGGCTGCTTGGAAAACGTCCTGGTAGGACTCGCAGGTGCGGCACCAGGCGGCGCAGAGACAGGCAACATGCAGGGTCATGCCCGGCATGGTGCCACGGGCCTCGCCCGGTTGCCGCCAGCAGGCCGATGAAGGCCGGTGAAGCCGGGCTTTTCGGCGCTGGTCCGGCCGTTGGCGCGGGGGTGCGGCCCGCAAGATAGCGTCCGAATCAGCCTCCCGAGGCGCGCCATGGTCGCCAGCGTCAACAACTCCCTGCTCAACTTCCTGACCGCCCAGGGGCAGGACGCCGTCCAGGCCAGCACGCTCGCCAACGGCAAGGCCACCACACCCGGTTCAGCCACAACCAAAGCCAACACCACCGCCGTCTCCAAGGCAGCGCTAGACCGCGCGTCTGGCACGGCGAAATCCCTGGCGGCCGGGCACAGCCTGGAGGCGGGCGAGAACAAGCTCGCCACCGACCTGCGCGCCGAGCTGGCCGAGGCCGGGGTCAAGCTCAGCGGGGCCATCGAGTTCTCGGTGAAGAGCGACGGCACCGTGGAGACCAAGGGCAGTGATGCCGACAAGAAAGCCGTCAAGGCCTTCCTGAGTGCCGACGCCAGCCAGTCCAGCTTTGCCAACCGCATCGCCACCCAGGCCAAGGAAGCGATGAAGCTCTCGTCCACCTTTCAGCAAGCGCCGCCATCTCGCAGGCGGCCAAGGTGGCCGGCCGGTCGGGCAACCTCATGTCGCTCTACCGCAGCTACATGCAGCAGAGCGCGGCCACGACGGTGGTGTTCACGGTGTCGGCGGCGTCCAGTTCGCTGACGTATTCGGGTTCGTTGGCGGCCAGCGCCTGAACCTCAGGTCGCAGCCACTGGCCCGATGATCTGCCGCAGCACGCGATCCTCCAGGTCCGCGAAGCCCGGTGCAGCGCGCGAGCGCGGGCGAGGCAGTGCAACCGTCGCGTCCAGCGCCAAGCCGCCGCGGTCGATGAGCAGCACGCGGTCGGCCAGGGCCACGGCTTCGGCGACGTCGTGCGTGACGAGCAGGGCAGTGAAGCCGTGGCGGCGCCACAGCTGCTCGATGAGGCGGTGCATCTCCAGCCGGGTCAGTGCATCCAGCGCGCCCAGCGGCTCGTCCAGCAGCAGCAGGCGAGGGCGGTGCACCAGTGCGCGCGCCAGGGCCACGCGCTGGCGCTGGCCGCCGGACAGCGTGGCCGGCCAGTCGCTGCCCCGGCCGGCCAGGCCGACCTGATCCAGCGCCTGCATGGCGCGGTCTTTGGCATCGTGCCCCTGCAGGCCCAGGGCCACGTTGTCGACGACCCGCTTCCAGGGCAGCAGCCGGGCATCCTGGAACATCAGCCGGCGCTCGTCGGCTGCGCCGGCGTCCACCCGGCCGGCGCTGGGTGCATCCAGCCCGGCGATGAGACGCAGCAGGGTGCTCTTGCCACAGCCGCTGCGGCCCACCAGCGCGACGAACTCGCCGGGGGCGACGTCGAGGTCCAGGTCGTGCAGTACATGGCGGGCGCCGAAGGACTTGGCCACGCCGCGCAGCTTCAGCGCCAAGCCGCTGGCGGTGGCGCCCGCCGGGGCTTGGTACGCCGTCACCGGCTCTCGTGGCAGCACGGGGGAGTCGATTTCTGTGAGCCACATGTCACGCCCCTTCGGCGGCATAGCCGCGGTGCCACGGCAGCCAGGCGCGCTCCAGTTTGCGGGCGACGACGTCGGCCAGCTTGCCCAGCAGCGCGTAGAGCAGGATGCCCACGAGCACGATGTCGGTCTGCAGGAACTCGCGCGCGTTCATGGTCAGGTAGCCGATGCCGGCCTGGGCGGAGAGCGTCTCGGCAACGATGAGCAGCACCCACATCAGCCCCAGCGAGAAGCGCAGCCCTACGAGGATGGAGGGCAGCGCGCCGGGCAGGATGACTTGGGTGTACAGCTGCCAGCCGGTGAGGCCGTAGCTGCGCGCCATCTCGATGAGGTCGCGGTCCACGTTGCGGATGCCGTGGAAGGTGTTCAGGTAGACCGGGAAGAAGACGCCCACGGCCACCAGCACGAGCTTGGCCGCCTCGTCGATGCCGAACCACAGGATGACCAGCGGGATCAGTGCCAGCGCGGGGATGTTGCGCAGCATCTGAAGCGTGGTGTCCAGCAGCGCCTCGGCCTGGCGCCAGGTGCCGGTCAGCAGGCCCAGCAGCAGCCCGAG
>JACPYV010000038.1 GCA_016195825.1 Burkholderiales bacterium | reverse complement strand
GCAGCGCGGCGAGCAGCCGCGCGACCACCAACGTCACCAGCACCGCGTGGAAGGCCAGTGCGACCACGACGTAGGCCAGCGCCGAGGCGACGTTCTGCGCGCTGTCGCCCGTCATCTGCGCCGGCACCGCGGCCGGATCGGCGAACGCGCGCAGCCCGCGCTGTGCGAAGCCCAGCGCGCCGAACACGAGCGGCAGCGCGAGCAGCACCGGCCAGCGCAGGCCCAGCGTGTCGCGTGCATGGCGATGCAGCTCGAGCGCCATCGCCAGGCACAGCACGGTCAGGACGGTCGAGTTGACGCCGACGCGCAACGCCCCCTGCGCCGGATCCAGGCCGATCCACGAGGACACCAGCACGACCACGATCGCGGCCGCGTGGCCGCGCCCCGGCGCGGCCTGGCCGATGTACAGGCGGATGCCGCGCTGCAGCGCGACGATGCCCACGAGCTGCACCAGGTTGCCGCCGGCGCGCAGCACGTCGGCAGTGCCGCTGCCGGCGCCGTGCATGGCCTCGACCAGCAGCACGAAGGACAGCGCGCTCAAGCCGGCGTAGGCGGCCCAGCTCAGCGTCGCGCGCCGCGGCTCGGCCGCGACCGCGGCGCCGACCCGCCAGAACAGCAACAGCACCGCCTGCATCAGCGCGGCCATCGTGAAGGCGACGTCGGTGGGGGAAAGCGGGCTCGGCATGGCAAGGGGGCGGCGACGTCGGCCCTTACCTTATATCGCACCGCCTGCGCCTGGACACGACGCGCCCCCGCGCGCCCGGCTATGCTTCACGGATCATGCTGATCAACTTCTTCTTCACCTTGCGCGCCGCCAAGCTGAAGGTCTCCGTCAAGGAGTACCTGATGCTGCTCGAGGCGATCAAGGAGGGCGTGATCGAGAACTCGGTCGACCAGTTCTACTACCTCGCGCGCACCGCGCTGGTGAAGGACGAGGCCCAGTTCGACAAGTTCGACCGCGCGTTCGCGGCCTACTTCAAGGGCGTCGAGCTGCTGACCGACTTCACGCAGGAGATCCCGCTCGAGTGGCTGCAGAAGAAGCTCGAACTCGAGCTCAGCCCCGAGGAGAAGGCCGCCATCGAGAAGATGGGCTGGGACGAGCTGATGGAGACGCTGAAGAAGCGCTTCGAGGAGCAGAAGGAGCGCCACGAGGGCGGCAACCGCTGGATAGGCACCGGCGGCACCAGCCCCTTCGGCAACGGCGGCTACAACCCGCAGGGCATCCGCATCGGCGGCCAGGGGGGCGGCAAGAGCGCCGTCAAGGTCTGGGAGCAGCGCGCCTACCGCGACTACGACGACACGCTGGAGCTGGGCACGCGCAACATCAAGGTCGCGCTGCGCCGGCTGCGCCGTTTCGCGCGCGAGGGCTCGGAGCTGGAGCTGGACTTGGACGGCACCATCCACGGCACCGCCGCCAACGCCGGCATGCTGGACATCCGCATGCAGCCCGAGCGCCACAACAAGGTCAAGGTGCTGCTACTGATGGACGTGGGCGGCACGATGGACGAGCACGTCAGCCGCGTCGAAGAGCTATTCAGCGCTGCCAAGACCGAGTTCAAGCACCTGGAGTTCTACTACTTCCACAACTGCGTCTACGACTTTGTGTGGAAGAACAACCGCCGGCGCTTCGCCGAGAAGCTCAACACCTTCGACCTGATCCGCAAGTACAACCGGGACTACAAGCTCATCTTCGTCGGCGACGCCACGATGAGCCCCTATGAGATCCTGCAGGCCGGCGGCAGCGTCGAGTACAACAACGACGAGCCCGGCGCCGAGTGGATTCAGCGCCTGACCCACGCCTTCCCCAAGTACGCGTGGATCAATCCCGAGCCGCAAGGCGTCTGGCAGTACCGGCAGAGCATCGCGCTGATACAGCAGCTTGTGCAGCAGCGCATGTTCCCGCTGACCCTCTCCGGCCTCGAAGGCGCGATGCGGCTGCTCAGTAAATGAGGTTGTTGCTCCCGGCGCTGCTCATGGCGCTGCTCTCGACCGTATTGAGCGGCTGTGCGACCAAGACCCCACGGCCGCCGGACCATCCCGCACCCGACGTTGCGGCTGACGCGCCCGCCGTCTACAGCCTGGACATCGGCGTCGACGACGACCGCGACGGCAGCCTGCGTGCGCTGCTACAGCAGCACCTGGACATCGCCCGCTACCGCGCCAGCGAAGCCGCGCTGAGCCGCGCCGAGCTGGCCCGCCTGGCCGCCGCTGCGCCAGCGCAAGCCCAGGCGTTGCTGGAAACGGAGGGCTACTTCAACGCGACCGCCAGCGTCGAGCGTGACCCCGAGGACGCATCGCGTCTGCGCCTGCACGTGGTGCCCGGGCTACGCACCCGGGTGGCCGGTGTCGTCATCGACTTCCAGGACGGCCTGGCGGCCGACGACGCCAAGCCCCTGCGCGACGCCCTGCGCGGCGCCTGGCCGCTGCCTGAGGGCGCCAGCTTCACCCAGTCGCAGTGGGCCGCGGGCAAGAACGACTTGCTGGTGCGCGCGCGCACCGGCGGCTTCCCGCTTGCGCGCTGGGGCGAGACCGCCGCACGCGTGGACCCGGACGCACAGACTGCCGAGCTGCACCTGTCGCTGGCCAGCGGCCCGCGGGCGCGCATGGGCGCGCTGCGCATCGAGGGCCTGCAGCGTCAGAGCCGCACATCCGTCGAGCGGCTGACCGGTTTCGACCGCGGCGCGCCTTACACCGAGCAGCAGCTCGCCGACTTCCAGGAGCGCCTCGCCAAGACCCAGCTCTTCGACGCCGTGCGCGTGCAGCTGCAGCCCGAGACCGTGGAGGCCGACGGCACCAGCCCCATCCTCGTGTCGCTGACCGAGTCACCGCTGCAGCAGGCCACCGTGGCCGTGGGCTACCACGCCAACACGGGCCAGAGCATCAGCGTGGAGCACCTGCACCGCCGCCCATTCGATCTGCCGGTGCGGGCGCGCACGAAGCTTCAGCTCAGCCGCGAGCTGCGCAGCGCCGAGCTGGAACTCAGCTCCCACCCGCAGCCCGACCTCAAGCGCAACCTTGCCTCCATGCAGTTCGAGCAGGACCGCAGCGGCGACACCATCGCCACCAATCTGGGCCTGCGCCTGGGCCGGCTGTACGAGTCCACGCAGGACGAGCGGCTCAGCTATGTCGAGCTGCTGCGGGCTCGCGAGACCGCGGGTGCCGAGACCCACACCAACCTTGCCGTCTCCATCAACCAGCAATGGATACGCCGGCGCTTGGACAGCTCGCTGCTGCCCACCGAAGGCCACCAGGGCCTGGCGCTCGTGGGCCTGGGCTATGCCCGCGGCGGCGGCAGCGACGACAGCGGCCCTTTCGGCCGGCTGCAGGTCAAGCTGGGCGTCTACAAGCCGCTGGGGGGCTGGTATGCGTCGGCGCGCGCCGAGGTAGCGCAGGTCATCGCGCATGACCGCGTCGGCGTGCCGGAGAAGCTGCTCTTCCTCGCCGGTGGCGACGAGTCCGTGCGCGGCTACGCCTACCGCAGCCTGGGGCCCGAGAAGAACGGCCTGACAGTGGGCGGGCGCGTGCTGGCCACTGGCAGCCTGGAGCTGGCGCGCCCGTTCACGATGAGCATGCCCAGCCTGTGGGGTGCCGTCTTCGTTGACGCCGGCAATGCCGCCTCGCGCTGGCAGGACTTCAGCGCCAAGGTCGGCTACGGCGCCGGCGTGCGCTGGCGCAGCCCCGTGGGTCCGCTGCGTGTGGACATGGCGCGCGCGCAGGACACGGGCAAGTGGCGCCTGCACTTTTCAGTGGGGATCACGCTGTGAGTCGGCCACTGCGGCTGTGTCGAACCCTGGAGATCGCGTTGTGAGACGCTCCCTGCGCGTGCTTCGCAACCTCTTGATCGCGCTGGCGATGTTGGTGGCCGTTGCGGTCGCATTCATCGCCTGGCTGCTGCAGCGCCCGTCCGGCGGTGCCTGGCTGCTGGCCCACTTGCCCGGCTCGAACTCAACCCAGCACCACGCCGCTGGTCGCCCCCCCCGACCTGACGCTGCCGCTGGGCGTGCACATCGGCAAGCTGCGCATCGCCAGCCTGAGCTGGTCGCCCGAGCAGCCGCCGCTGCGCGACCTGGCCGCCGAGGTCGACCTGCCCCGCCGCGGCACCCACCATGTCAAGCTCACCGGTGCCTACTGGCAACACCTGCTGCTGGCCGGCGAAGCCCGGGTCGACAGCGCCGCGCCTATGCACACCGAGGCCACCCTCAGCGTGCAGCAGAACGAGGCCACGGAGCTGCCCTGGCTGGCCGTCGCCGCCGCGCGCGGGCCGCTGGCCAGGCTGACCGCCAAGGCCGAACTGGAGGCCGCACACCAGACGCTGAAGGCCGAGGGCCAGGTCCAGCCTTTCGCGGCCTGGCCCGTCAACGCGCTGCAGCTGCAGGCCGACAAGCTGGACCTGTCGGCGCTGTCCGCGCTGGCCCCGGGCCTGCCGCGCACCGCCTTGACCGGCACCGCCAGGCTCAACGCCCCGGCCCGAGACGCCGAGGCCACGCTGCAGGCCGACCTGCGCAACACCGCTGCCGGCCGCTGGGATCAGGGCGCTCTGCCCGTCAACCGCCTGGCCCTCGCGCTGGCCGGCCGGCCCGACCAGCCCACCAGCCTGCGTCTGACCACGCTGGACGCCGAGCTGCCCGGCGGCGCGCGCGTGCAGGGCAAAGGCCGGCGCGAGGCCGATGGCCGCTGGCAGCTGGACGCCCGCGTGCTAGGCCTGCGGACCGAGGCGCTGGACGCCCGCGCCACCCCCGCCCGGCTGGACGGTCCGCTGATGCTGGCCGGTGGCGGCAACCAACCGCTGTCCGCCAGGCTGGACCTGAACGGCACGCTGCAAAGCCGCCCGCTGCGAGTGCGCACACAACTGCAGGGCCGGCTGCTGGCCCAGGGCTCAGCCTGGCAGATCGACGAAGCGCGCGTCACCAGCGGCGACGCCGAGCTGCAGGCCAGCGGCAGCGTCGAGACCCGCAACCCGGGCCCTGGCCAGAAGAGCGGCGCCACCGAAGTCACCGCCAGGCTCAAGGCCCAGGTGCGCCAGTTCGATCCCCACTTGGTGTGGCGCGGCGACCCGGCCTCGGCCTGGGCTCGACTGCCCGGCGTCACCCGGCTCAACGCTGACACCCAGCTCGACTTGCGCGGCAGCGCTCTCGACAACCTGACCGGCAGCGCCGACGCGAAGCTGCTGCCCGGCCAATTCGCCGGCCTGCCGCTGCAAGGCCAGTTCAGCATCAAGCGGCCACGTGCGACGGAAGCCGCCATCTTCGACGCCGATGCACGCCTGGGTAGCAACCGCGCGCAGGCCAGCGGCGAGGTGCGCACCAGCACCGTCGCGGCCCGCTGGCAACTTCAGGCGCCCAAGCTGGCCGAGCTGAACCCACTGCTGGCCCTGTTCGGCCAGGCGGCCGTTGCCGGCCAGGCCGACGGCGACGGCGATGTGCAAGGGCTGCGCAGCGCACCGCCAGCGCGCAAGGCCACGCTGGCTGCACCTGCCTGGCAGCTCGGTGGCAGCGGCAGGCTGCAGCTCGTCAACGCCAGCGCGCAAGGCGTTACCGTGGCCAACACGCGAGCGCGCTGGACGCTGCCCCTGCCCGGCCCGGACGGCGACGGCCCGCTGGCCCTGACACTGGAACTGGGCGGACTGCACCACCCGCAGGTCGACGTGAAGCTCGCCAAGGTCGAGCTGCAGGGCCGGCGCAGCGCCCATGATTTGAAGGCCCAGCTTGCCGGCCGCGTACCGCGCGAGATGCAAGACCTCAACCTAGGACTGACCCTTCAGGCGCAGGGCCGCTGGGATGGTCAGGCCTGGACCGGCCGAATCGCCAAGGTGGATCTGGCACCGCTGCGCCCCGGCACACCAGCCGCGCTGGCCGCCAGCGGCGTGCCGCTGCAGGTGTCGATGAACGGCCCCGGCCTGCGCGTAGTGGCCGAACCCGGCCGCGCCGAGGTGGGCGGCGCCTTCATTCACTGGAGCGCGCTCAGCTGGCAGGGCGGCGAGCGGCCCGAGGCGCGCGCGGAACTGCAGCTGGAAGACCTGGCCGTCGCGCCGCTGCTGGCGCGCTGGCAGCCCGACTTCGGCTGGGGCGGCGACCTGCGCGTCACCGGCCATGCGTCGCTGTTGTTCAACGACAAGTTGACCGCCGACCTGCTGGTCGAGCGCCAGAGCGGTGACTTGCGCGTCACCGACGAGTTCGGCCCGCGCGCCCTTGGCCTGACCGACCTGCGGCTGGCGCTGAACGTGCACGATGGCGTGTGGCAGTTCGCCCAGGGCCTGGCCGGCAACGAGCTGGGCAGCCTGGGCGGCGCACTGACGCTGCGCCCGGCGCAGCTGCTACCCGACGCACAAACGCCCCTGCAAGGCGTGCTGCAGGCCAACGTGGCCCAGTTGGCCACCTGGGGCAGCTGGGTGCCGGCCGGCTGGCGCCTTGCCGGCCGCGTGGGTGCCAGCGTGCAGCTGGGCGGGCGGCTGGGCGCGCCTGACCTGACAGGCAGCGTCGAAGGCGACGGCCTGGCGCTGCGCCACCTGCTCTATGGCGTGGACGCCACCGACGGCCGCTTCACGCTGGAACTGAATGGCCAGCATGCGCGACTGACCCGGCTGGAGGCCCGCGGTGGCGACGGTTGGCTGCGCGCGACCGGCAGCGCCGAGCTGGGCGCCAAGCCCACCGCGCACGTCGAGATCAAGGCGGACAAGCTGCGCGTGCTGTCGCGCGTGGACCGGCGCATCGTCGCCAGCGGCGAGGCCAGCCTGGACTTGGACGACAAGGGCTTGCAGCTGTCCGGCAAGCTGCGCGCCGACGAGGGTCTGTTCGACTTCACCCGCGCCGACGCCCCCGCGCTGGCCGACGATGTGACCGTGCTGCGCGGCCCGCGCAACGCCGGCCCGGTCGCGCCGCCAGCGCCCAAGGCGGCGCGCAACACCAACGTCAACGTCGCACTGGATTTCGGCAACGACTTCAAGGTGCGAGGCCGCGGCCTGGCGACCACACTGCGCGGCCAGCTGCAGGTCACGCAGAAGGACGGCCCGTTGCGCCTGACCGGGCGGCTGGACGCCAACGGCGGGCAGTACGCCGCCTATGGCCAGAAGTTGGAGATCGAGCGTGGCGACATCACCTTCAGCGGCGCGCTGGACAACCCCGCGCTGGACTTGCTGGCCGTGCGGCCCAACCTCGACATCCGCGTGGGCGTGCGCGTGGGTGGCACCGCACTGGCGCCGCGCGTGAGTCTGTATTCCGAGCCCGAGATGGGCGACACCGACAAGCTCTCCTGGCTGCTGCTGGGCCGCGGCCCGGACGGGCTGGGCCGCACCGACACCGCACTGCTGCAACGCGCCGCCGTGGCGCTGCTCAGCGGCGAGGGCGAAGGCGCCACTGGCAAGGCCCTGCGACAGCTGGGGCTGGACGAGCTGTCGCTGTCGCAGGCCGACGACGACACCCGCGCCACCATCGTGCGCCTGGGCAAGCAGATCTCGCGGCGCTGGTACGTGGGCTACGAGCGCAGCCTGAATGCGACGACCGGCAGCTGGCAGCTGATCTACCGCATCGCCCAGCGCTTCACGCTGCGCGCACAAAGCGGCGACGACAACGCGCTGGACCTGATCTGGCAGTGGAAGTGGAACTGATTGACACGGCTGCCTCGTGGCGGCAGCCGTCATCCGCCGCCGCAGCGTGAGTCGACGGGCCGGGCTCAGGCGGCAATTGGCCCCTTCGCACCGATGCCGCCGGCCAACGGGCTGTCCGGTTGACGTGCCGGGCGGGAGCTCCAGGAGAACACCATCATCGCCAGGCATGCGGCGGCACCGGGCAGCGCGAAGGCCAGGAAGTTGACCGGCAGCGGCACCGCCAATCCCATCAACGCACCGCCCAGCACTGGCCCGATGATGGCCCCGTTGCGGCCGATGCCCGAGGCCCAACCCAAGCCGGTGGAGCGGATGCTCAGGCCGTAGAACTGCGCGCCGCAGGCATAGAGCAGGATCTGCGAGCCGATCGTGGTGGCGCCGGCTACGGCGATCAGGCTGTACAGCAGCCAGCTCGGGCTGTTGAAGCCCAGCAGCCCGATGGACATCGCGGCCAGTGCGAAGAAGATGGCCAGCACGCGCGGCAGGTTGAAGCGGTCGCCCAGCCAGCCGCCGCCCACGGCGCCGAAGATGGCGCCGAAGTTCAGCACCAGCAGGAAGCTGAGCGACGAGCCAAGGCTGTAGCCGGCCTTGGTCATCAGCTTGGGCAGCCACGAGTTCAGCGCGTAGACCATCAGCAGGCAGCAGAAGAAGGCGGTCCACAGCATCACGGTGCGCAGCGCGCGGCCGTCGCGGAACAGCTCCAGCAACGGCGCGCCGCCGGCCTTGATGGCCGGCATGGTGAGCGTCTGGCCCCGTTCGGCGCGGTAGCCAGGCTCCACGCGGGCCAGCACACGCTGCGTCTCGTCGATGCGCCCCTGGCGGATCATGAAGCCAACCGACTCAGGCAGAAACTTCATGACCAGCGGCAGCAGCAGCAGAGGTACGCCGGCGACGAAGAAAACCGACTGCCAGCCAAAGGTCGGCAGCAGCACCATGCCCAGGCCGGCCGACAGCATGCCGCCGACCGAGTAGCCGCTGAACATGATGGCCACCAGCGTGCTGCGTATCCGGCGCGGCGCGTACTCGCTCATCAGCGCGACAACGTTGGGCATGACGCCGCCAATGCCCAGGCCGGCGATGAAGCGGCAGATGCCGAACTCGGTCGGGTTGCGCGCGAATCCGTTGAGCACCGTGAAGCCGCTGAACAGCACCACACAGATCGTGATCGCCTTCTTGCGACCTATCTTGTCGGACAAGGGCCCGAAGACGAGGGCGCCGGCCATCATGCCGAACAGCGCATAGCTGCCCAGCGCGCCGGCCTGCAGTGGCGACAGCGACCACTCCTTCATCAGCACCGGCAGCACGACGCCGTAGATGACGAGGTCGTAGCCGTCGAAGATGATGATGAGGGCACACCAGAACAGCACCCTCCAGTGAAAGCGGTTGAAGCGCGCGTCGTCGATCAGTCTCGACACGTCGATGTCTCGGGTCATAGGGTTGTCTCCGTTGTTGTAAATGGGGAGCCCCGTCTTGCGCGGGGCCTGGCGGGCGCCGGACTCAGCCCAGGTCGCCGCCGCCCACCGGCAAGGTCACGCCGGTGATGTAGCCCGCCTCGTCGGAGGCCAGGAAGAGGATGGCACCGACCTGCTCGTCGATGCTGCCGTAGCGCTTCATCAGCGAGGAGGCGACGGTCTGGTCGACGATCTGCTGGTACCAGACCTGCTCCTGATCACTCTGCGGCGCCGCATTTCGCGGGATGCGCCGCGGCGGCGCTTCGGTGCCACCGGGAGCCGTCGCGTTGACCCGCACGCCGCGCTGGGCGGTCTCGAAGGCCAGGCAGGCCGTCAGCGCGTTGACGCCGCCCTTGGCCGCACCGTAGGGCACCCGGTTGACGCTGCGGGTCGCGATGGACGACACATTGACGATGGCGCCCTTGCCCTGCTCCACCATGGCGGGTAGCGCCGCGCGGCAGCACCACAGCGTGGGGAACAGCGAGCGGCGCACCTCAGCCTCGATCTCTTCCTCGGCGTAATGCTCGAAGGGCTTGGCCCAGATGGTGCCGCCGACGTTGTTGATCAGCACGTCGATGCGCCCGAAGCGGGCCAGCGTCTCGGCCATCACGCCGTTGCAGTCGCCGAACTTCTCGAGGTCGGCGGTCAGCGTGAAGACACGACCGGCTGCGCCCGGCTGCGCGCGCAGTTCGTGGACCAGCTCGGAGCGGTCGACTGCCGCGACAGCGGCGCCCTCATCGAGCAGGCGCTCAGCCACGCGCCGGCCTATGCCCTGGGCCGCGCCGGTCACGACGGCGACCTGGTCCTGGAATCTTGCATGTGTCATCGTGGGCTCCTCAAGCGCTGGCCGCGAACTTCTCGTAGAAGAAGTTGGCCGGCCGCAGGCCACGCTCGCGGATGGACTGGCTGACGGCCTCGACCATGGGCGGCGGGCCGCACAGGTAGATGTCGACCTCGCCGTCGTGAAGGTGGGATGGCTCGATGTGCTGAGTCACGTAGCCCTTCTTAGGCCACGCGCTGTCGGCACTGGCCACGCAGGCGGTGAAGGTGAACTGGGGGACGCGCTCGGCGAAGGCCTGCAGCTTGTCCATCTCGACCAGGTCGGCGTCCTGGGTCACGCCGTAGATCAGGTGCACCGGCTGGGGGCTGCCCTGCTCGGCGATCTTCTCCAGCATCGCGGTGAAGGGCGCCAGGCCCGTGCCGCCGGCCAGCAGCAGCAGCGGGCGCTTGATGTCGCGCAGGTAGAAGCTGCCCAGCGGCCCGGTCAGCGTCATCGAGTCGCCGGCCTTGGCCAGCTGCGTGAGGAAGCTGCTCATCAGCCCGCCCGGCACGTTGCGGATCAGGAAGGACACCTCGCCGTCGCGCGGCAGCGAGCTGAACGAGTAGGCACGCGTCTGCGTGCTGCCTGGCACCTGCAGGTTGACGTACTGGCCCGGCAGGAAGGCCAGCCGGTTCAGCGCCTCGCCGCGCAGCGACAGTGCGATGGTGCTGGGCGACAGCTGCTCGACACGGCTGATGGCGGCCTCGAAGCTGGCCTGGCGGGTGCGGCAGACACTGGATGAGGCCGGCACGCGCACGACGCAGTCGCTGCGAGCGCGCATCTGGCAGGTCAGCACGAAGCCTTCCTTCGCCTCGGCGTCGCTGAGGGCGTCGTCGATGTAGTCGCCCATCTCGTAGCGTCCGGATTCAGCGAAGCATTTGCAGGTGCCGCAGGCGCCGTCGCGGCAGTCCAGCGGCAGGTTCACGCCCTGACGATAGGCCGCGTCGGCGACGGTCTCGGTGGCGTTCGCGTCGATGAAGCGGGTGACGCCGTCCTCGAACTGGAGTGCGATCTGGTGGGACATGACGGTCTCCTGCTCAGACGTGGTAAACGTCGACCACGTGGTGGATGTAGTCGTTCTTCAGCACGATGTGCTTGCGCTTGATGCGCGGCTGCCCGCCGCGGGTGTCGAGCACGTAGTGCGAGGTGCCGAAGTAGCTATCGGTCGTCTTGTAGCGGTAGCTCAGCGTGTGCCAGTTGAAGCGCAGCGACACCTCGCCGTCGGCCTGGGACAGGATCTCGACGCTATGAATGTTGTGGCCGGTACGCGGCTCCGGCATGCTGGCCGCCGACCGCTCGGTCTTGATGCGGAACACGCGGTCTTCGAGGCCGCCGCGATTGGGGTAGTAGATCAGCGAGATCTCGCCTTGCGGGTCGGTGGTCAGGCTGTCGTCGTCGTCCCAGGACGGCATCCAGAACTCGGCGTCCGGGTGGTAGCAATCCAGCCAGTCGTCCCACTGGCGGTCGTCCAGCAGGCGGGCCTCGCGGTACAGGAAGGCCTGCACCTGTTCGATGTTCATCGTGCTCATGCGGACTCCTCAGGCGCCGTGCGTGCAGGTGGGGGCCGTGTGGTCGCAGCCGGCGGCTTCACGCTCGCGCTCGGTCTGCACGGCGCGCTGCAACGACTCCAGCCAGTAGCGGTGCTGTTCGGTGTAGAGGCCCTCGTCCTCGGTCTTCACGCCGCTGAGCACAGGCTTCAGGCCGATTTCTTGGGCCGCCGGGTCGGCGCCCGGCACCCAATGCGTCGCGCCGCGGCACATGTCGTTCCACGGCAGTGCAGCGCCGGCATAGCCCTGCTGGCAGGCGCGGAACTCCTCCAGGTCGTCCGGCGTCGCCATGCCGGTCGCATTGAAGAAGTCCTCGTACTGGCGGATGCGTCGCGCGCGCGCCTCGGCCGGTTCGCCCTTGGGCGCGATGCAGTAGATGGTGACCTCGGTCCTGTCGACGGCGATGGGGCGCAGCACGCGGATTTGCGAGCTGAACTGGTCCATTAGGTAGACGTTGGGGTAGAGGCAGAGATTGCGCGAGTGGTTGATCATCCAGTCCGCTCGCGCCTGGCCGCAGCG
>JACPYV010000045.1 GCA_016195825.1 Burkholderiales bacterium | reverse complement strand
GCTCGGACATCCGATCGGCGCCTCCGGCGCGCGCATCATCGTAACGCTGCTGAACGCTCTAAAGCGCCGCAACTTGAAGCGCGGAGTGGCCTCGCTCTGCATCGGCGGCGGCGAGGCGACGGCCGTGGCGGTGGAGTTGGTATGAGCGAGGCGATAAATTCTCTAGTCACCTCCCCCTCGTGGGGAGGTCGAAATTAGCGAAGCAAATTTCGGGTGAGGGAAAGCGTTGACACTTCCCCTCACCCGAAAAATCCTTCGCTGCGCTACGGATTTTTCGACCTCCCCGCGAGGGGGAGGTGACAATGACCGCCATCAAATCGGCAATCTCATCCACCGCTGCCGCGTTCAAAGCCAACGCGGCGGCGATGGGAAAACTTGTCGACGAGCTGAAATCGCGCATGGCTGTTGCCGCGCTGGGCGGCGACGAGCGCTCGCGCAAGCGGCACACCGAACGCGGTAAGCTTTTGCCGCGCGAGCGGGTATGTATGAAGGCGACATTCACGCCGCCGGCATCATCACCGGAATCGGCCGCGTCTCGGGCCGCGAATGCGCGATCGTGTGCAACGACGCCACCATCAAAGGCGGCACCTATTATCCCATCACCGTGAAAAAGCATCTGCGGGCACAGGAGATCGCGCGCGAGAACCGGATGCCTTGCATCTATCTGGTGGACTCGGGCGGCGCGAACCTGCCGAATCAGGCCGAGATCTTTCCCGACCGCGATCATTTCGGGCGCATCTTCTTCAATCAGGCGACGCTGTCGGCGGCCGGCATTCCGCAGATCGCCAGCGTGATGGGCTCCTGCACCGCGGGCGGCGCCTATGTCCCCGCCATGAGCGACGAAACCATCATCGTCAAGAACCCGGGCACCATCTTCCTGGGGGGGCCGCCCCTGGTGAAGGCGGCCACCGGCGAGGTGGTGAGCGCCGAAGACCTGGGCGGTGGCGATGTGCACACGCGCCTCTCCGGCGTGGCCGACCACCTGGCTCAGAACGACCTGCATGCGCTGTCCATTGCCCGCACGGCGGTTGCCAATCTCAATCAAAAGAAGGCTGCAGCCCTCGCCGTCAAAGCGCCGGTTGCTCCTAAATTTGCAGCAGAAGAGTTGTACGGCATCATCCCGACCGACACCCGCAAGCCCTTTGACGTGCGCGAAATCATCGCCCGCATCGTCGATGGCTCGGAGTTCCACGAGTTCAAGCCGCGCTTTGGCACTACGCTGGTCACTGGCTTCGCCCATATCGAAGGCATGCCGGTGGGCATCATCGCCAACAACGGCATTTTGTTCAGCGAGTCGGCCCTGAAGGGCGCGCACTTCATCGAACTGTGCTGCCAGCGTAAGATTCCGCTGGTGTTCCTGCAGAACATCACCGGCTTCATGGTGGGCCGCAAGTACGAGAACGACGGCATTGCACGCGCTGGCGCCAAGATGGTGACGGCCGTGGCCTGCGCGCAGGTGCCCAAGTTCACGGTCATCATCGGTGGCTCGTTCGGCGCGGGGAACTACGGCATGTGCGGCCGCGCGTACTCGCCCCGCTTCCTGTGGATGTGGCCCAACGCGCGCATCTCGGTGATGGGCGGCGAGCAGGCGGCCAGCGTGCTCTCCACCATCCGCCGCGACGGAATCGAGGCCAAGGGCGGCACGTGGAGCACCGACGAAGAGGAAGCCTTCAAGGCGCCCATCCGCCAGCAGTACGAGGACCAGGGCCACCCTTATTACGCGTCGGCCCGGCTGTGGGACGACGGCGTCATCGACCCAGCCGACACGCGCCGCGTGCTGGCGCTAGGGCTGTCGGCGTCGCTGAACGCACCCATCCCGGACACCAAGTTCGGCGTGTTCCGGATGTGAGGACGGGGCTGGCGTGACGATCACCATCCGCTTCCTGCAAGCCGGCGACTCGCTGGAAGCGCTGACCGCGCTGCTGCACCAGGCCTATGCCTCGCTGGCCGCCCAGGGCTGGAACTTCACCGCCGTGGACCAGAGCGTGGCCGTCACGCGCGAGCGGGTGGCCCTGGGCCAGGCCTTCGTGGCCGAACACGAGGGCCGGCTGGTCGGCACCGTGACCGTGTCGCCGCCCAAGCCGGCCGAGAGCCGCTATCTGCGCGACCCGGTGCCCGACTGCTACACCCAGCCCGGCACCGCCATCCTGGCCCAGCTGGCGGTGCACCCCGAGCTGCGCGGCCAGCGGCTGGGCGAGCGGTTGATGGATGCGGCCGAGACCTGGGCCACCGAGAACGGCTACGCACGGGTCGCGCTGGACACAGCCCTGCCCGCCGAGCACCTGCAGCGCCGCTACGCCCGCCGTGGCTACCAGCGAGTCGGCGAGGTGCAGTGGCAGGGCAAGACCTACGCCAGCGTGCTGATGGTCAAGGCGTTGGACACGAAGGTAACGGCATGAGAGCCACGTGCGGCCTGCCACTGCAGCGTTGGGCCCTGGCCGCTCTGGCGGGCGGCCTGGCGCTGCTCGCCCAAGCGCAGGAGGCCTCGCGCCTGCAGGCCGACGTGCGCGAAGCCATCGTGCGCGTGCCGGCCCATGTGGAGGACGCGTTCGGCAAGGCCGTGGACGGCGAGCTGCTGGTCACCACCTTCCGCCCGCCCGGCCCCGGGCCGTTCCCGCTGGTGGTCATCAGCCACGGCCGCAGCGTGGACAAGCGCGCCGAGTACAAGCGCCAGCGCTTCGAGTCCGCCGCCCGCTTTTTCGTGCGCAAGGGCTTTGCCGTCGCCGTGCCCTTGCGCTTGGGCTATGGCGAACTCGCCGAGGCCGGCGACCCCGAAAGCAGCGTGTCCTGCGAGGCTCCGCGCTTCGGCGCCGCACTGCAGGCCGCCTCACAGCAGATCCTGGCCGTGCGCGAATTCATGGCCCGCCAGCCCGACATCGACGCCAGCCGCACCGTGCTGGCGGGCGTGTCGGTGGGCGGCATCGCCACCATTGCAGCCACGTCGACCCATGTCCCGGGTCAGGTCGCGGCCATCAACTTTGCAGGCGGCCACGGCGGCAATCCCGAGAAGCACCCCGGCGACCCCTGCCAGAGCGACCAGCTGCGCCGCATCTTCCGCGCCTACGCCGAAGGCAATGCCCGCGTGGCGCCCGCCACGCCCACGCTGTGGATCTACGCCGAGAACGACCACTTCTTCGCCCCCGGCCACGCGCGCCGCTGGGCCAGCGCCTACGCCGCTGGCGGCGGTGCCGTGGACCTGCGCGTGCTGCCCGCCTACGGCGACGATGGCCACAAGCTCTTCACCACCGGCAACGATGTCTGGCAGCCGCTGGTCGACGACTTCCTGAAGCCGCTGGGCTTCGACCAGCCCGGCCGCGTCCCGGCTCCGCCCGCGGCCCAGCCGCTGGCCGGCGACGCCAGCGCCCCGGCGGGTGCGCGGGCCGGCCAGGTCGCCGGGTTCCAGAAGTTCCTGGCGACCAAGGCGCCGCGCGCTTTCGCCTGGGACAGCGCCGGCCACTGGGGCTACGCCAGCGGAGACGATGCGCTGTCGCGGGCCCTTGCCTTGTGCCAGCGCAACATCCCTGCCAGTGTCGACGCCACGCCGGCGGCCGCCTGCCATCTCTACGCGGTCGACGAGGCCGTGGTCCGGAGTTCCCCATGACCATCCATCTCAAGCTGACCCGCGACGGCACGACCGCCCGCGTCACACTGAACCGCCCCGACGTCCGCAACGCCTTCAACGAGGTGCTGATCGCCGAGCTGACACACACCTTCACGACGCTGGGCCAGGATGAGACGCTACGCGCCATCGTGTTGGCCGCCGAGGGCAAGGCCTTCTGCGCTGGTGCCGACCTGAACTGGATGAAGGCCATGGCCGGCTATTCGTGGGACGAGAACCACGCCGACGCGACCCGGCTGGCCGACATGCTGTGGGCGATCTACAGCTGCCCGGTGCCGGTCATCGCGCGCGTGCAGGGCGATGTCTACGCCGGCGGTGTGGGCCTAGTGTCCTGCGCGGACATCGTCGTCGCGTCGGACGCGGCGGGCTTCTGCCTGTCTGAGGCCAGGCTGGGGCTGCTGCCGGCCACCATCGGGCCCTACGTGGTCAAGGCGCTGGGTGAACAGGCCGCGCGGCGCTATTTCGTGACGGCGGAGCGGTTCTCGGCGAGCGAGGCGAAGTCGCTGGGCCTGGTGCACGAAGTCGTCGCATCCGACGCGCTGGATGCCAAGGTGGACGAACTCGTCGCCGCCATCGCCGCCAACGGCCCCGCCGCCGTGCGCGCCTGCAAGCAACTGGTGAAGGACGTGGCAGACCGTCCCGTCACGACCGAACTCCGCGACGACACGGCACGGCGCATCGCCGACATCCGCGCCAGCGACGAGGGCCGGGCCGGCGTGCAGAGCTTCCTCTCCAAGACCCCCGCCCCCTGGACAAGAACAACCACGCCATGAGCACTCAAACCCTTGCTCCCGGCGGCACCGATCTAGCCCAGGCCCAAGCCGACATGCGGTCGGCCTATTGGCATGGCGCCTTCGGCGTGCTCGCCTCGGCCCTCGTCTGGAGCATCGCCGCCGGCATCGCTGCGCTGGCCAGGCCGCAACAGGCCGTCTGGGCGCTGCTGATCGGCGGCATGTTCATCTTTCCGGTGAGCATGGTGCTGGCCAAGCTCGCCGGCCGCACCGGCATGCACCAGAAAACCAATCCGCTCGGCCGACTCGCCATGTTCAGCACCTTCGGCCTGCTGGTGGGCTGCGCGCTGGCGCTGGCTGTGGCGACGCAGAAGCTGGCGTGGTTCTTCCCGACCATGCTGCTGGTCATCGGTGTGCGCTACCTCGCCTTCACCAAGGTCTACGGCCTGCGCATCTACCAGCGCTGCGGCCTCAGCCTGACGGCTGCCGGGCTCGTGCTGGGTGTGCTGCTGGCGGCGCCATCGCCCGAACTGAAGGCCATCGGGCCATTTCTTGGCGCCCTCACCGGTGCCGTCATCGAGTCCCTGTTCGGTGCGGTGCTGCTGCTCCAGGGCCGATTGAACGTCAGCCAATGAACCTGGACACCGCCCACCTGCTCGCCCTCGCCGCTGCCCTCGGCTGGGCCAGCGGCCTGCGGCTGTATCTGACGGTGCTGCTGGTCGGCATCGCCGGGCACTGGGGCTGGATCGCGCTGCCGCCGGGGCTGCAGGTGCTGGCCTCGCCGGTGGTGATGGGCGGCGCCGCGGTGCTCGCGTTCGTCGAGTTCCTGGCCGACAAGATCCCACTGGTCGACAGCGCCTGGGACGCGCTGCACACCCTGATCCGCATCCCCGCAGGCGCGGCGCTGGTGGCCGGTCTCGTCAGCGGCTGGGCCGGCGATCATGGCCAGGCCTGGGGCATCGTGGCCGCACTGCTCGGCGGCGGTCTGGCTGCCACGGCGCACACGGCCAAGGCCAGCACGCGGGCCGCGGCCAACACCTCGCCCGAGCCGTTCTCCAACATCGGCCTGTCGCTGATGGGTGACGCGGCCGTGCCCACCATGCTGTGGTTGGCCTGGGCGCATCCTTTTGTCTTCTTCCCGCTGCTGGCCCTGTCGCTCGCCGTCATGGCCACGCTGACCTGGTTCTGCTTCAAATTCTTGCGCGCCCTGCTCCAGCGCGTGCGTCGATTGAGACCCGCATGACTGCTACCCAAGACCTCGCCGCCCGTAGCCGGGCAGCCGTCTGGCACCCCTGCACACAGATGGCCCGGCTCGACGCCGTGCCGCCCCTGCCCATCGCCCGCGGCGAGGGCGGCTGGCTGTTCGACACCACCGGCCGCCGCTACTTCGACGCCAACTCGTCGTGGTGGGTCAACCTGTTCGGCCACAGCGACAAGGCCCTGCACGACGCCATCAAGGCCCAGCTCGACACGCTGCCGCACGTGATGCTGGCCGGCTGCACGCACGAGCCCGCGGTGCGACTGGCCGAGCGGCTGTCCGCGCGCACGGGCGGCGCGCTGGGGCACGTGTTCTTCGGCAGCGATGGGGCCAGCGCCGTGGAGATCGCGCTGAAGCAGAGCTTTCACTGCTGGAAGAACCGGGGCCGCGCCGAGAAGCGCGAGTTCGTCTGCCTGAAAAACAGCTATCACGGCGAGACACTGGGCGCGCTCAGCGTGACCGATGTGCAGGTGTTCCGCGACGCCTACGACCCGCTGCTGATGCGGGCCCACATCGTTTGCGCGCCGGACTCCCGCCGGAGCACGGAGGATCTGGCTCTGGCCGAGATGCGCGAGCTGCTGGAGCGGCGTGCTGACCACATAGCCGCCGTCATCGTCGAGCCGCTGGTGCAGTGCGCAGCAGGCATGGTGATGCACGGCGCCGGCTACCTGAGGGCGCTGCGGGCGCTGACGCTGGAGTTCGGCGTGCACCTGATTGCCGACGAGATCGCCGTGGGCTGCGGGCGCACGGCCGGCTTCTTCGCCTGGGACCAGGTCAAGGCCCCGTGGCCCGACTTCCTGCTGTTGTCTAAGGGGATCACGGGTGGCACGATGCCGTTGTCGCTGGTGCTGACCACGGACGACGTCTTCGACGCCTTCCTGAGCGAGGACGTCGCCCGCGGCTTCCTGCACTCGCACTCCTACACCGGCAACCCGCTGGCCTGCGCGGCGGCCAACGCGGTGCTGGATCGGTTCGACGCCGGCCAGGTCGAGGAGATCGGCCGGCAGGCCCAACGCATGGCCGACGCCTTTGCGCCGCTGGCCCCACGCGTGGCCGACCTACGCCAACGCGGCATGATCCTGGCCTTCGACGTGCCTGAAGCGCCACCGCGCTTCGCGGAAGCCTTCCACCTGAAGGCGCGCGAGCACGAACTGCTGATACGCCCGATCGGCAACACCGTCTACCTGATGCCCCCTTACTTGATCGACGACGCGACCGCGGCCTTCCTGGCCCAGGCCGTGACGGCGACGTTGAACGATGTCCTTGCTTGACCACCTGAGCGCGAAGCTCAATGCCCTTTCGGCGCAGAGCCTGACCCGCAGCCTGCGCCGCGCCGACGACGGCACCGCGCCGCGCCAACGCATCAACGGCCGCGAGCTGCTGATGTTCTGCTCCAACGACTACCTGGGCCTGGCGGCTGAGGGCGCTATCGCCGAGGCGATGGCCGAAGGCGCACGCCTGTGGGGCGGTGGCTCAGGGGCCTCACCGCTGGTCAGCGGCCACAGCGCCGCGCACGAGGCCGTCACCGACACGCTGGCGCGCTGGTACGCGCCGCACATCCCGCATGCGCGCGCCATCGGCTTCTGTACCGGCTACATGGCCAACCTGGCCGTCGTCACAGCTTTAGGCGACGAACACACCGAGATCTTCTCGGAGCAGCTCAACCACGCCTCGCTGATCGACGCTGCGCGGCTGGCCAAGGCCAAGGTCACGCGCTACGACCATGCCGACGTGGCCGGCCTGCGCGAACTGCTGGCGACCAGCACGGCCCGGGTCAAGCTCATCGTCACCGACGCGGTATTCAGCATGGACGGCGACCTCGCGCCCGTCCCGGCGCTGCTGGCCCTGGCCGAGGAATTCGACGCCTGGCTTATCGTTGACGACGCCCACGGCTTCGGCGTGCTGGGCGAGCGCGGCCGAGGCTCGCTGGAGCACTTCAGCCTGCACAGCGAACGTCTCATCCTCGTCGGCACGCTGGGCAAGGCCGCGGGCCTCGCGGGCGCCTTCGTCGCGGCCCACGCCACCATCGTGGACTACCTGCTGCAGGCCGCGCGCAACTTCATCTTCTCGACCGCCTCGCCGCCCGCCATCGAGCACGCGCTGTTGGCCAGCTTCGCGTTGATCGAAGGCCCGCTGGGTGTCGCCCGCCGCGCAAACCTCGTCGCGCTGCAGGCACAGCTGCGCGACGGCCTGATGGCCTTGATCACCCGCCACCCACGACTGGGTTGGTCGCTGACGGACTCGGCAACGCCCATCCAGCCGCTCATCGTCGGCGGCAACGCCGAGGTCATGCGTCTCTCCGCCGCGCTGGAGGCCGCCGGCCTGCGCGTGCCGGGCATCCGCCCGCCCACCGTCGCGGCCGGCACCGCGCGGCTGCGCATCACGCTGTGCGGCACGCACACCGCCGCCGACGTGGACGAACTTCTGACGGCGCTGGAGCGCGCCGCGGCTGACCAGGAGCGTGCGGCATGACGATCAAGGGCTTCTTCATCACCGGCACCGACACCGAGATCGGCAAGACCGCCGTCACGGCCGGCCTGGCCCACGCCTTCGCGCAGACCGACCGCCGCGTGGCCGCGCTCAAACCTATCTCGGCGGGGCAGGACTTCGTCGACGGCCATTGGCTCAACGAAGACGTCGAGCGACTGCGCGCCGCGTCCAACATGGGCCTGACATCGGCCGAGGTCGGCGCGCTGCAGCTGCGCACCGCTTGCGCGCCCCACATCGCTGCCCGAATCGAGGACGAGGCCATTGCACGCGAGCCGCTGCTGCATGCGCTGCGCTGGGTGGGCGGGCGGGCAGATGTCGCCCTCGTCGAAGGCGTGGGCGGCTTCCGCGTGCCGCTGAACGACGGCTGGGACACCGCCGACCTTGCCATGGACCTCGGCCTGCCCGTCATTCTCGTCGTGGGCCTGCGCCTGGGCTGCATCAACCACGCACTGCTGACGGCTGAAGCCGTGCGCGCCCGCGGGCTGACGCTGGCTGCCTGGGTGGCCAACACCGTGGACGACCGTCAGCCTCACGTCACCGACAATCTGCAAGCTCTGCAGTCCGGCCTCCAGGCCCCCTGCCTCGGCCACGTGCCGCGCCTGGCAAACGCCGACCACGCCACGATGGCGCGCCATCTGTCGCTTGAACCCCTGCTCGAACACCTCACAGCATGAACCAGATCCAGACCCTCACCCCGACCACTGACGCCGACCGCCGCCAGGCCAAGCCCTGGACCGTGAGCGAGATCGCGGCGCTGTTCGAGCTGCCCTTCAACGACCTGCTGTTCCGCGCGCAGACCGTGCACCGCGAGCACTTCGATGCCAACGCGGTGCAACTGTCCACGCTGCTGTCCATCAAGACCGGCGGCTGCGAGGAAGACTGCGCCTACTGCCCGCAGTCGGCGCACTTCGACACGGGCCTCAAGGCCGAGAAGCTGATCCCACTGGAAGAGGTCATGGAGGCCGCACGCGCGGCCAAGCAGAACGGTGCCACGCGCTTCTGCATGGGTGCGGCCTGGCGTTCTCCCAAGCCCCGCCACCTGGAAGCCATCGGCACGATGATTTCCGAGGTCAAGGCCCTGGGCCTGGAGACCTGCCTGACCGCCGGCATGCTTGAAGACGGCCAGGCTGAGCAGTTGAAGGAGGCGGGCCTCGACTACTACAACCACAACCTCGACACCGCACCCGAGTTCTACGGTCAGATCATCACGACGCGCACCTACCAGGATCGCCTGGACACGCTGGACCGCGTGCGCCAGCAGGGCCTGAAGGTGTGCAGCGGCGGCATCGTCGGCATGGGTGAGACGCGCCGCCAGCGCGCCGGCCTGATCGCGCAGCTCGCCAACCTCGATCCCTACCCCGAGAGCGTGCCCATCAACAACCTGGTGCAGGTGGAAGGTACGCCGCTGGCCGGCACCGCGCCGCTGGACCCGCTGGAGTTCATCCGCACGATCGCGGTGGCCCGCATCACGATGCCGCGTGCCATGGTGCGCCTGTCCGCTGGCCGCGAGCAGATGCCCGAGACCATGCAGACGCTGTGCTTCCTGGCCGGCGCCAACTCCATGTTCTACGGCGACAAGCTGCTGACGACGAGCAACCCGCAGGCCGAGAAGGACCGCGCGCTGCTGGAGCGCCTGGGCATGCGCTGCTCGACCGAATCGGGCCTGGCATCGGACGCCGCGGCCAAAGTCGAACTCTGCAGACACTGACATGAGGCGCGCGCTCTCGTTGATGGCCGTGCTCGCGCTGTCCGGCTGCGCCTTCGTCTACGACCAGGTGCAGGACCTGGCGCAAACGAGGTGCGCCAACCTGAGCAATGCCCAGGACCAACGCGCCTGCGAGCGCAGCAACGCGCCGTCCCATGACGACTACGAGGCGCGCCGCAAGCGCCTACAGGAAGGCAACAAGCCGGGCTGATCCGGCGCCTCCCCCTCCTCAACAGCGCCAGTGACCCTGGCTCCGCTTGGACAAGCGCGTAGAAGGTTCACGAGACCGGAGACCAGAAGACATGTTCAAGAAGTTGCTCGCCGGTGGCGGCGTCAGCGCGTGTTTTGTGACGAGCATGGCGACGCTGGCGATGCCCGGCGCGGTCTCGGCCGGTGAACTACTGATCGAGCAGCGTGTCACTGACGATGGCACGCTGCTCGTGCGCTACACGCCGCCCGAAGGCGTGCGTGCGCTGCCGCTGTTCATTCGCAACAACCCGATCACGACTGTGTGGGGTGAGATGGCCACGCCCATCGGCCACTGCGCCACGGTCACACTGACGCCGCGCGTCACCATCACGCTGGCCGAAGGCTGCGCCTCGGCCACCTTCAGCGTGAAGCCCCGCCTGCTGAACCGTTACGCGATCAACGAGCCGGCATTCGCGGTGGGCAATGGCGCGGTCATGACCTACATCGGCTACTACGCCGTCGCCCTGCCCGGCCACGCGCTGCGCTGGCGCTGGGTGCCGAACGCTGGCGGGCGCGCCGTGGTCGCAGGGCAGGTGTCCACGCAACCCATCGAACGGCTGCTGTCGGCGGAGCAGATGACCTTCGCGGCCACAGATGAAGGACGCACGGCTGAGGGCTTCAAAGCCGCGGCTGTCCACGAATATGTGCTGCTTGGCAAGGCAGAGATCGAGAAGCTGCCGGGCGGTGTGCTGATCCATGACCGAGCCGTCGATGCTGTGCGCCTGGGCGCCGTGCGCGAGGCGCTGGCGCGGGTCACCGAACGGCTTGGGCGCGCCTACCGCGTGACGCCTGCCGGGCCATGGGCCGTGGTGGCGAACGCACCGGCCGGCATGCAGGGCTTCCGTGGTGACGTCACTGCGGGCCGCATGATGAGCCTGCGCTTCGACAGCGCGACGCCAAAGGATGGGGAGGCCGCCAGCCGCGCCGTCCACCAGTTCGTCGCACACGAGGTCACGCATTGGTGGGACACCGGCGTGTTCCGCACCGACAGCGACCGCCCGTGGATCCATGAAGGCCATGCCGACTGGATGGCCGGACTGCTGGCGCGCGAGTCCGGCCAACTCGACGACGACGGATGGCGCGAGCGCATCGACATGGCGCTGAACAACTGCCAGTTCGCCCGCGGCGACCGGCCGGCGACATCACTGGCCACCGGCCACCACCGGGACGACGACGCCTATGCCTGCGGCCAGGTGCTGTGGCTGCTGGCCCAATCGGCGCGGCCGCGCGACGGCACGCCCGTGGATGTGGGCGCCAGCCTGTTCCGCGGCAGCACGGCACCCATCGACGCCGAGGCCGTCGCACGCTGGGCCGATGGCGGCGCGACGGGCGCCATGCACCAGTTGCTGTTCGACCCCCAACTGGGCTTTCGCAGTGCCCTGTTGCGCGACTGGGGCGCCGTGGTCGAGGCCAGCGCACTGAAGGCTGGTGAGCCTGTGCCCGAGCTTCTTCGCGGGCGCCTGGCCAGCGCATTGATGGGCGCGTTGATGGCCGCCGACTGTGATGGCCAGATGAGCTTCTGGACTCAGTCCGACCACTTCCGCATCGACTCCCTGCCCGCCTGCCGTGGCCTGCGCGGCAACCCGAACGTGCGCCGCATCGCGGGCGTGTCGCCCTTCGACGACCCCGTCGGCGCTTGGCAGGCCGTGCGCGCCGCCTGCACGGCCGGCCAGCCGGTCACACTCAGCACCGACGCCAGCGAGCCCCTCTCGCTGACCTGCCCGGCGAAAGTGCCGGACATGCCCATCCAACAGATCCTGCGCCTGCGGCCACAAGCTGCTGCGCGCCTGGCTCTCGCCCCTTGAGGAGACACCATCCATGTTCAAGAAAATCCTGATCGCCAACCGGGGCGAAATCGCCTGCCGGGTCGCCGCGACCGCCAGGCGCCTCGGCATCCAGACTGTCGCCGTCTACTCCGACGCGGATCGCGACGCGCAGCACGTGCATGCCTGTGACGAAGCCGTCCACATCGGCGGCCCCGCGCCGCGCGACTCCTATCTTCAGTGGCAGCGCATCCTCGACGCCGCCAAGTCCAGCGGCGCGCAGGCCGTGCACCCAGGCTACGGCTTCCTGAGCGAGAACGAGGCCTTCGCTCAGGCTTGTGCCGACGCCGGCCTCGTCTTCATCGGCCCGCCGCCCAGCGCCATCCTGGCGATGGGCCTGAAGGCCGAGTCCAAGCGGCTGATGGAAGCGGCCCAGGTGCCGCTGGTGCCGGGCTATCACGGCGCCGACCAGGACCCCGCGCTGCTCAAGCGCGAGGCCGACCGCATCGGTTATCCCGTGCTCATCAAGGCCAGTGCCGGCGGCGGCGGCAAGGGCATGCGAGCGGTGTACGGTGCGGATGAGTTCGACGCCGCGCTGGCCTCGTGCAAGCGCGAGGCCATCAACAGCTTCGGCGACGACGCCGTGCTGATCGAGCGCTATGTGCAGAAGCCCCGCCACATCGAGATCCAGGTCTTCGGCGACTCGCACGGCGACTGCGTCTACCTGTTCGAGCGCGACTGCTCCGTGCAGCGGCGCCACCAGAAGGTGCTGGAGGAAGCCCCTGCGCCCGGCATGACGCCCGAGCGCCGCGCACAGATGGGCGAGGCCGCCGTGGCTGCCGCGAAGGCGGTCGGCTATGTCGGCGCGGGCACTGTCGAGTTCATCGCTGAACAAGATGGCCGCTTCTACTTCATGGAGATGAACACGCGGCTTCAGGTCGAGCACCCGGTGACGGAAGCGATCACGGGCCAGGACCTGGTGGAGTGGCAGCTGCGCGTCGCATCCGGCGAGCCGCTGCCGGTCAAGCAATCGGAGCTGCGCATGCACGGCCACGCCATCGAGGCGCGCATCTGCGCTGAGAACCCGGACGGCGGCTTCCTGCCCGCCACCGGCACGCTGGACGTGGCGCGCTGGCCGGCGCACGTCGCTTTCCAGCGCGGCGATGTCCGCATCGACGCCGGCGTGCGCGAGGGCGACGCGATCAGCCCGTACTACGACTCGATGGTCGCCAAGCTCATCGTCTGGGGCGAAGACCGCGCGCAGGCGCTGGCCCGGCTGGACCTGGCGCTGCGCGACACGCACATCGTGGGCCTGCAGACCAATGTCGCGTTCCTGCGGCGCTGCGCGGCCACCCACTCGTTCGCGAACGCGGACCTGGACACTGGCCTGATCGAACGCGAGCGCGCCGTGCTGTTCGACCAACCCGGCCTGCCGCTGGAGGTCGCCGCCGCCGCAGTCGTCGCACACACGCTGGCCGTCGAAGCGGGAAGGCAAAGCACCGACCCCTGGAGCGCCTGTGACGGCTGGCGAATGTTCGGCTCGGCAACCCGCCGTTTCGACCTGGCGCAGGGCGACATGCACCACGAGGTGCTGCTGTCGCGCCACCACCGCGGTGGCATGACGCTGACGGCGGCCGGCGAGACGCTGGACTTCGCCGTGCAGTCGACCGACACCGAGACGCACGAGCTCTTCCTCGGTTCTGAGCGCATCCGCGTGAAGACCTATGCCCAGGGCGAGCGTGTGGCCGTCTTCGCCCCGACCGGCTCGGCCGTGCTGACCGAGGTGGACGTCATCGCCCACGCGGGCGATTCGCCCAGCGAAGGCGGGCGCCTGACCGCACCCATGCCCGGCAAGCTGATCGCCTTCCTCGCCCAGGCGGGCGACACCGTCACCAAGGGCCAGCCGCTGGCCGTCATGGAGGCGATGAAGATGGAGCACACCATCTCGTCGCCGCGCGACGGCAAGGTGGCTGAGCTGCTATTCGCGGTCGGCGACCAGGTGGGCGACGGCGCCGAGCTGCTGAAGCTGGAGGTTGAGAAGGTATGACCATGCCCCTTCCCTCGCACGTCAAGATCCTCGACGTCGGCCCGCGTGACGGGCTGCAAAACGAGAAAGAGAACGTCTCCACCGAGCACAAGGCGGTGCTCGTGGGGATGCTGCAGGACGCCGGCCTGAAGGAAATCGAGGTCACCAGCTTCGTCAGCCCCAAGTGGGTGCCACAGATGGGCGACAACACGGCCGTCATGGCAGCGATCGCCCGGCGTGCCGATGTGCGCTATTCGGTGCTGGTGCCCAACCTCAAGGGGCTGGAGCCGGCGCTCGCATCCCGGCCCGACGAGATCCTCGTCTTCACGGCGGCCAGCGAAGCCTTTACGCAGAAGAACATCAACTGCTCCATCGCCGAGAGCCTAGAGCGCTTCGCGCCGGTCATAGCAGGCGCGCATGCTGCGGGCGTCAAGGTGCGCGCGGCGCTGTCCTGCGCGCTGGGCTGCCCCTACGAAGGCGAGATCACCGCCGACCAGGTGGAGCGCGTGGTGAAGCCCCTGCGCGAGCTGGGAGTGGATGCCATCGACATCGCCGACACCATCGGCGTGGGCACGCCGCGCAAGGTGCAGGCGGCGATGGCTCGGGCGCTGAAGCATTTCCCGCTCGCGGAGGTGTCGGGGCATTTCCACGACACCTACGGCCAAGCGCTGACCAATATCTACGCCAGCCTGGAGCTGGGCGTGCACAGCTTCCACGCCAGCGTGGCCGGCCTGGGCGGCTGCCCCTATGCCAAGGGGGCGACGGGCAACGTGGCGACGGAAGACGTCGTCTTCATGCTCGACGGCCTAGGCATCCAGACCGGCATCGCTCTGGAAAAGCTGGTGGATGCCGGCGCCTTCATTTCCGGCGTGCTGGGCCGCCCGCCGGTGTCGCGCGTGGCGCGGGCTCTGCTCGCGAAGCGCGCCGGCTGACTCAGCCGCGCAACTCCCACAGCACGTTGACGATGCGCCAGCGCCCGTCCTCCTGGGCCAGGTGCATGTAGTCGATCCAGCCCTCGGCGTCTACGCGCACGCTGGCGACGTGGCCGAAGACGTCCAAAACCTTCACGTCGGCACGCTTGCCCGTCTCGGCTTTGCCGGCGCGGGCCCGGGTGGACTGCACCAGCGTCATCGCTCCCATGGTCTGCAGCGCGCTGCGGCCGTCGGGCCGGCGCGCGACGATGCGCTTGGCCAACTCGGGGTGCAGCGAGCGTTCCATACGCGCGGCGTCGCCGGCGTACCAGCCCTCGATGTAGTCCCGCGCACAGGCCTCGATGGCGGCGGCCTCGGGTTCGGCGGCAACTGCGCCGGTGGAGGCGGCCAGCGCCGCGCTGCTCATGAAGATTCGTCGTTGCACGGAGGACTCCGGTCCGGTGGGAACGGCGCGCAGCATCGCAGCAAGCCCGGCGGTGCGGAAGTGACTTCCGGCTAGGACCCGTTCACACGGCGGCAGCAGGCCGCGTTGTGGCCAGACCCTAGGTCAGCCGGTCCAGCGCGTTCTCGATCTGGCCGCGCTCGTGCTCGCTCATGCCGCGCCCGGCGCGGCGCAGACGTTCGATGAGGCCGGCGTCCACCGGCTTGGACTCGCTCATGCGCTCGGCCACGCGCAGCAGCACCTGCAGCCGCTCAAAGCCTGCTTCCATGGCTTCGGCGCTGGCCAGCACGCGCTCCAGGCCCGCCTGGCCCAGCCTGGGCCGGTCCAGCAGTTGGTTCAGGGCCTCGCGCCGCTCGAAGCCGCCGGCAATGCCACCGGCCACACGGGTGTAAGACTCGACCAGCTCGGTCTCGTCGCCCTGCAGCCGGCGCGCGACGGCACTCAGCGCCTCGCGCTTCTCGAAGTCGCCATGCAGCTGACCGGCGGCCTGCAGCCCGGCAGCGAGCACGGCGGGCTGGGGCGTGGCACTGACCTGCGCCTCGATGGCCGTGCGCAGTTCAAAGTCGCCGTCAATGCGGCCCAGCGCCTGCGTCCACGCCGCGAGCACGGCGGGGCTGGCGGAGAGGCGCGGCGCCAGGGCGGCCAGCGCCTCGCGGCGCTCGAAGTCGCCGTCGATGCCTGCCGCTGCTGCCAGCCAGGCCAGCTGCTGCGGCTCGGCCAGGGACAGGTGCGCGATGGCGCTCAACGCCTCGCGCTTCTCGAAGGCGCCCGCGAGGCCAGCGGATGCGGCGATGAGGCGGTCCTGCGCGGCGGCCGGCAACGGTGCTTCGAGCTTGAGCGCGGCCTCGATGCGGCGGCGGCGCACGAAATCCTCGCCGGTGCGCTCGGCGTCTGCCAGCACTGCTTCCAGCCCGCCCTTGGCGAAGAGCCGCCGGGCACGCACCAACGGGTCGGTCAAGGTCTCGGCCATGCGCTGCACGGCCTTGGCCCACCACTGGTGCGCGGCATCATCCATGGGCTGGCGGTCGCGGCCGACGCGGTAGTCGCGCTCGATGCGGCCTTCGCCCGTGGACGTCAGCGTGAGCTCGCGCGACAAGCCGCCCTCGCGCTCGCGCACGACGAGCTTGCCGGTCAGCGACTGCACGTCGTCCTCGGCGTCGTTGAACGCCACCGTGCCGTCCAGCATCACTGAGAAGCTACCGCCGGGGTAGCGGCTGACGATGCGCGTGCCGTGCGTGGAGATGGACAGACCGTCGAGGTCGAAGCGCTGCAGCAGCTCGCGGGCGTCGGTGTGGCTGACGACCACGGCCGGCAGCGCCACAAGCGCCGCCAGCATGGCCGTCACCAGCCCCCAGCGCAGGGCGCGGCGTTCGCGTGGCGCGTTGTCGTCCGGCTTCAGCAGGCGGCGCACGCGGGCGAACAGCGGCGAGCCCGCGCTCGCGGCGCCGCAGGCCAGCGCCGGGCCGTGGCTGACGCCCTGCCCCTTCAGCGCCTCGGCGCAGCGCAGCAGGCTTTGCGCCAGCGCCAGGCGCTGGCCGGACGGCGCGGCGGCCGCGGCGTCACAGGCCAGCTCGGCCAGCAGGTCCAGGCGTTGCAATGCCACGCGGTTCAGCGCCTGCGGCCACAGCAGTGCGCGCAGCACGGCGGCCAGCAGCCGCCAGGCCGGGTCGCGCCGACGCAGGTGGGCCAGCTCGTGGCCCAGCACGGCGCGGGCCTCGTCATCGGGCAGGTCCAGGCACCAGGCCGGCAGGCACAGCACGCGGCCGGGCGCCAGAAGTGGGCTGGCCCAGCCGGGGCGCGCATGGCGCAGCGCCGGCCGGGGCACGCCCATGTCGGCCGCCAGACGCGCGGCCAGGCCCTGCCAACGCGGGTCGACCAGCACCGGCAGGCGGCGCACCGACCGGCGCAGCCAGGCCCACTGCAGGCCCAGGCCGGCCAGCATCAGCGCGGCGCCGGCCAGCCACAGCGCGACGAAGCAGACGGCCAGGTCATGCGCCCTGGGTGCGAGGCGGGTCGCCAGCGGCAGCGCGCCGAGCTGGGCGACGGGTCGCGTGGCGGCGGGCGCGTCGAC
>JACPYV010000043.1 GCA_016195825.1 Burkholderiales bacterium | reverse complement strand
AGCGCCTTCGGCGGCCACATCATCGTGGGCCTGGACGCCAAGGACGGCAAGGTCGCCACCGACGGCTGGAGCAAGCTGACCGGCCACGAGGTCATCGACCTGGCACAGAAGTTCCAGGACTACGGCGTCGAAGGCGTCATCTACACCGACATCGGCCGCGACGGCATGCTGACCGGCATCAACATCGAGGCCACCGTCAAGCTGGCCCAGGCGCTGACCATCCCCGTCATCGCCTCGGGCGGCCTCTCGGACATCGCCGACATCGAGCGCCTGTGCGCCGTCATGGGCGATGGCATCGAGGGCGTCATCTGCGGCCGATCCATCTACACCGGCGCGCTGGACTTCACGGCCGCCCAGGTGCGGGCGGACGAACTGATCGCAGCGGCCGGCTGAGGGGCTGCGTCAGCGGTCGATGCGGCTGCGGCGCAGCACCAGAACGCCCAGGCCCGCCAACATCAGCGCGTAGGTCTCGGGCTCGGGCACCGCGCTCACCAGGAAGCCGCGGATCTCGCCTGCGGCGTAGGTGCCCGGCGTGTGGATGTTCACGTAGGCCTTGCCCGCCGTCGCACCGGCGAGCAGCGACGAGAAGGCAGCTGAGGACAGCGTGAATGTGTTGGTGTAGCTGGCCGACGTGCCCGTCGCCAGGGGGCTGAAGTTCAGGGCCACGCCCGTACTGCCGGTGCCAGCAGTCGCTGTGCAGCAGTGGATGTGATTGCCCGATGGGTTGCTCGCGATGCCGGCATAGGTCTCGTTGACGAGCACGCTGAGCGCTACGTCGTCGAACGCGAACGTGGCTGAGCCGGTCGCGGTCGACGTGGGCACCGGCTCACCCAGGCTGGCCAACGACGCGGTGAAGAAGTGGACCGTCGCCTGCGCTGGCAGGCTGGCGAGGACCAGCAGGGCCGCGCCTACGGCGGTACGGGGGAAGGCAATCATCAGCGTCTCCTCTATGGGTTGGAATCCGCCGCAGATTTGGCGCTGCTCACGACGGCATGCGAAGCCCCTAACTCCCGAGGGAATAATCCAGGCTCCGTTGCCGTATCCCCGCCATGCTTGCCAAACGAATCATTCCCTGTCTCGACGTCACCGCCGGCCGCGTGGTCAAGGGCGTCAACTTCGTGGGCCTGCGCGACGCAGGCGACCCGGTGGACATCGCCGCCCGCTACAACGAGCAGGGTGCCGACGAGCTGACTTTCCTCGACATCACGGCCACGAGCGACGGCCGCGACCTCATCCTGCACATCATCGAAGCGGTCGCGTCCAAGGTCTTCATCCCGCTGACCGTGGGGGGAGGCGTGCGCGCTGTGGCCGACGTGCGGCGGCTGCTGAACGCCGGCGCAGACAAGGTCAGCTTCAACTCCGCGGCCGTCGCTGACCCTGAACTGATCCGCGCCGCCAGTGACAAGTACGGTGCCCAGTGCATTGTCGTGGCCATCGACGCCAAGCGCCGCGCCGACGGTTCGGGTTGGGACGTCTACACCCACGGCGGCCGCAAGAACGTCGGCCTGGATGCCGTCGCCTGGGCTCGGCAGATGGCCGAGTTCGGTGCCGGCGAGATCCTGCTGACCAGCATGGACCGCGACGGCACCAAGGCCGGCTTCGACCTCGAACTGACCCGCGCAGTCAGCGACGCCGTGCCCGTGCCCGTCATCGCCTCCGGTGGCGTCGGCTCACTGGACGACCTGGCCGACGGCATCACCAAGGGCGGCGCAGACGCCGTGCTGGCCGCCAGCATCTTTCACTTCGGCGAGCACACGGTGGGCGAGGCCAAGGCGCTGATGGCGGCGCGGGGCATTCCGGTGCGGCAGTGAATGGGTGAGATCCGCATCATCGGCGGCCAGTGGAAGCGATCGAAGCTGCCGGTCCCCGACCTGCCCGGCCTGCGCCCCACGTCCGACCGCGTCCGCGAAACCCTTTTCAACTGGCTGGGCCAGACGCTGACCGGCTGGCGCGTGCTGGACGCCTTTGCCGGCAGTGGCGCTTTGGGCTTCGAGGCCGCATCGCGTGGGGCGGAGGCCGTGGTGATGATCGAGCGTGAGGCCATGTTGGTGGACGGCCTGCGAGCCAGCCAGAAGCGCCTGCAGGCCACCGCCATCACCATCCACCGCGCCAACGCATTGAACTGGATGACGGCCTGCGCTGACCGCTTCGATCTGATCTTTCTCGACCCGCCGTTCGCCGACGACCTGTTCGACCGTGCGCTGGCCGCCGCCGTGCGGCTGCTGGCCGACCAGGGGCTGATCTACGTCGAGTCGCCGCGCGAGATCGGGCCGCCAGCCGGGTTCACGGCCTGGCGCCAGGGTCGTGCCGGCGCAGTGCATTACCAGTTGCTCCGACGCGACGACAATTCGGGCTCATGACTTCGCGCATCACCATCACCGCCGTCTATCCCGGCACCTTCGACCCCATCACGCTGGGCCACGAGGACTTGATGCGCCGCGCCGCCGGCATGTTCGAGCGCCTGGTGATCGCGGTCGCCGTGGGCCATCACAAGAAGACGCTGTTCCCGCTGGACGAACGCCTGGCGATGGCGCAGGAGGCGGCAGCGCCGCTGGGCAATGTCGAGGTCATTGCCTTCGACGGCCTGCTGCGCGATTTCGTGCGCACCCATGCCGGCCGTGTGGTCGTGCGCGGGCTGCGCACCGGCGGCGACTTCGAATACGAGTTCCAGATGGCCGGTATGAA
Source organism: Burkholderiales bacterium (assembly GCA_016195825.1). Taxonomy (GTDB): domain Bacteria; phylum Pseudomonadota; class Gammaproteobacteria; order Burkholderiales; family Burkholderiaceae_C; genus Pelomonas. The sequence continues at coordinate 60,929 of JACPYV010000043.1, read as the reverse complement.
CCGCAAGCTCATGCCCGAGGTCGAGACCATCTTCCTGACGCCCGGCGAGCACCACCAGTACACGTCGAGTACCTTCGTTCGAGAAATAGCGACGCTGGGTGGCGAGGTGGCGGAGTTCGTGTCGCCCGGGGTGCTGGCGCGCTTGAACGACAAGTTCAAGGAGGGCTGACGATGGCGCTGATGATCACGGACGAATGCATCAACTGCGATGTCTGCGAACCCGCCTGCCCGAACAACGCGATCTCGATGGGTGAGGAGTTCTACAAAATCGACCCCGCCAAGTGCACCGAGTGCGTGGGCCATTTCGACGAGCCGCAGTGCGTGATGCTGTGCCCGGTCGCCTGTATCCCGATCAATCCGGCGCACATCGAGAGCCGCGAGACCTTGATGGCGAAGTACCAGCGCCTCACCACCGCGGCCTGAGTGCAGTTCAGGGCGGTGCGATGGCGGGCTGACGCGCCAGCACGTCCACCACCCAGTCGATGAAAGTGCGCAGCTTGGCGCTGATGTGCCGGTGGGGTGGGAAGGCCAGGTACAGCGGCATGGGGTCGACCCGCCAGCCGTCCAGCAGCGGCATCAGTTCGCCGCGGGTCACCGACGGCTCGGCCATGTAGCGTGGCACGCACAGCACGCCCAAGCCGGCCACGCCGGCGGCGAGGTAGGCATTGCCATCGTCCACCGCCAGCGCATGTCGGCCATGAATGGCCACGGCTTCGCCATCGCGGTGCAGGGTGACCGGCGCGATTCGGCCGCTGCGCCAGCGCAGGTAGCCCACCATCCGATGTGCGTCGTCGGCCAGGTCACCGGGGTGGGTTGGTCGGCCGTGGCGCTGTAGGTAGGCCGGCGCAGCGTACATGCCCATCGCCAGTTCACCGACGCGACGCGCCATCAGCGTCGAATCGGCCAGTTCCCCACCGCGCAGCACGCAGTCGACGTGGTCGCCGATGACATCCACCATGCGGTCGCTGACACCCAGGTGCAACTCGATGTCGGGGTAGCGGGCATGGAAGTCTGGCAGCGCCGGCACCAGCACCAGCCGTGCCAGCGGGCTGGGCACGTCCACGCGCAGCCTGCCCCGCAACGCGGCAGCGGCGTCGGACAGGCTGGTGTCGGCGTCCTCCAGGTCGGCCAGCAGGCGCACCACGCGCTCGTAGTAGGCCGCGCCGTCGTCGGTCACGCGCACCTGCCGCGTCGTGCGGTGCAGCAACTTCACGCGCAAGCGGGCCTCCAGTTGTTGCACCAGTTGCGTGACGGTGGTGTTGCTCACGTCGAGCGCGCGGGCGGCCTTGGTGAAGCTGCCGGTCTCCACGACGCGGGCGAAGGCCTGCAGCGCATCGAAACGGTCCATGGTGTCGGCCCCCGGTTTATTGTTTGGTGACGGCAAGAACTGATTGTGGTGCGGGCCTGTTTATCCGCCGGACCTGCCTGCCTAGAGTGGCGGCACCTCCTTCAACGCAGAAAGCGAACCATGTCCTCTTCCCCCCGCGACGCCGTGTTTCCCGCTGGCCGCCAGGCGCTGTACGAGCGCAACCGCTACTCGCCGGCCGTTCGCGCCAACGGTTTTCTGTTCGTGTCCGGCCAGGTGGGCAGCCTGCCCGATGGCTCGCCCGAGCCGAACCTGCTGCAGCAGGTGCAACTTGCCTTCGAGAACCTGAACGCGGTGCTTGCCGCGGCGGGTTGCACGTTCAGCGACGTGGTGGATGTGACCTTGTACGTCGTCGACCCGGAGCAGAACTTCGAGCGCGTCTGGCCGGTGGTCATGGCCCATTGGGGCGAGGCACCCCACCCCACGCTGACCGGCGTCGGCGTGACTTGGCTCTACGGGTTTCAGTTCGAGATCAAGGTGATTGCCCGGCTGCCGGAGGCCGTGGCAGCCTGATGTCGCCTGTGCCGGGCGCAGCAACATTCGTTCACTTTTGCTCACGTCGACAAGCGGCGTGGCTGCCTAAAGTCGCGCCGCTGCGCAGGAGGCAAGGTGGACGACGCGACCGACACGATGGAGCTCGAGCAGGCGCTGCCTGCGGCGAGCACGGCTTCGGCTGCGCTGGCCGCGGCGGCCCTGCTGGCCGCCTGCGGTGGCGGCGGCAGCGGCGGTGCAGATGGCGGCAGCGCAGCGCCCGCGACACCGGCCGCCGCCGACCCCACGCCCGCTACCCCGCCCGCACCGCAACCCAGCCGCCGCGACGCGGCCCGCTTCCTGAGCCAGGCCAGCTTCGGCGCCACCGGCCCGGCGCAGGTCGACGCGCTCGTGGCCCAGGGCTTCGATGGCTGGCTGACTGTGCAGTTCGCCAAGCCCGCTGCGCTGCACATGGACTACCTCAACAGCCAGCGCGGCCGCGACCAGAAGGCGGGCGAGAAGCCGCAGCTCAGCGAGGAGATGAGCTACGAGGCCGTTTGGCAGCAATGGCTCACCGGCGAGGACCAGCTGCGCGCCCGTGTCAGCTGGGCGCTGCTGCAGATTTTCGTCATCAGCAACATCGCCCCCGACATCCGCCCGGCGGCCATGAGCAGCTACATGGACATGCTCAACCGCAATGCCTTCGGTAACTGGCGCACGCTGCTGCAGGACGTGGCCCTGCACCCGGCCATGGGCTACTACCTGAATCTGCTGGAGAGCGAGAAGGAGAACGCCGCCAAGGGCACGCACCCGAATGAGAACTTCGCGCGCGAGGTGCTGCAGCTGTTCTCCATCGGCCTCATCCAGCTCAACGCCGACGGCACCTCCAAGCTCGATGCTGCCGGCAAGACCCAGCCCACCTACGACGAAGCCGTGGTGAAGGGCTTCGCCAAGGCCTTCAGCGGCTGGAGCTACGGCGCCCTGGACAACAGCAAGGCGGCACAGTTCCACGACCACGACGACAACGTCGAGGCGCTGTGGGTGGTGCCGATGAAGGCCTGGAGCGCCTACCACTCGCCTGCCGACAAGCTGCTGCTGGACGGCAAGACGCTGGCCGCCGGCCAGACCCCCGAGAAGGACATGGCCGACGCGCTGGACACCATCTTCCAGCACCCCAACGTGCCGCCGTTCTTTGCCAGGCAGCTCATCCAGCGCCTGGTGGCGAGCAACCCCAGTCCGGCCTACGTCGGCCGCGTGGCGGCGGTATTCGCCAACGACGGCACCGGCACGCGTGGCAACCTGAAGGCGGTCGTGCGTGCCGTGTTGATGGACGCCGAGGCGCGCGGCGACAGCCCGGCCATTAACGTCGCCAAGCAGCGCGAGCCGGTCATCCGCCTCGCCAACATGCTGCGTGGCCTGGGGGCCAGGAGCGCGAGCGGGCAGAACCGCATCCAGTACCTGGACAGCAGCGACGACGCGCTGGGCCAGAGCCCGCTGCTGGCGCCGTCGGTATTCAACTTCTACTCTCCCGGCTACCGCCCCGCCGGGCCCATCGCGGCCCAGGGCTGGGTCGCGCCGGAGTTCCAGATCAGCGGCGAGACAGCGGTGGCCGGTTCGCTGAATTTCTTCGCCGACCTCATTGGCAGCGGCGGCTACGGCTGGCCCGAGGCCCACCGACTGAACCTCGATCTGGCCAGCCTCGCGGCGCTGGATGCGACGGCCCTGGTTGACCGGCTGGATTTGCTCTTCTTTAACCTCGGCATGGGCGCCTCCACGCGCAGCCGCCTGACCACGCTCGTCGCCGCCATCGACAGCAAGACCGAGTCCGTCAAGGCCGCGCTGATCGTCACCGCCCTCAGCCCCGATCACGTCATTCAGAGATGAAGCGCCGCTACCTGCTCCAACTGGGCGCGGCCGCCGCGCTCAACCCCTGGGCCCAGATGCGTGCCCTGGCCGCCACCGCGCCGGCCGCGACGGACTACCGCGCGCTGGTCTGCGTCTTCATGTTCGGCGGCAACGACGGCAACAATCTGCTGGTGCCGACCGACACGCGCTACACCGCCTACCAGCGCGCCCGGCCCAACCTTGCGCTCGACAGGGCCACGCTGCTGCCGTTGACGCTCTCCAACACCACCGGTCTCGCGCTGCATCCGGCGTTCACCGGCCTGCAAGGCCTGGTCAACTCCGGCCAAGGCAGCGTCGTTGCCAACATCGGCCCGCTCCTGCAGCCCACCACCAAGGCGCAGTACGACGCACGCAGCGTTCCGCTGCCCTACAACCTGTTCTCGCACAGCGACCAGCAGGGCGCCTGGCAGAGCGGCGTCGTCGAGGCGCCGCCCCGCAACGGCTGGGGCGGGCGTCTGCTGGAGCGCGCGGTGGCCGACGGCCAGACCAACCGCGGCTACTCGGCTATCAGCCTGTCCGGCGGCAATGTCTGGGAGGCCGGCGACAAGAGCCTCACGCCCTACCGCGTGTCGGCATCGGGCCGGTTCGGCTTCGACTTCTACGACCCCAACGCCAGGGGCGGCAGCGACCCGCTCTCCGCCGCCGTCGCCGCGACGCTGGCCGAGACGCGCAGCCACCCGTTCGAGCAGACCTGGCTGAACATGATGGGCCGCAGCCTGGAGGTGCAGCGTGTGCTGGCCGGAGCGTTGGCCAGCAGCAGCGTCAGCACCGCTTTCCCCGACACAGGCCTGGGCCGCCAGCTCGGCATGACGGCCAAGCTCATCGCCGCGCGCGGCGCGCTGGGCCTGTCACGTCAATGCTTCTTCACTTCCATCGGCGGCTTCGACACGCATGGTGATGACCAGTTGCAGCGCCAGGCCGAGCTGTTCGCCGAGATTGACGCCGCAGTCACCGCCTTCAATGCGGCAATGGTCACCCAGGGGCTGACCGACAGCGTGACCCTCTTCAGTGCCAGCGACTTCGGCCGCAACCTGACCAGCAATGGCGCAGGGACTGACCACGGCTGGGGCAACCACCACTTCGCTGTCGGCGGCGCGGCACGCGGCCCCAACGGGGGCAAGCTGCTGGGCCGCATGCCAGAGCTGACGCTGGGCGGGCCGGACGACGTGGGCCAGGGTGTGTGGCTGCCGACGACGGCGACCGACCAGCTCGGCGCCGAGCTGGCACGCTGGTTCGGCGCCGACGCGACGACGCTGGCGGCGGTCTGGCCACATGCCGGCGGCTTCGACCGGCTCAGTGGCTGGGCTTAGGGCCGTTCAAGCTGCGGCAGCCTGTCGCGATTCACCTGGCCTTCGGGGCCCGAAAGCGGTTTTCGACGCAATGCGCCCCGTGGTGTGCGCAGTCAGCCGGCCGAGCTGCCCAGGGCGCAGGCGCGGGCCATCAGCTCGTCGAGCGCCACATCGCCGGCGTCGTGCAGATCCAGCCACGCCGATACGCCCCCGGCGTCCAGCGGCTGGGTCAGCGCCGGCAGCGTGCCCGGCAGTGCGGCCAGGGCCGGCGCCAGGCCTGCCGCGTCAGCGTCTTGCAGCGCCAGGGCCCGCGCCGGGATGTCAGCGTAGGCGCGGGCCAGCGCTTCCTCGATCTCGGCGCCGATGTCGACGCCGACACTGCTTGTCGTGGCGGTGGCGGGAACGATCACGACGGACTCGTTGACATCCGTTGGCGTCCCATCCGTGGACTGCTCAAGCCACTGTTGTTGCAGCCGCTGCATCTCGGCCTGCACGGTCGCCTCGGCTGCGGCCAGTTCTTCAGCGGTTGGCGGCGGGGGGGCATGGCTGGCGTCCAGCATGGCCTCCAGCCGCTGCAGCGACAGCAGCGCCAGCAGCTCGCCGTGCGTGACGAGGTAGGCCAGTTGTTCAGTGGTCAGGCTCGACATCACAACCCACGGGCCTGGGCCAGCGCCCAGCCGCCTGCGACGATCAGCGGCAGCGGCAGCAGGCCGCGTGAGCCCACCGCCAGCGCCACCGTGCCGATCTGCGCGAGCTTGCTCAGCATCATGTCGAGGATGCGACGGATGATCTGCGCGGTGAAGTCGGCACCGGCGCTGACCACGATGCCGGCCCACTTGGCCGCATGCCGCAGCAGCATGTAGACCTGGCTGGCCATGGCCTGGGCCCGGGCCATGCCCGTCAGCAGCATCTCGGCCAGCAGGTCCACCGCCGACAGGCCCAGGATCAGTGACGTGCTGATACCTCTGAGCACATGAGAGAACAGCTTGAACAGGATGCCCAGCGTCTTGGCGGAGGCGTACTGCACCCAGCCTGGGTCGTTGTCGGCATGCAGCAGCCACTTGGCCAGCACGGCGTTGTCGTGGTCGGTCTGCTGCGCGTAGCCGCGTACCGAGTTCCACGTGCCGCCTTCACCCGCGCCGACGGAGGCGATGTAGCGGTTCATGTCGTGATTGGCGGTGCTGAACAGCTCGCCGGTGGGCGACGGCAGCGTGAAGTTGTTGGCGTCGCGCGGGCTGGGGTTGGTGTGGATGTAGGGGAAGGGGCCCACGAGCGAGATCGGGTCGAGATCGTGGGCGACGCGGAAGATGTTCTGCTGCCCGATGGACTTGTGGAAAGCCGAGTGCGTGCCGAATGCGCCGACGCGCGGGCTGCCGAAGGTGTAGAGCTTGACGGCCTTGCCGCGCCCCGAGAAATGGGCCGCGATCAGCGTGGCCACCGCGCCGCCCAGGCTGTGGCCCACGCAGTGCACGATGTCGGCATCCATGATGAGGCGCTCATCCGTGCCGATGGAGGTCATGCAGGTGTCGAAGGTCTTGCGGAAGCCCTTGTGCACCGGGCCGAAGTCGCCAAAGCTGGTCATCGCGCCGCGCGCGTCGGTCAGCAGGTCAGGGGCGCCCAGTTCCGGCCGCGTGCCGCGCGTGGCCACGACGATGTGGCGCCGCGTGCCCTGCTTGAACTGCAGCAGGTAGCCGAAGCCGGACTGTGTGCCGGCCCCCGTGGTGCCGGAGAAGATCTTGCCGAGGTCGCCGCCGCTCAGGGCCGTGCCCTGCAGCGACGGGTTGGCCTGGCCCGGGTTCGAGGCGCCCGCCGTGCCGGGGCCCAGCACCCGGTTCTGCACGTTGGCGCGCGTCTCGACGCCGGCGGTGGGCTGGCCGGTGATCCAGTCCTTCAGCGTGAAGTAGGCGTTCGTCGCGATGTAGGACGCTTCGGTGGGCGTCAGGCAGTCTTCCAAAGGCATCTGTGCTCCAGAGGGGGCGCAATCGCGCGAGTCATGATTTCGCAGCGCAGGCGGCGGGTTAGATCACCTTGGACAGGTCGAGTGACCACACGAACGTCGCATTCGTGCGCAAGTCCACCGTGTCCAGCCAAAGTGTTTTGCCGGCCATGGCCCACCGCCGGACATTGCCGTCGTCCAGGCCCAGCTTCAGCACCTCCAGGCCCTGGGGGTAGCGGTCGGAAAACAGCATGAGGCGGTCGTACTTCTGCACATAGACCTCGGCCTTCAGCCGCAGCTGTTCTGTGTGGAACAGCACCAGCGCGGCGTTCGCAGCCACAGGCCAAGTTTCAAAGAGGCGGAACGGCAGCCCCTTGCTCGTGTCCGGCTCTATCGGCCCCAGGCTCGTGACGCGCTGGGTGGCCAGGTCATACAGGAACAAGCTCTTGCGGGGTGTGGGCGCGCGGTGGCTCACGCCCAGCACCATCTGGTCGCCCGGCAGGCAGGCGGCCTCGGCCAGCACGAAGGAATGCCAGGTTGATTGTTCCGGCGTGAGCGAGACCGGCAGCTGCTTGGCGAACGTCTGCTCGGCGCCCGGCTGCATCTGCCAGATCTCGAACGTCGGCTTGTCGGTTAGCCGGTTCACCAGCGCGAGTGGCGGCCGTCTGCCGTGGGCGGCGACGAGAAAGCCGGTCGAGGATTCGCCGTCGATGGCGGTGGGCCGAAACGTCGCGTTCGGCGGGTCTCCGAACACGCCCACCGGCTTGCATCGGTTGTAGGCCGCGGGCGGCAGTGCCGTGGGCGCGGTGGTGAAGGCCGTCTCGCGCTTCAGCGGCGTGCCGACCTCGGGCGCCACGGTGGAACTCAGGCCGGCGGCGGGTTTGCTTTTGAACAGGCCGAACATGCCCTCGCTCCTTTGAGATGACGCGTCCTGCGGGCTGCAGCCGGCCATGACCAGCAGCAAGGCTGCCAGGCAGGCGGGTCGGCGTAACGCGAAGGTGCAGCCCTTCAGCACAAGGCGCTTTGTCATGGCCTGCATGCTAGCGGCGTGTTGCCGGGCGGCGCGGCGGGCCGTGTCACCTAGTCAGGGAACACGGTCTTCAGGACAAACGCCAGCCGCGCTCCAGCTTGCGTCAGCTGCTGCCGCTTGATCGCATCCGCCTTGGCGTTGTAGCCCGGCGGCAGGCTGACGGTCCAGTGCGAGCCCTGCTTGGCCGAGAAGGTCAGCCCCTGGAAGGCCAGCGCGGCTTGCTGCAGCGACTGCGTGGCCCAGCGGGCCGGCCAGTCCGCCGGGTCACCGGTGTTGCTGCGGATCTTGCGCGCCTCGGCCAGCCAGGCCGCATTGACGTGGTCGGGGTTGAACTTGTCCGGCACGCCGTCCCAGATCGTGTGCATCTTGATCGGGCCGAAGTGGCCGGCGCCTACCGGGCTGTCCGCCCCGTCGGCCGCAGGGGGGGCGGCCGTCACCGGGGGGGCTGGTGTTGCGGCGACGATGTAAAGGCTGTTGCCGCCCACGGTGAAGGTGGCCTCGTCCAGCCCCTTTTTGTCCGGGTCCACGCGCTTGCCCTGGGTGTCGAGGTAGATGGAGCCGACGTGCAGCGGCTGGTGGATGTCGCCCACCAGGTGCGCGAGCACCAGCAGCGCCTCGCGCTGGCTCGTGAAGTTGGGCTGGCCAGGCGCGGGCTTGCCCTGCAGCACGAGGATGGCCTGGCGCAGCGCGCCGACGACGTCGTCACTGCGCGTGCCGACCAGGCCCGGCCGGTAGCGGCTGCGCTGCAGCGCGACGTCGGCGTAGTGCGTCTGCCGGTGGCAGCTGTCCTCGTCCATGCCGATCTGGCACTGCTTGTCGTTGCGCTTCACGTAGTCGGCCATCTCGGCGATGCGAGCGGGCGTCTCCAGCGGCATGCATTCGGCGTACTTGCCGGGCGAGGGGTAGGTGTAGTGCTGGCTGGGCGAGATGCCCTTGACGCAGTCGGCCCAGATGGCCGCCAGCGGCAGCGGAATGTCACCCAGCAGCGCCGCGACACGTGCCTCAGCGGGCGTGCCCTTGATGAGGCCGGCAGCGATGGTGGCGACGGTCTGATGGCCGTCCGCCCCCCAGGCGTGCGCCATCAGCGGCAGGGCCGTCAGGACGGTGGCGAGCAGGCGGCGCATGGTTCTTCTCCTCAGGCGATCAAGCCTGCGATCTTGCCCGGTTGGAAGTGCAGGTCAATGAAGTCCGCCAGCCCGTCGAACACCGCGTCCAGCGGCCGGCCGCTCTGGCCGAACAGCGCCTGCAGCACAGCGGGCTGCTCGAACAGGCCATGGGCGTAGACGCCCAGCACACGGCCGGCCTGCCAGCCGATGGCCTCGCCGGCCGCATTGCGCAGCGCCACCTGCGGCGCCGGCAGCCCCGGGTGGGGCTGGGTGCGGCCATGGCGGATCTCGTAGCCCTCGGCGTGGACGCCGGCCAGCGCTGCCCACGGGCCCTCCGTTGCGCCGAAGTGCATCGCGGTGCTGCGCAGCAGCTTCTCGGGTTCGAAGACGGTGACCAACGGCAGCAGGCCTAGCCCTGGCGCGTTGCCGTCCACGCCGTGCGTGTCGATCAAGGCTTCGCCCAGCATCTGCAGGCCACCGCAGATGCCCAGCACGCGGCCGCGGTGGCCGTTGATGGCCAGGTCGAGCTTCTGCGCACGGAGCCAGGCGAGGTCGGCCGCTGTGGACTTCGAGCCGGGCAGGATGATCCAGTCCGCGCCTGCCAGGTCGCGCGGCTCGCGGGCCCAGGAGAGGCGCACGCCGGGCAACTGGCGCAGCGGCTGGAACTCGTCGAGGTTGGACAGCCGCGGGTACGCCACGACGGCGATGTGCAGGCCGCCGCCCCCGTTGCCAGTGGCGGTGTCGTCAAACACGCCGTCCTCCTCCGGCAGGCCGTGACCGCGCCACATTGGCAGCGTGGCGATGGTGGGAACGCCGGTCAGGCGCTCCAGCTGTTCCGGCCCGGGCGCCAGCAGGCCGGCGTCACCTCGGAAGCGGTTCAGCACAAAGCCGCGCACCAGGCCGCGGACGTCCTGGGGCATCAGCTGGTGGGTGCCATACAGGTGGGCGAAGGCGCCGCCGCGGTCGATGTCGGTGACCAGGAGGCAGGCCGCGTTCGCGTCACGCGCGGTGCCCAGGTTCACGTAGTCGCTGGGTGCGAGGTTGATCTCGGCCGGCGAGCCGGCACCTTCGATGACGACCACGTCGTTCTCATGCTGCAGCTCCAGCAGCGCCGCACGGGCACGCGGCTTGAGCAGCGCGCTGCGCTCGCGCCAGGGCATGCGCGACAAGGCCCCGTCCACCTCGCCCAGCACGACGACCTGGCTTTGCGTGTCGGCCTCGGGCTTGAGCAGCACCGGGTTCATGCGAACCTCGGGCACGCGGCGCGCGGCCAGGGCCTGGAAGTACTGTGCGCTGCCAATCTCGCCCATCAGGCCGTTCAGGCCAGGGACCACGCGCGCGTTGTTGCTCATGTTCTGCGCCTTGAACGGCGCGACCTTCAGGCCTTGGCGCGCGTACCAGCGGCACAGCGCGGTGGCCAGCCAGCTCTTGCCCGCGCCGCTGGTGGTGCCAAGCACCATGACGGCCTTGCCATGTCCACTCATGCGTCCTCGCTTTCGATCTCAAGCAGCGCCTGCTGCAACGCCTGCCGGGCCGCTGGCGGCTGGGCCGACACGCGCACCCAGCCGGGCAGGCCGAAGGAGGCGGCGTCGCGCACGCGCACGCCCCACTCGTGCAGCCGCGTGGCGATGTCCGGCCGCGGCGGGCGGGCCAGCCAGAAGTGGGTGCAGCTGGGGCGCTGCAGCCAGTCCAGGTCGGCCAGCAGGGCCCGCTGCGCTGCCGTCCATTCGCGTAGCTGGGCGCGGGCGTCGGCCAGCCAGGCTGCCGTCGCGGCGTCATGCCAGTGCGACAGCATTGCTACGCCCTCGGCCGACAGCACCCAGCTGGGCGCCAGCGACTGCGCATGCGTCCAGGCCGCGTCGGTGGCCGGCGCGATAAGGTAGCCGGCGCGCACGCCGGTCAAGCCCAGCGCCTTGTTCGGGCAGACCAGTTGCCAGGCGCCGAGCGGCAGCGGGGGCGTATCACCGGCCAAGCGTAGCGGCTCGTAGGCGCGGTCCACCACCACGAGGTGGCCGGCCAGATCGGGCCAGGCCGCCTCGCTCGTGCCGGTCGGGTTGCAGGGTTCGCAGAGCCAGACCAGCGATGGCGCCGTGGGCCGGATGTCTGCCGGGGCGGCATACGGCTTCACGGCCAGTCCCAGCGCCTGAGCAGCTATGGCGTAGTCGCCAAAGCCGGGCTGCGGTACCCAGGCCTCGCGCCGGCCATCCAGCCATGCTGCCAGCGTGAGGCGGCGTATGCCCTCGGCGCCGCCGGCCGTGGGCAGCACCAGGCCGTGGTCAGCCCCGTGCGCCTCGCCCAGGCGGCGGCGCAGCGCGCCGTACTGCGGGTCGGGGTAGCGTTGGCGGTCGGCCGCCTGCACGGCCAGCCACAGCGCGGGTGGTGGGCCCAGTGGGCTCGCATTGGTCGAGAAGTCGTGCGCCACGGGCGGGCCGCCATCCGGGCCCCCGTGTTCGGCTTGAAGAAATGTCATGGCGCCATCCTCAGCGCCCAGGCCAGCGCGGCCATCAGCACGGCGCCGGCCATGACGGCCTGGCCAGCCACCTTGCGCGCCGCCTGCAGCGCGCCAGCCTCCACCGGTTGTCCGCCGGCGTGCAGCGAGTAGACACCCGGTTTGCTCAAACGCACGCCCACCCGCAGCGCCATCGCCGCCATGGGCCAGCCGCTGTTGGGCGACGGAGTGCGGCGGGCTTCGCGTGCCACGGTCACCAGCGACGGCGGCATCAGCACCAAAGCCGTCAGTCGCGCGGGCAGCCAGGACAGCACATCGTCCGCGCGCGCGGCCCACTTGCCACACCATTCGCGCTCGTCCCGGTAGCCCCACATCGCGTCCGCCGTGTTGGCGAAGCGGTAGATGGCCGCGCTGGGCAGGCCGGCGATGGCGAACCAGAACAGCGGCGCGATGACGGAGTCATTCAGGTTCTCCGCCAGTGTCTCGATGGCGGCTTCGCGCACGTCGGCTTCGGTCAGCGCGGACGTGTCGCGGCTGACGAGGCGCGACAGTCGTACGCGGCCGGCTTCCAGCGATTCGCTCAGCGCCGCCTCGACAGCCATGGCTTCGTCGGCCAGCATGCGCCAGGCGAGCAGCGGTTTCAGCAGCAGGCCGATCAAGGCAGCCGCGCCTATCAGGCGCAGGGGTGACACCCACGGCTGCAGCGCCAGCAGCACCCAGCCCTCCAGCCACAGCGCGATCAGCGTGACCGCCGCGGCGCCCAGCAGCCAGGCCAGTGCGCCGGCCATGAAGCCCGGCGCTGGCGGCAGCCGCGTCAGCTTGAACAGGCTCAGGTAGCGCCCCATGCCGACCACCGGATGCGCCCAGGTCGGCGGTTCGCCGAGTCGGTCCACCAGCAGGGCCAGCGCCATTGCGAGCGGCAGCAGCAGGTCCATGACGCGCGTCAGCCCAGCGGCGGCAGCCGGGCCACCAGGCCACTCTTGAGGCGGTCCGGGCGGCGGTCCCAGGCCAGCAGGCCGTCACCGGGCTCCGCATGCTGGGCTGCGACCACCAGCAGGGCTTCGACGCTGGCCGCATCGGCGGCAAGCTGCCCGAACAGATAGCTGTGCTTGCCAGCGCCCTGCAGGGCCGCGGTGCAGCTTTGCTTGCAGGCGGCCATGCAGGCCTGGCCCCGAACGACCAGCGGCCAGTCGCGCGCCAGCGCCTCGTTCTCGACCGCTTCCAGCAGGGCCTGGCCTTGGCCGTCGGCACAAGTGGTGCAAATGACCAGCGCGCTCAATCCTCAATCCCCCGCTGTGCCGGCACGCCGGCCTTGAAATGGTGCTTGACCATGGCCATCTCGGTGACCGTGTCGGCCACGTCGATCAGCTCTTGCGGTGCACCGCGCCCCGTCAGCACGATGTGGACATGCGGTGGCCGTTCGCGCAGGGCCTGGAGGACCGGCTCCAGCGGCAGCCAGCCGTAGCGCAGTGGATACATGATTTCGTCCAGCACCACGAGGAAGTGCTCGCCGGCACGGATGACGGCCTCGGCGCGGGCCCAGCCGTCGCGCGCGAGCTGGGCGGAGTGCTCCAGGTCCTTGCTCTTCCACGAGAAGCCGTCGCCCAGGCCTTCAATGGGCACTCCCAACTGCTCAAACACGCGGTGCTCGCCGAAGCGGGCGCTGGGCACCTTCATGAACTGGTAGATGCGCACCGCCTTGCCGCGGCCATGGGCGCGCAGCGCGAGGCCGAAGGCCGCGGTGCTCTTGCCCTTGCCGTCGCCGGTGTGCACGAGGATCAGACCGCGGCGCTCAGCCGTGGGGATGACGCGTTCGCGGTCGACGGGCGGTTGTTCAATTTCCATGATGACCAAAGAAGGCGGCGACGGCCTCGGGGTTGGAAGGGAAGTAGTGGTGCACATAGCTCGCGCGTAGCGAGCCCTGCTGGTAGAGCGCCTCGGCGGTCTTGCCGGCGTTGGGGTTGCTGGCGTGTGCGATGGGCACGAGCGAGGTTTCCAGCGTCGAGTAGTGGAAGCTGTGGCCGCGCAACGGGCCTTCCGGCCAGTCCAGCGCCTGCAGCCCCAGGGCGGCCAGTCTCGGCTGCACGCGAGCGCGGCCCGGCAGCAGGCCGGCCATGGCGTGGGTGCGGCCCTCGGCGTCGGTCAAGTCGTCCAGCAGCGCCAGCATGCCGCCGCACTCGGCCAGCAGCGGTCGGCCTTCAGCCACGTGGGCGCGTAGCGCGCCGAAAAGGCCTGCGTTGTGGGCCAGCGCCTGGGCATGCAGCTCCGGGTAGCCGCCGGGCAGCCAGACGGCGTCGCAGACGGGCAGGCGGTCACCGGCCACGGGCGAGAAGAAAGCCAGCTCGGCACCCAGTGCGCGAAGCGTGTCCAGGTTGGCCGAGTAGATGAAGCCGAAGGCGGCATCGCGGGCGACAGCAATGCGCCGGCCGGCCAGCAGCCTTGACGGCGCCGGCCCGGGCTCATCGATGAAGGAGACGGGCTTGAACGCGAAGCCCGGGCGCAGCGAGGCCTCCCAGGCGTCGGCCCATGCGTCCAGGCGCGCGTCCAGGTCGGGCAGCTCCTGGGCCTGCACCAGGCCCAGATGGCGCTCGGGCAGCGCGAGCTCGGGGTTACGCGGCAGTGCCGCGATCAGCGGCAGGTCGTCCGGCAGGCCCTCACCCAGCATGCGGCCATGCGCCGCGCTCCCCACGCGGTTGGCGATGACGCCGCAATGGCGCAGCTCCGGCCGGAAACGTTGCAGGCCGGTGGCCAGTGCGGCGAAGGTCTGGGCCATGGCCGACGCGTCGATGACGCAGACCAGCGGTAGTCCAAAGGCGGCGGCCAGGTCGGCGCTGCTGGGGTCGCCGTCGAACAGGCCCATGACGCCTTCGACCAGAATGAGGTCGGCCGTGCGCGCAGCCGCGGCCAGCAGCCCCTGGCAGTGGGCGAAGCCGCCCATGAACAAGTCCAGTTGGTAGGCCGGGCTGCCGGCGGCGCGGGCCAGGATGCCGGGGTCGAGATAGTCCGGCCCGGTCTTGAACACGCGCACCCGCTTGCCCCGGCGGGCGTGAGCGCGGGCGATGGCTGCCGTGATGCTGGTCTTGCCCGAGCCAGACGACGGCGCGCTGATCAGCAGGGCCGGACAACGGGTCATAGCGGCAACGCCACCCAGCGGCCCTCGATCTGCGCGATGTGCAGACTGGGCCCAAAGACGCGCCGCAGCGCAGCGTGCGTGGCGGGGTCGGCCGGCGCGCCGGTGTGCACGATGCGGCCATCGGCCATCAGCACCAGGTGGTCGGCTTGCAGCGCCAGGTGAAGCTCGTGCAGCACGCTGACGACGCTGTGGCCCGCAGCGACGCGGGCGCGCACCAATGCCATCCATTCGGCCTGGTGCGGTGGGTCCAGGTGGGCCAGCGGCTCGTCCATCAGCGTCAGCGGCGCCTGCACGGCCAGCGCGCGGGCCAGCAGCACGCGCTGGCGTTCACCGCCGGACAGGCTGCCCAGGCGACGCTCGCGCCATGCCCAGCTTTGGGTGGCCTGCATTGCGGCCTGCCCGGCGGCTTGGTCGGCCGCGGTGGGGGGCGCCAGCCAGGGGCGGTGCGGCAGGCGGCCCAACTGCACCACGTCCTGCGCCATCAGGTCGTCGGCGCCGGTCTCCTGCTGACCCATCCACGCCAGCTGGCGGGCTCGGTCGCGCGACGGCCAGTCCTTGAGCGGCTTGCCACCCAGCTGGATGTCGCCGTCGCAGCGCTGCAGGCCGGCGACGGCGCGCAGCAGCGTGGACTTGCCGGCGCCGTTGGGGCCCACGATGGCCGTCCAGCGGCCCCCGGGGATGCTCAGGTCGATGTCGCTGATCAGGTCGCGACCGTCGATGCGGACGCGGGCGATGCGGGCGTGCAGCGCGGTGCTCATTGCTTGGGCGCTCCGCGCCTGTGCATCAGCACCAGCAGGTAGACGCCGCCGAGCAGCGCCGTGACCAGGCCGACCGGCAGCTCCTGCGGGCGGATGAGTGCGCGGGCCAGCACGTCTGCGGCCAGCAGCAGCGCACCGCCCGCCGCGGCCGACAGTAGGATGAGGCGACCGTGCAGCATGGGACACAGCACGCGCACCAGATGGGGTGCCACCAGGCCGACGAAGGCGACGATGCCCGTCTGCGCGACGGCCGCGCCGGTGGCAAGCGCGAACGCGCAGATCAGCAGCAGTCGCACCAGGCCCATACGCACGCCCAGCGAGGCGGCGGTGGCTTCGCCCAGCGTCAGCGCGTCCAGTGCCGGGCTGGCCAGCAAGCCGATCAGCGCCGCGGCGATGCCGCTGGCGGCCATCACACTGACGCTGCTCCAGCCCAGCAGCCCGGTGTTACCCAGCAGGAAGGCCTGCATCGCGCGCAAGATGTCCGGCGCCCACAGCGTGGCCAGGCCCGTCAGCGCGTTCAGAACCACGCCCACCACCACGCCTGCCAGCAGCAGCCGCAGCGTCTGCTCCACGCCGCGCGCGAGGATGAGCGTCAGGCCCACGCCCACCAGCGTGCCGACGAAGGCGATGCCGGTCAGGCCCACATGGGCCAGCAGCGACGAGGTCTGCGGGGACACGCCCGTCAACGCCAGCGCGACGGCGACGGCCAGGCCCGCGCCCGAGGCGCTGCCCAGCAGGTAGGGGTCGGCCAGCGGGTTGCGGAACAGGCCTTGCGCCATCGCGCCGGCCATGCCCAGCAGCGCGCCGGCCCACCAGGCGCCCAGCGACCGCGGCAAACGGATCTCCCACAGGATGACGCTCATGCTGTCGTCGCCGAGGTCGGCCCAGCCCGTGCTGCCGATCAACACACCGGCCAGAACGCCCAGCCCGCCCATCACGAGCAGCAGCGTGAGCAGCAGCGCGGGGCGCATGTTCATCACGAGGCGACTTTCTCGCGCAGGCACCTGGCCATGATCTGCGCGGCCTCGGCCATGCGCGGGCCGGGGCGGGACAGGATGTCACCGTCCTCCGCCTTGAAGACGCAGACGCGGCCGCGCCGGATGGCATCGATGCGGTCCCAGCCGGGGCGTTGTGCCAGGCCCTCGGAGCCACGCTGGCCGATCATGATCAGCGCCGGGTTGGCCTTGACGACATACTCCGCGTTGATCTTGGGAAAAGGGCCCAGGTCGGGCGGGATGATGTTGCCGGCACCCAGCCGGGTCAACGTCTCGCCCATGAAGGACACAGTGCCGGCCGCGTACAGGCCGCTGGCGACCTCGTAATAGACGCGCACGCCGCGTGCCGATGCAGGCACGCTACTGGCCGCCGCGGCCACGCCGGCCTCGATGTGGCGCCAGACGCGCTGCGCGTCCGGCACGCCCAAAACCTGGCCGATGGTGCCCAGCACGCGCTGCACGTCCTTGTAAGAACGCGGCTCCAGCGCCACGACCTTCATGCCCAGCGCGCGCAGCCGTTCAGCCACGCGCGAGGACACGGCCACCAGCACGACGTCGGGCTTGAGCGACGCAATCAATTCGACGTTGGTGTCGTCCATGCCTCCCAGCTTGGGCAAGGCGTTCACGCTGGCCGGAAAGTTGGAATAGCGGTCCACGCCCACCAGCCGGGCGCAGGCGCCCAGTTCGCAGACCGTCTCGGTCAGCGAAGGCAGCAGGCTAACAACGCGCTGTGGTGGCGCGGCGAACTGGGTCGTCTGGCCCAGGTCGTCCTTGACCTCGACGGCACAGGCGGGCAGCGCGGCGGCGAGCAGCAGCAGGGAAAGCAATTTAAGCATCGGGGGAGTTCTCGACAGGTCGCGTCCAGGGCTGGCCCGCGACCATCAGTGTCAGCTGGCCGCACAGGCGTGCCACGTCCTGGTTGAGTCGACCCAGTTCATCGACATAGTGGCGCGCTTCGCGGCCCAGCGGTGAAACGCCCCAGCCGACTTCGTTGGACACGAAGACGACGGGCGAGGCCAGACGCGGCAGCAGGTCGAGCAGCGCAGCGCGTTCGACGGCCCAGCCGCGGGCATCAGGCTCACCCGTCATCGGCATCAGCCAGTTCACCAGCCACAGCGTCAGGCAGTCGACGACGAGCAAGGTGTCTGCGGCGTCGGCCTGGTCCAGCGCGGTGGACAGGGCCAGTGGGGCCTCGACGGTGTCGAATCCCATCGGCCGGTCCACGCGGTGGCGGGCGATGCGCGCACGCATCTCGTCATCGGCGGCCAGGGCCGTGGCGACGACGGCGACCCCACCGCCGCCGGCCTGCCAGCGCAGGGCCAACGCTTCGGCCTGGCGCGACTTGCCGCTACGCTGGCCGCCGACGATGAGATGGTGCGCGCTCATCGGGCTCAGAGCGTGGGGCTCCAGCGCAGGCTCAGCAGCACCGTGCGCGGCGTAGACGCGTAGCCATAGGCCGTCGAGTAGTTCTTGTCGAACGCGTTGTCCAGGTTCAGCTGCACGCGCAGGTCGCGGTTGATGCGGTACTGCGCGTTGAAGTTGACCAGGCTGTAGGCCCCCAGCTTGCGCGTGTTGGTGGCGTTGTCGAAGCGCTGGTCCGAGGCCTGCACGCCGGCGCCGAGGGTCCAGTCGCCCAGTGTCGTGTCGGCGTTGATCGTGCCCAGATGCCGGGCACGGCGGGCCAGCAGCTTGCCGTAGTTGCCCGGGCGGCTGGCCGTCGGCGGCGTCACGTCCCTGGGGGCCTGCAGGTCCAGCGTGGCTGACAGATGCACGATGGAGAACTGCGTGCTTGCCGCGAGGCTCAGGCCTTGCAGCAGTGCGTTGGGCACGTTGCCATAGCAACCGAAGCCGCTGTTGCAGGTGGTGAGCGCGCCTTCGAAACTGATCAGGTCATTGACCCGGTTGCGGTAAGCGGTGATGGACGCCTCGCTGTCGCCGCGGCCGTACTTGAGCCCCACCTCCATGTTGTGGCCGCGCTCGGGCCGCAGGGCTTGCGCGCCAGGCTTGCTCAGGTCGGGGCCGTAGACGGTGCCCTGCTGGTAGATCGTCGGCGCGCGGAACGAGTTGCCGACGGAGCCGACGACGCGCAGGCCGTCGCTAAGCTCGTAGCCGGCCAGCAACGTGCCGGTGCTGGCGTTGCCGAACTGGCTGTCGCGGTCGTAGCGGGCATGGGCCTGCAGGCTGAGGGGGCCGGCGCTGAACAACCAGCCCAGGCCCGCGGCGTTGCGGTGGCGCTTGCCCACGCCTGCCGTCAGCAGGCCGCTGTTCTCCAACTCGTCCTCGATGCGCTCGCCGAGGAAGTTGACCTGCTGGCCCTTGGCGAGCTGGTAGGAGCCGTTCAGGGCCAGGTTGCGGACCTTGGTGATGGTCAGGTAGGGCGAGGGCGAAGTCTCATAGCGGTCGCGCGACTCGCCATAGCTCGTCTGCGTCTGGAGCTCGGGTGACCACTGGGCCGTCCAGGCCAGGCGGGCGGCGTCGGTGTCCTGCTTGGTGTGGTCGTCCACCAGCGGCTTGGATTTGGACGCGTCGTACTGGCCGTTGGCGTGGTTCCGGATGACGACGCCCTCGATGCGCTGTCCCTCAGCCAACTGGGCGCCCAGGCGCAGACTGGCCTGCTGCTTGCGCCAGCCGTCGCGGTCGGGCACATAGCTGAAGGAGCCCGGGTAGTCGATGGTGGCGTTGAAGCCGTCGCTGCGCTCGCCTGCCAGCGTGACGGCGTAGTCGAAGACGCCGGCGCTGCCAAAAAGACCGCCATCCAGCTTGCGCGTGCCGAGGTTGCCCACGGCCACGCCGAGGTCGGCGCTGGTCTGCTTGCTGCCCTTGCGGGTGAAGATCTGCACGACGCCGCCGACGGCGTCGGAGCCGTAGATGGCGCTGGCGGGGCCCTTCAGCACCTCGACGCGCTCGATCTGCGCGATGGGGATGCCCTGCCAGCTGGCGCCGCCGGTGGACTGCGAGTCCATGCGCACGCCGTCGACGAGCACCAGCGTGTGGCGGGTCTCGGCGCCGCGCAGGTACAGCGACGTCGTCGACGCGGCGCCGCCGTTGCGGACCATCTCGACGCAGCCGTTGTTGCGCAGCAGGTCGGCCACGCTGGCGGCGGCCTGGCGCTCGATGTCGGCGCGGGTGATGACGGTCAGGTCGACCAGCACCTCGGAGAGCTTCTGCGGCGATCGCGTGGCGGTGGTGACGACGGTGTCTAGCCTGTTCTGTGCGTGGGCAGACGCGGCCAGGGCCAGCGCGGACAAGGCGAAAAGGGACAGCACGGGCCGACGGGCCGTGAAAAGGGACTGGGACATGGAAGAGGAAACGCGAAAACGATCACTCAGCCGCGCTGACCCCCGCAGCAAGGCTGAAAACGGCTGCTGGCTCTGAAGCGCGGCAACCCCGTCGTTGGCCGGTATCCGGGCTGATGGACAACTGCTCGACGCCTTCCCGGTGCAGGACACCAGTGGCTTGTGGTCGAGCGGCGAGGCGAAGCCTCGTCCACTTACCGTTGCGGGGACAGCTCAGGTTAGACGCACCGCGGCGCGGCTTGTCCCCCTGATTCCCGTTGAACTGCCCCCGGCTTGAGGCCGGGTGCGAGCACCAACAGAGCGCATTCTATCGGCCGCTGCTGGCGGCCGCGGCGGGCTTGTGGGGCGTGGCTGTTCTGGGCGGCTTCAGCAAGCCGACCTGCGGGCCGCTGGCGGGCTGGGCGGGCGGCGGCAGCGTCTGCAGGCCCACGGCCTGGCTGCGCATGTGGCGCGCCTCGGCCTCGCTGGCGCGGCGGGCGGAGGCCAGCGCCGCGGCCTGCTTGGCGTCGGCCATGTGGCGGTCGCGGGCGGCCTTGCTGTCGGCGCTGCTGGGCTGGTCGTAGTCCACCGTGTTGCTGGCCGCGTTGCCGCCGGGGCAGGGCGAGTCGCGCAGGTCGCGACCGTCTGGGCCGCAGCGGTAGACCTGGGCGCGGCGCACCTGAGTCTGCGCCAGGCAGGGCAGGGCCGCGCACAGGGCCAGGGTGAGCAGCAACGGCTTCATGACGTCGGAGTGTCCACCGGCGGCTGGGGTTTGGGGGGCTTGGGTCGGGGAGGTTTGGCGTGAATTTTCGCCAGGGCCTTGTCCATGTCGCCCCGCAGCATCAGCTCGACGGCGCCGTAGCTCTTCTCGATGCAGTCCTCCACGGCTTGGCGCTCCGCCAACGGCGGCCTGCGCAGCACGTAGCCGGCGACTTCATCCTTGTGGCCCGGGTGGCCGATGCCCAGGCGCAACCGCCAAAAGTCGCCGCTGCCCAACGCCGCCTGCATGTCCTTCAAGCCGTTGTGGCCGCCGTTGCCGCCGCCCTTCTTGAACTTCATCTCGCCGGGAGGCAGGTCCAACTCGTCGTGGATGGCCAGGATCTCCTCCGGCGCGATCTTGAAGAAGCGTGCCAGCGCGGCGACCGACTTGCCGGAGAGGTTCATG
Organism: Burkholderiales bacterium; assembly: GCA_016195825.1. Classification (GTDB taxonomy): domain Bacteria; phylum Pseudomonadota; class Gammaproteobacteria; order Burkholderiales; family Burkholderiaceae_C; genus Pelomonas. The sequence continues at coordinate 40,051 of JACPYV010000043.1, read as the reverse complement.
TAGGTCATGGGCTGCAGCAGCCAGATGGGGCCGCTGGCGCCTGGCGCGTTGTTGGCCCGGGCCACCAGCCCGTGGTAGGCCTTGTCCGGCACCAAGCTGACCTTAAGGCCGCGCGCCAGGCCGTCAATCCACCAGAAGCCGGCGTTGTGGCGGGTGTCTTCGTATTCGGCCCCCGGGTTGCCCAGGCCGACCATCAGTTTGATCATGGCCGTGATCGTAGCTTTGGCGCCCAGCAACGCTCTAGCTACATTCGGCCGGGAAACTCAGGCTCACGGAGTGGATTCGAATGAAAAACAAGGTTTCCCAGCGCAGCCGGTCGGCCGGCGCCGCCCGGGTGTGGGTCCTGACGGGTGTTGCCGTCGTCGCCGTTGTCCTGGGCGCGTGGTGGTGGAAGGGGCGCGACGGCGCCGCAGGCGTTGACGGCCCACCGGGCGCGGCGTCTGCCGCCTCGGCGGCCGGCAAATCGGGCAGCGGCGGCGGGCGCTTCGGCCGCAGCGGGCCGCAGCCGGTGTCGGTCGGCACCGTGCAGCGACGCGACATCAACGTGGCCATCGACGCCATCGGCAGCATCGCATCGGCCAACACGGCCGTCGTGCGTGCCAAGGTCAGCGGCGAGCTGCGGGCTATCTACTTCAGCGAAGGCCAGCCGGTGAAGGCCGGCCAACTGCTGGCGCTGATCGACCCGCGGCCCTACGAGATCGCGCGCGACCAGGCGCAGGCCGCGCTGGCGCGCGACCAGGCCCAGCTGGAGAACGCCCGCGCCGATCTGGCCCGCTACAAGGACCTCGTCGCCCAGGAGGCCGCACCGCGCCAGCAGCTCGACACGCAGCAGGCCTTGGTGCGCCAGTTGGAGGCCACGCTGCTGTCCGACAAGGCGGCGCTGGACAACGCCAGGCTGCAGCTCTCCTACACCCGCGTGACCGCGCCCATCGCCGGCCAGGCGGGTTTGAAGCAGGCCGACCTGGGCAACACCGTGACGCCCGGCGACGCCAACGGCCTGCTGAGCATTGCGCAGACCCAGCCGGCCGCCGTCGTGTTCGCCGTGCCCGACGCGCGGCTGGCGCGCATTCGCCAGCAGTTGGCCGACAAGCAGCCGCTGGCCGTGCAGGCCTGGGACCGCGAGCACAAGCAGCTGCTGGCCGAAGGACGCGTGGCCAGTACCGACAACGCCATCGACGCCAGCACCGGCACCATCAAGGTCAAGGCGCTGTTCGCCAACAAGGACGGCGGGCTGTTCCCCAACCAGTTCGTCAACGTGCGGCTGCAACTGGACCGGATGAAGGACGTGCTGGTCGTGCCGACGGCGGCCGTGCAGCGCGGCGCGCCGGGCACCTTCGTCTACGCCATCGCCGACGGCCAGGTGGCGCTGCGCAGGGTCACCGTGCTGGCGGCGGACGGCGACTCGACGGCCGTGCAGGGCGAGCTCAAGCCCGGCGAGCAAGTCGTCACCGACGGGGCTGACCGGCTTCGCGATGGCGGCAAGGCCGAGGTCATCAAGACGCCGGCGGGCGCGGCTTCCGGCGCGGGTGGCCGGGAACGCGGGCGCAACCGCCCGCACGCGGCTTCCGCCACTGCATCCGCGGCATCCCAGTGAGCCCGGGGCCATGAACCCGTCACGCCTATTCATCGCGCGGCCGGTCGCGACCTCGCTATTGATGCTGGCCATCGTGCTGGCCGGCGCTCTGGCCTACCGGCTGCTGCCGGTGTCAGCCTTGCCCGAGGTGGACTACCCCACCATCCAGGTCACGACGCTTTACCCCGGCGCCAGCCCGGACGTGATGACATCCTCCGTCACCGCGCCGTTGGAGCGCCAGTTCGGCCAGATGCCGGGCCTGGCGCAGATGTCATCGACCAGTTCCGGCGGCGCCTCGGTCATCACGCTGCGCTTCGAGCTCAGCCTGGCGCTGGACGTGGCCGAGCAGGAGGTGCAGGCGGCCATCAACGCCGGCAGCAATCTGCTGCCCTCGGACCTGCCGATGCCGCCGGTCTACAGCAAGGTCAACCCGGCCGACGCGCCGGTGCTGACCATCGCCGTGTCGTCGACGACGTTGCCCATCACGCGCGTGCACGACCTGGTGGAGAGCCGGCTGGCGCAGAAGATCTCACAGGTGCCGGGCGTCGGTCTGGTGGGCATCGCGGGCGGCCGGCGGCCTGCCGTGCGCATCCAGGCCAACCCGGGTTCTCTGGCGACGCTGGGTCTGTCCATCGACGACGTGCGCGCCGCCATCTCGGCCGCCAACGTCAACCAGTCCAAGGGCAGCTTCGACGGGCCGCTGCGTGCGTCCACGCTCGACGCCAACGACCAGCTGCGCAGCGCGGCCGAGTACGCCAACTTGGTCATCGCCTACAAGAACGGCAACGCCGTGCGGCTCAAGGACGTGGCTCAGTTGGTGGACGACGCCGAGAACCTGCGCTTGGCGGCCTGGGCCGGGCAGACGGGAAAGTCCTCCGTCTCGGCTGTCATCCTGAACGTGCAGCGCCAGCCCGGCGCCAACGTCATCGACACGGTTGACCGCGTGCGCGCCGTGCTGCCGCAGCTGCAGGCCAGCCTGCCGGCCTCGCTGGATGTGCAGTTGCTCAGCGACCGCACGACCACCATCCGCGCGTCGGTCACTGACGTGCAGCACGAGCTGCTGTTCGCCATCGTCCTCGTCATCGGCGTCATCTTCGTGTTCCTGCGCAGCGTGCCTGCCACCTTCATCCCGGCCGTGGCGGTGCCGGTGTCGCTGGTGGGCACCTTCGGCGTCATGTACATGGCGGGGTTCTCGATCAACAACCTGACGCTGATGGCGCTCGTCATCTCCACGGGTTTCGTCGTGGACGATGCCATCGTGATGATCGAGAACATCGCGCGGCATATGGAGGAGGGCGGCGAAAGCGTCAGTGCATTCGAAGCCGCGCTGACTGGCTCCAAACAGATCGGCTTCACCATCATCTCGCTGACCGTCTCGCTGATCGCCGTGCTGATCCCGCTGCTGTTCATGGGCGACGTGGTGGGGCGTCTGTTCCACGAGTTCGCGATCACGCTGGCCGTCTCCATCCTGATCTCGGCCTTCGTGTCGCTGACGCTGACGCCCATGATGTGTGCGCGGCTGCTCAAGCATGAGCACGACGAGGACCATGGCCGCTTGTGGCGCATGGTCGGCAAGGCCTTCGACGACACCATTGCCGGTTACGGTCGCATGCTGAACTGGGTGTTGGACCGCTCGGCCGCGACGCTGATCGTCTTCGTCGCCACGCTGCTGTTGACCGGCGTGCTCTACCTGCTGGTGCCCAAGGGCTTCTTCCCGGTGCAGGACACGGGCCAGATCCAGGGCATCACCGAGGCAGCGCAATCGACCTCCTTCGGCGCCATGGCGCAGCACCAGCAGCGCCTGGCCGAGCGCGTGCTGAAGGACCCGGCGGTGGACAGCGTGTCGTCCTTCATCGGCGTGGACGGCGGCAACACGACGCTCAACCAAGGCCGGCTGCAGATCACGCTCAAGCCCAAGGAGGAGCGTGGCACCAGCGCGGCCGAGGTGTCGCGCCGCATCGCCGACGCGGCGGCCGAGGAGCCGGGGATCGCGCTGTTCCTGCAGCCGGTGCAGGACCTGACTATCGAGGACCGCATCGCCAAGACGCAATACCAGTTCACCTTGAGTTCGCCCGACTCCGCCGAGCTGAGCCGTTCGACGACGGCGGTGCTACAGCGGCTGCGTGAGCTGAAGCAAATTGCCGACGTCGCCAGCGACCAGCAGGAGCAGGGCCTGCAGGCCTATGTCGACATCGACCGCGACGCGGCCGGGCGGCTGGGTGTCAGCGTGGCGGCCATCGACAGCGCGCTGTACAGCGCCTTCGGCCAGCGGCTGATCTCCACCATCTTCACGCAGAGCAACCAGTACCGCGTCGTGCTGGAGGTGGCGCCCAGCTTCCGCGAGGGCCTGGATGGCCTGCAGCGCCTGTACGTGCCGGGCAGCGGCGGCACGCAGGTGCCGCTCAGCTCGGTGGCGCGCTTCAGCGAGAAGCTGGCGCCGCTGGCCGTCAACCATGTGGCCCAGTTCCCGTCAGCCACCATCTCATTCAACCTCGCGCCCGGCGCGTCGCTGGGTGAGGCGGTCAAGGGCATCAAGGCCGAGGTCGACGCGTTGCAGCTGCCACTCAGCGTGGAAACCCGCTTCGAGGGTTCGGCGCTGGCCTTCCAGGCCTCGCTGACCAGCACGCTGCTGTTGATCCTGGCTGCCATTGTGACGATGTACATCGTCCTGGGCGTGCTCTACGAGAGCACCATCCACCCGCTGACCATCCTGTCTACTCTGCCGTCCGCGGGCTTGGGCGCGCTGCTGGCGCTGCTGGCTTTCCGGCTGGACCTGGACATCATCGCCATCATCGGCATCGTGCTGCTGATCGGCATCGTCAAGAAGAACGCGATCATGATGATCGACTTCGCGCTGGAGGCCGAGCGGGACTTGGGCCTGCCCGCGCGTGACGCGATCTACCAGGCCTGCCTGCTGCGATTCCGGCCCATTCTGATGACCACGATGGCCGCGCTGCTGGGCGCACTGCCGCTGATGCTGGGTACGGGTGTGGGCAGCGAGCTGCGTCACCCGCTGGGCGTGGTCATGGTGGGCGGCCTTATCGTCAGCCAGTTGCTGACGCTGTTCACGACGCCGGTCATCTACCTGGGCTTCTCGGCGCTGGCCGCTCGCCTGAAGCGTGGCCGTGCCGAATCGGGGGCCGCGGTGTGAACCTGTCGCGCGTCTTCATCCAGCGCCCCATCGGCACGGCGCTGATCACCTGCGGCATCGCGCTGGCGGGCTCACTGGCCTACCTGCTCCTGCCCATCGCGCCGTTGCCGCAGGTGGAGTTCCCGACGATCTCGGTCAGCGCCTCCCTGCCTGGCGCCAGCCCTGACACCATGGCCGCGACGGTGGCCACGCCGCTGGAGCGAACGCTGGGCAGCATCGCCGGCGTCACGGAGATCACGTCGTCCTCGTCGCTGGGCAGCGCGCGCGTCACGCTGCAGTTCGACATGAGCCGCAGCATCGACGCCGCCGCACGCGACGTGCAGGCCGGGATCAACGCGTCGCGCGCGCTGCTGCCCAGTGGCATGCCCAGCAACCCGACCTACCGCAAGGTCAACCCGGCGGACGCGCCCATCATGATCGTTTCGCTGACGTCGGACACGCTGACGCGCGGCCAGATGTACGACGCGGCCTCGACCGTACTGGCGCAGCGCCTGTCGCAGGTGGATGGCGTGGGCCAGGTGACGGTGGGCGGCGGCGCGCTGCCGGCCGTGCGCATCGAGCTGGACCCGAACAAACTGTCCGCGCAGGGCATAGGCCTGGAGCAGGTCCGGGCGGCCGTGGTCGCGACCAATGCCAACCGGCCCAAGGGCCAGTTGGAGTCCGGCGACCGCTACTGGCAGATCGCCGCCAATGACCAGGCCCGCCTGGCCAGCGATTACGCACCGCTGGTGCTGAGCTACCGCAACGGTGCCGCTGTGCGCCTTGGCGACGTGGCCGACATCCAGGACAGTGTGCAGGACCTGCGCAACGACGGCCTCGCCAACGGTCGGTCGGCCGTGCTGCTGATCCTGAACAAGGCGCCGTCGGCCAACATCATCCAGACCGTCGACACCGTGCGCGCGCTGCTGCCGCAGCTGCGTGCGTCCATCTCGCCGGCCATCAACGTGGACGTGGTCATGGACCGCACGGCCACCATACGCGGCAGCATCGTCGAGGTGCAGCGCACGCTGGTCATCGCCTTCGGCCTGGTCATCGTGGTGGTGTTCATCTTCCTGCGGCGCTTCCGCGCGGCGCTGCTGCCGGCGGTGGCCGTGCCGGTGTCACTGGCCGGCACCTTCGGCGTCATGTATCTGCTGGGCTACAGCATCGACAACCTGTCGCTGATGGCGATGACCGTCGCCACCGGCTTCGTCGTCGACGACGCCATCGTGGTGCTGGAGAACATCTCGCGCCACATCGAACGCGGCGTGCCGCCGCGCGAGGCGGCGCTGAAGGGGGCGCGCGAGATTGGCTTCACCGTCGTTTCTATCTCGCTGAGCCTGATCGCCGTCTTCATCCCCATTCTGGCGATGGGCGGTATCGTGGGCCGCCTGTTCCGCGAGTTCGCCGTCGTGCTGTCGGTGGCCATCCTGGTGTCCATGGTCGTGTCGCTGACCACCACGCCCATGATGGCCGCCACGCTGCTCAAGCCCCACACGGCTGCGCGTAAGCCCGGGCGCTTCGGCCAGAAGTTGGCCAACCTGCAGAGGGCGCTGCTGCGCGGCTACCGCCGTTCGCTGCGCTGGACGCTGCGCCACCAGCCGCTCGCGCTGCTGGCGCTGGCCGGTGTGATCGCGCTGAACGTGTCGCTGTACATGACCATTCCCAAAGGCTTCTTCCCGCAACAGGACACCGGTCTGATGGTGGGCGGCGTGCAGGCCGACCAGGCCAGCTCCTTTCAGTCCATGCAGGGCAAGCTACGCACCTTCCACGACATCGTGCGCGCTGACCCGGCCGTGGCCAACGTGACCGGTTTCACCGGGGGCGGCCAGCGCAACAGCGCCAACATGTTCATCAGTCTCAAGCCTCGCAGCGAGCGGCAGGAGAGCGTCGATGACGTCATCAACCGGCTGCGCGGCAAGCTGGCCAAGGTGCCGGGCGCCAACATGTTCCTGGCGCCGGTGCAGGACATCCGCATCGGGGGGCGGCAGTCCAACGCGTCCTGGCAGTACACGCTGCAGGCCGACGACCTGGCCGACCTGCGCACCTGGGAGCCGCGCATTCGCCGCGCGCTGACCGAGGTCCCCGAGGTCACCGATGTCAACACCGACCAGCAGGACAAGGGCGTGCAGACCTCGCTGGTCGTCGACCGCGACGCGCTGGCGCGCCTCGGCCTGACGATGAGTGGCTTTGACAGCGTGCTCAACGACGCCTTCGGCCAGCGCCAGGTGGGCGTCATCTACAACCCGCTAAACCAGTACCGCGTCGTCATGGAGCTGGCGCCCGTCTGGCTGCAGAGCCCGCAGACGCTGGACCGCTTGCTGCTGACCAGCAGCGGTGGACAACAGGTGCCGCTGTCGGCCGTCGCGCGCGTGGAAACGACGGCGACGCCGCTGGCCGTCAGCCACCAGAGCGGCACGCCGGCCAGCACTATCAGCTTCAACCTCGCGCCTGGCGTGTCGCTGTCGGATGCGGTCACGGCGGTCAACGACGCCGTCGCCGGCAGCGGTGCGCCGGTGTCCGTGCGCGGTAGCTTCCAGGGCACTGCCCAGGCCTTCCAAGCGTCGCTGAAGTCGCAGCCGCTGCTCATCCTCGCGGCCATCGTCACCATCTACCTGGTGCTGGGCATGCTGTACGAGAGTCTCATCCATCCCATCACCATCCTGTCGACGCTGCCCTCGGCCGGCGTCGGCGCACTGCTGGCGCTGATGGCCTTCAAGACCGACTTCACCATCATTGCGCTGATCGGCGTGATCCTGCTGATCGGCATCGTCAAGAAGAACGCCATCATGATGCTGGACTTTGCCATCTCGGCCCAGCGCGCGGCCCAGGAGCGCGGCTCCCGGCTGTCGCCCGGCGCGGCCATCTACCGCGCGGCCCTGCTTCGGCTGCGGCCCATCCTGATGACGACGGTGGCGGCCGTCTTCGGCGCCGTGCCGCTGGCGCTTGGGCATGGCGAGGGCGCCGAACTGCGCGTGCCGCTGGGCATCTCCATCGTTGGCGGCCTGCTTCTGAGCCAGCTGCTGACCCTCTACACCACACCCGTCGTGTTCTGTTGCATGGACAGGCTGAGCCGCAAGAAGCGCCCGACTGCGCCCGCTGTCATGCCCGTTCCGCAAGCCACGACCTGAAGCCATGTTCAAGCCCGCACTCTTTCCCCCGACCCTGGCCCTGCTGCTGGCGGGCTGTGCCGTGACCTCGCAGCACCCGCCCGCCGAAGGCCCGGCGCCGGCCAGCTTTAAGGGCTCGGCCGAATGGCGGCGCGTCACGCCCGACGTCGCTGTGCCCGAGGCCTGGTGGACTCTGTTCAGGGACCCGGTGCTGGACGGGCTGCAGGCCGAGCTGGTCGTCGGCAACCAGAACCTGGCCGCCGCGTTGGCCCAGGTCACCTCCGCACGCGCCGTGCTGAAAGCCAGCGGCTCGGCTATCTTCCCGACGCTGTCCCTGGGTGCCGGCACGACACGCTCGGCCAGCGAGAGCAATGGCAATCGGACGACGTCCACCAACAACTCGCTGACGGCCAATGCGGCCTGGGAGATCGACCTGTGGGGGCGGCTGGCCGAAGGCGTCAAGGCGGCAGGCGCCAGTTACCAGGCCAGCCAGGCTGACCTCGCCGCGCTGCGTCTGTCGGCGCAGGCGACGATGACGCAGAGCTACTTCTCGCTGCGCACCGCCGAGGCCCAGCAGGCGCTGCTGGAACGCACGGCTGCAGCCAACCAGCGTGCGCTGGACCTGACCCAGGTGCGCTACGCCAGCGGTGTCGTCGCGCAGACCGACGTGCTGCAGGCACGCACGCAGCTGCGCAGCGTGCAGTCGCAGCTGAGCGATGTGCGCACGCAGCGCGCGCAGCTGGAGCACGCCATGGCGGCCCAGCTCGGCAAGCTGCCGGGCCAGTTCCAGCTGCCGGCCAACGCCCGCCTGCCCGAACTGCCGCCGGTGCCGGAGCTGGTGCCGTCCACGCTGATGGCCCAGCGCCCGGACATCGCCGCCGCGCGCGCCCGCCAGACGGCGGCCTACGCGCAGATCGGCATTGCTGATGCGGCCTTCTTCCCAGCCGTCGACCTGTCGGCCAGTGCGGGCTACCGGGGCTCGTCCTGGTCCAGGCTGATCTCGGCGCCCAACCTGGTCTGGTCGCTGGGTGCCGCGGTCGCCGCGCCCCTCTTCGACGGCGGACAGCGCCGGCTGGCGAGCGACCAGGCGCGCGCTTCTGCTGACGCCGCGACGGCCAACTACCGCCAGGTCGTGCTGACCGCCTTCCAAGAGGTGGAGGACAACCTCGTCGAGTTCGCCGAATCCGGGGCGGCGCTGGCGCTGCAGCGCGACGCCTTCGAAGCCGCCGAGCGCAACCGCGACATCGTGCTGGCCCAGTACCGCGCCGGCACGGTCAGCTTCCTGAACGTTAGCGCGGCGCAGACAGCGGCGCTGTCATCTGAGGGCAGCCTGCTGTCTTCACGCAACCGCCAGCTCGCGGCAGCGAATCTGCTGCTGAAGAACCTGGGCGGGCGGCTCTCCCTGTCGATGCCGCCCCAATGAAAAAGGGCTCCAGATTGACTCTGGAGCCCTTTGACTTCGGCTTGAAGCCAGGAAGAAGTTACTTCTTCTTCTTCTTCTTGCCGTCGTCCACCGGAGCGGCAGCGACGACGATGACTTCTTCAGCGGCCGGTGCGATCGGCGTCGCGATGACCGGGTTCGGCTTGCCGTGCGTGACGACCTTGATGCCTTCCGGCAGCTTGATGTCGTTGACGTGCAGCGAGTGACCCTGGGTCATGCCGGACAGATCCACCTCGATGAACTCGGGCAGTTGCTGGGCCAGGCAGGTGATCAGCAGCTCGGTCACGACGTGGTTGACCGTGCAGTGATCGGTCTTGACGGCCGGCGACGTGTCTTCACCGATGAAGTGCAGCGGCACCTTCTTGGTGATCTTGGTCGTGGCATCCACGCGTTGGAAGTCGCAGTGCAGCACTTGCGGCTTGTACGGGTGCATCTGGAAGTCGCGCAGCAGCACCTGGGTCGTGGCGCCGTTCAGCTCCATGTCCAGCAGCGAGCTGTGGAAGGCTTCCTTCTTCAGGGCGTGGAAGAGTGCGTTGTGATCGATCTCGATCATCGCGGGCTCACCGGCGCCAAAAACAATACCCGGCACCTTGCCGGCCACACGCAGGCGGCGGCTCGCTCCGGTCCCCTGCAACTTGCGCTCAAAGGCGACAAACTTCATGGTTTTCTCCAAAAAGAGAAACGGCACCCGCGACCAGGCGCCGTTGGGAATACGGTCTTGCGACCGTGACGAAATCCGGATCAGAAGTTGTTGTTCTGGTCCGAAAAGAGGGAGGTGACCGACTCACCGTCCGAGATGCGGCGGATGGTCTCGGCGAACAGGAAGGCCACCGACAGCTGGCGGATCTTCTTGCAGGCCTTGGCCGCATCGGTCAGCGGAATGGTGTTGGTGATGACGACCTCGTCCAGCTGCGAGCCGGCGATGCGCTCGATGGCCGGGCCCGACAGGATGGGGTGGGTGCAGTAGGCAAACACGCTCTTGGCGCCACGTGCCTTCAGCACCTCGGCCGCCTTCACCAGCGTGCCGGCGGTGTCGATCATGTCATCCATGATCACGCAGTTGCGGCCGTCGATCTCGCCGATGACGTGCATCACCTCGGACACGTTGGCCGCCGGGCGGCGCTTGTCGATGATGGCCAGGTCGCAGCCCAACTGCTTGGCCAAGGCCCGTGCGCGCACCACGCCGCCGACGTCGGGGCTGACGACCACCAGGTCCGCGTAGTTGCGGCTCTTCAGGTCGGACAGCAGCACGGGCGAAGCGTAGATGTTGTCGACCGGAATGTCGAAGAAGCCCTGGATCTGGTCAGCGTGCAGGTCCATCGTCAGCACGCGCTCGACACCGACGGTTTCCAGCAAGTTGGCGACCACCTTGGCCGAGATCGGCACGCGGGTAGAGCGCGGGCGGCGGTCCTGCCGGGCGTAGCCGTAGTAGGGGATCACGGCGGTGATGCGGCGGGCGCTGGCGCGCTTGAGCGCGTCCACCATGATGAGCAGTTCCATCAGGTTCTCGTTCGTCGGCGCGCAGGTGGGCTGGACGACGAAGACGTCGCGGGCACGCACGTTCTGCTGGATCTCGACGGTCACCTCGCCGTCGGAGAAACGGCCGACCACGGCCTTGCCCAGCTCGAGACCGAGATGGGTGGCGATTTCCTGGGAGAGAACCGGATTCGCGTTGCCGGTGAAGAGAACCGTATTGAGCAGCACTGGGAGCCTCTGGGGAAGTCAGTGGCTCGCTGAGCGCCGAGCCGGTTCAGCGAAAAACAGAAATCTGGCAGGGGAGGAAGGACTCGAACCCTCGCATGTCGGAATCAAAATCCGATGCCTTGACCAACTTGGCGACTCCCCTACACAGGACACAGCAGAGCTGCTGCACCCTATAACCTTTCAGTCAGCCCAACCCGTGAGCGGGTGTTGGGCCAAGCTGCGGCAGATTCGACCGGTCCACCCTACAGGCCCTTCACTTGGAAGCTCCTGCAGCAATGTCACCAGGGACTGGTCGTCCTTGCCATCTTTTCCATCCCCTGCAAGCCGGGCGAAGACTGCGGCACCAGAGCCCGTCATCCGGGCGTTGCCGAAAACTTCGGACAACTGGGCCAGCGCTTCTCGCACGTCACTGCTGATTCCTTCGGCGGCGGGCTGGAGGTCGTTGCGACCAAAGCCATCCACTAAGTTTTCTGCAGTTCCAGCTGAGGCGGGAAAGCCCGCGACTATAGCCAGGTTTTCGCTCCTTGCCAAGAGGTTGCTCGAAAAGATGTCTTTGGTCGCCAGGCCCGCCGGTCCTTTGAGCACCGCGAAACGCTGCTCGGGCAACGTCAGCGGGTGCAGGACCTCACCGATGCCCTCGACGAAGGCCGGTCCCCCGCCCAGGAAGAAGGGCACGTCCGCGCCCAGCTTCAGGCCAAGGGCCAGCAGCCTGTCGGCAGGCAGTCGCAGGCCCCACAGGCGGTTCAGTGCCAGCAGTGTGGTCGCCGCGTCGGACGAGCCCCCGCCCATGCCGGCGCCGGCGGGCAGGCGCTTTTCCAGGTGGATGTCGGCGCCCAGCGCGCAGCCGGTCTCGGCCTGCAGAAGGCGCGCAGCGCGCAGGCACAGGTCGTCGGCGGGAAGGTCGCCCCCCAGCACATCGTGGCGGGCCAGTTGGCCGTCGCCGCGCACCTCGACATGCAGCGTGTCCGCCCAGTCGATGAGTACGAAGACGGACTGCAGCAGGTGATAGCCGTCCGGGCGCTTGCCGACGACGTGCAGGAAGAGATTCAGCTTGGCCGGCGCGGCCAGGTCATGGAGTGCCTTCATCGCCTACCTCCAGCTTGGCGCGCAGCGTGACAACGGGTTCGGCCAGCCGTGTCGCGACGAGCGCCGGCAGCCGGGGCTCGATGCGCCATCCCAGCTGCTCGAAGCCACTGGCCGTCTTCTGGTGCGGCGCTGCAGGCCAGGGGCGGGCCTGCAGCCAATCGAACAGCGCGGCCACGGGCACGGCCTCGCCCAGCAGCTCGCGGGTCAGTGCATCGAGGTCGTCGTAGCGGCGCTCGTCGTTCGGAGTCTGCAGCGTGACGAGACCGGGAGCCCATTGCGCGCGGGCGACGAGGGCGCCCAGCGGTGAGGTCAGCTCCAGCCGGCCGGCCGACGGGCCACCGAACAGCTCGAAGCTCGCCGCGCCGCCGGTGCCGCGCTGGTGCACGTTGCCGGCTACGGTGACGCTGATGCGGCCGCTCAAGCGCGTCTCGGACTCGCTCGTTGGCGCCTTTGGCAATTGGGCGCAGCCCGCGAGCGCCAGCGCCAGGAAAAGTGCGGCGAGCCTCAAGGCCTGACCTTCAGCCGGTCCAGCGTCTCGCGCAGCGCTTCGTTGCGCGGGTCGCGTTGGGCGGCGTCCTGCAGGATGCTGCGGGCCTCGTCCTGCGCACCGCTGGCCCACAGCACTTCGCCCAGGTGGGCGGCGATCTCGGCGTCGGGACGGCCGGTGTGGGCCTGGCGCAGCAGCTTGGCGGCCTCGGGCAGGTTGCCCAGGCGGAATTCCACCCAGCCCAGGCTGTCGACGATGAAGGGCTCGCCGGGGGCGAGCTTCAGCGCCCGCTCGATGAGCTGCTTGGCCTCGGGCAGGCGCTGGTTGCGCTCGGCCAGCGAGTAGCCCAGCGCGTTGTAGGCGTGGTGGTAGTAAGGCTTGAGTTCGATGACCTTGCGCAGCAGCCCTTCCATCTCGTCGAAATGGCCCAGCTTCTCGCTCATCATGGCCTGCTCGTAGATCAGGTCAGTGTCGTCCTTGAACCGTTCGGTCGCTGTCTTCAGCACGCTCAGGGACGCGCCGTAGTCGCGCTGTTCGCGCAGCAATTGGGCTTCGGCCAGCAGGCGGGCGCGCACATCGGCGTCGCTGGCGTCGGCAGCGGGCTGCAGCAGCTTGCGGGCATCAGCCAGCTTGCCCTGGCGAGCCAGCAGGCTGGCGCGGCGGAACTGCACGTCGATGCCGGCGCCGTCGACTTTCTGCAGCGCGGCGTCGGCGGCCTTCAGGTCACCGCGCTGCTCGGCCGCCTGCGACAGCATCAGCCAGGCCTGTTGGCGGCCCTCAGCGCGTGCGCGGATCTCTGCATCGGTGCCGGCGGCCGGCGTGTCCAGGCGCTTCAGGCCTTCGCGCAGCGCAGCCTCGGCGGCGGCGGCGTGCTTGAGCTCCAGCTCGATCGCACCCAGGGCCAGCCACGGCGCCGGGTTGTCGGGCGTGGCCGTCGTCAGCAGGCGGAATTCGCGCGCGGCCTCTGCCGGGCGCTGGGCCTGGACGAGGGCCCGGGCATAGGCCTGGCGCAGCGCATGCTGCTCGGGCTTTTGCTGCAGGCGAGCGGTGATCAGCGCTTCGGCCTGCGGCTCGGCCGGCAGCAGGTCGACGGCGAGCTGCATCGCGTCGTCGCCGTCGGGCATAGCGGCCTGCAGCTCGCGGGTCAGGGTCAGTGCGCGGCCGTTCTCGCCAGCATTCAGCGACAGGCGTGCTTCCGTGTAGAGAGCAGCCGGTTTGAGTGCTCCCGTCTGGGCCTGCAGCACTGGGCCCAGCGCTGCGAGCACGGCCTTGGGGTCGGGTGAGCGCTGGAACAGCCGCGGCAGCGCCGCGATGAAGCCGGGGCGCTGCTCGGCGGGCGCGATGCTCAGCAGCGTCGCCAGGGGCTGCGGAACCTCGGCGGGCTTGTTCATCAGCGCCAGCAGCTGCACGACCATTTGCGGTGCTTCGACGGACGTTGGCACGGTCTCGCCCCAGGCGCGTGCGGCCAGCAGCGCCTGGTCGCCGGCGCGGGCCTGCAGCGCGATGTTGACGACGCGCTTGAACAGCTCCTCGTCGCCGGTGCGGCGCGCAGCGTCCAGCAGCACCTGGAAGGCGACGCCGGCCTGACCGTTGCTCAGCTCCAGCTCGCCGATCAGCAGTTGATAGAACAGCGGCGCGTCCATCGCAGAGTTGGGCAGGGCCGGCGTGGGCGTCGCCTCCTGGGCATGGGCGGCGTGCAGACCCAGCAGCAGGGCGGCGGCGAGGGCAACGCGGCGAACGGTGAACGGCATTCGGACTCCAAAGGCAGGCGCTGATTATGATTTCCGCCCTATGCCCGAGTTACCCGAGGTCGAAGTCACGCGCCGCAGCTTCGCAGGCGCCATCCAGGGGGCCCGGGTCACCGGTCTTCGCCTGGGGAAACCCCTGCGCTGGCCGATCGGCGTGGACCCTGAAACGCTGCTGGGAAGCCGCGTCGGCGACGTGCAAAGACGGGGTAAATATTTGTGGCTTCCGCTGGGAGAGGCTGGCGGGCTGTTGATGCACCTGGGCATGTCGGGCTCGCTGGCCTTCCTGGACTCGACGCCCGCGCCGGGCGCGCACGACCATTTCGACCTGCACACCGACCGCGGCCTGCTGCGGCTGACCGACCCGCGCCGCTTTGGCGCCGTCGTCTGGAGCGCCGGTCTGCTGGCCGAGCCGGTGGCGACGCTGCTCGGAGGGCTGGGCCTGGAGCCCTTCGACGAGCGCTTCGACGGCCTACACCTGCACGCGGCGTTGAGCGGCCGGCGCGTGGCGATCAAGCAGGCGCTGCTGGCGGGCGACATCGTCGTCGGCGCCGGCAACATCTACGCCTGCGAGGCGCTGTTCATGGCCGGCATTGACCCGCGCCTGCCGGCGGGCAAGCTCAGTCGACCGCGCGCTGACAAGCTGGCCGCGGCCGTGCGCACAGTGCTGGGCCAGGCGCTGGAGGCTGGCGGCACGACGCTGCGCGACTTCCGCGACGCGCACGGCGTGGCCGGCAGCTTCCAGATGCAGGCTCAGGTCTACGGCCGCGAGGGCGAGCCCTGCCGGCGCTGTGGCACGGCGATCCGGCGCATCGTCCAAGGGCAGCGCTCCACGTTCTTTTGCCCCCAATGCCAGAAGCGCTGATCGCCGACTTCGGCAAGACCATCGTCGCCTGGCAGCACCGCCACGGTCGCCACACGCTGCCCTGGCAAAACACGCGCGACCCCTACCGCGTGTGGTTGTCGGAGATCATGCTGCAGCAGACCCAGGTCGCCACGGTGCTGGGCTACTACGAACGCTTCCTGGCGCGCTGGCCGCGCGCCACTGACCTGGCAGCGGCCACGCTGGACGAGGTGCTGGCCCAATGGGCGGGCCTGGGCTACTACAGCCGCGCCCGCAACCTGCATGCCTGCGCGCGCGCCGTGGCCGAGCTGCATCGCGGCGATTTCCCGCGCACGGCGGCCGGGCTGCAGACCCTTCCCGGCATCGGCCGCTCGACAGCGGCGGCCATCGCGGCCTTCTGCTTCGGCGAGCGTGTGGCCATCCTGGACGGCAACGTGAAGCGCGTGCTGACCCGCGTGCTCGCCTTCGAGGGCGACCTCGCCGGCAGCGCCGTCGAGAAAAAACTGTGGGACCGCGCGACCGAGCTGCTGCCCGACCAGGAAGTCGACCGCTACACACAGGGGTTGATGGACCTGGGCGCGACCGTCTGCACCGCACGCTCGCCCAACTGCTTGCTGTGCCCCGTGCAGCCGCTGTGCGGTGCGCAGCAGGCGGGTGAGCCCACGCGCTACCCCATCAAGACGCGCAAGCTCAAGCGTGGTCGGCGCGAGAACTGGTGGCTGTGGCTGGAGCACGAGGGCCAGGTCTTGCTGCAGCAGCGCCCGGCTACCGGCGTGTGGGCGGGGCTGTGGACGCTGCCGATGTTCGATGACGAGGCCGGCGCGCGCGCAGCGCTTCCTGGCGTGCGCCTGGAGACTCTGCCGCGCATCCAGCATGCGCTGACGCATTTCGACTGGGTGTTGCATACGATGCGTGCCGTGGCCCCGGGCGGCGAGACGCCCGGCGGCACCTGGGTGGCGCGCGAGAAACTCGCCGACTACGCACTGCCCGCGCCTTTGAAGAAGCTGATCGAGGAAAGCTGAATGAAAGCCGATATCAAGAACAGTTTCGAGTACGCGCTGATCACGCTGCTGGTCGCGGGGCTGTGCCTGTGGCAGCTCATCAGCAGCACCCAGGACGGCGAGCCATCGGCCGCCAAGATCGCCCTCCTGGGGTTGGGGCTGATCGTGGCCGGCTCCATGCACTGTGTCTTCATGATGCAGCTCGTGCGCCGCACCGGCCGCTCGTTCTGGCCCTGGTTCATTGCCGTCGTCATCTTCATGCCGGTGGGCACAGCCGTGCTGCTGGCGCTGCTGCTGGGCGAAGTGGAGCCTTCTGAAAGTTGACAACCGGGGGCTCTCCCTGCATTGCCTGCCCGCAGTGAAACGGGCACAGTCTTCTGAACAACGATAGGGGACTGCCGTGGATGCTCTGAAGAACCTGCGCGTGGGTACGCGCCTTGGCCTTGCGTTCGGGGTGCTGCTGCTGCTGATGGTCATGATGGCGGGCGTGGGAGCCATGCTGGCGAAGTCCATCAACTTCTACGCCGAGTTTTACCCCGACAACGTGTTGCCGTCGCTGCGCAACATCCACCAGATCGACGGCGCCCTCTCCGACGCGCGGCGGCTGGAGCAGCAGCACATCCTGACCGACGACGACAAGGAGAAGAAGTCGCTGGATGCGCGAATCGTCAAGGCTCGCGGTGATCTGCGCCAGCGCCTTAAGGACTACGAGCCGTTGGTGGCCGACGACACCGATCGCGCGCTGTTGAAGCAGGTGACCGACGGCCTGAACGCCTACCTGGCGGAGCAGGACAAAGTGCTGAAGGCGTCGAACGAGAGCGCGGCCGACCCGACGCAGGGCACGGCGGCCAAGGAGATGACCTTCGGTGCAGCCCGCGCGGCCTTCACTCCCGTGCGCGAGACCGTCAACAAATGGTGGATGTACAACGAGACGCTGGCCGCCGCGACGACCGAAGCTGCGGCGGGTGCTTACCGCCGCGTGCTGTGGACCTTTGCCATCGCTTCCGCCGTGGCCCTCGTCATCGGCGTGCTGGCGGCGCTGGCGATCACGCGCTCAATCACCGGCCCGGTGCAGCGCGCGTCCGAGGCGGTCAAGGCCGTGGCCGGCGGTGACTTGACGATGCGCCTGCACAGCAGCTCGCGCGACGAACTCGGTGCGCTGCTGACCATGCTGGACGACATGACGCAGAACCTGGCGGGCATGGTGTCTGGCGTGCGCAACGGCTGCGACCAGCTCAATGTCGCCGCGGCCGAGATCGCGCAGGGCAACGCCGACCTGTCGGCGCGCACCGAGAGCCAGGCGTCCAGCCTGGAAGAGACGGCCGCCTCGGTCGAGCAGATGGCCGCGCAGATCAAGGCCAACGCCGACAACGCCCGCCAGGCCGACCAACTGGCCAACCATGCCTCCGAGGTGGCCCAGGCCGGCGGCGCGGCCGTGGGCGAGGTGGTTACGACGATGGATGCAATCTCGGGCTCCAGCCGCAAGATTGCCGACATCATCGGCACCATCGACGGCATTGCCTTCCAGACCAACATCCTGGCGTTGAACGCCGCGGTGGAGGCCGCGCGGGCCGGCGAGCAGGGCCGCGGCTTTGCCGTGGTGGCCGGCGAGGTGCGGCTTCTGGCTCAGCGCAGCGCCGAGGCGGCCAAGGAGATCAAGAGCCTCATCGGCGATAGCGTCGGCAAGGTGGAGAGTGGCAGCGCCCAGGTGCTGTCGGCGCGCGAGACCATCACGCAGATGGTCAACGAGGTGCGCAAGGTGACGGACCTGGTCGGCGAGATCACGGTGTCCAGCCGTGAGCAATCAGAAGGCGTGGGCCAGATCAATGCCGCCGTCAGCCAACTCGACCAGGCCACGCAGCAGAACGCCGCGCTGGTGGAGCAGACGGCCGCTGCAGCCGAAAGCATGCGCATGCAGACGGCCAAGTTGGCCGAAGCGGTGGCGGCCTTCCGGGTCGATGGCGGGGCGCAGCGTAGCGCGCCACGGCCCGCGCCCGCAGCGGCGAATACTCCCAGGGCGCCCGTCGCCAAGGCCACCCCCAGGCCGGCGTTGAAGAAGCCTGCGTCCAAGTTGGCGTCGTCGCCCGCACCCAAGCCTGTTGCGGCTGCGCCGGCACCGGTGGTGGCGCGGGCTCCGGCGCCTGTCGCCACGCCCGGCGGTGGCGGCGAGGGCGAATGGGAGACCTTCTAGAACAGCCCGGCGAGGCGCAGCACGGCGTCCTCTGAGTGGGCCCGGTCGGGCTGCAGGTCGTCGTTGCCGAAGTCGTGCTCGCCCATGGCCGCCACGAGCAGACCGTCGCGGCGCGGCAGCACCACGAGGTTGTGGCCGCGGTAGATCAGCGCGTAGTCCACCTCCGGCTGCGGGATCAGGTGGGCCGTCTGCCCGCGAACGGGGGTGAGGCTGGTGTCGCCCAGCAGCGTGCGGGCACCGTCGCCGGTGCAGTTGATGACGAGCCGCTCGGGCAGCCGGGCGAAGTCCCGGGGCTGGCGGAACTCGCGCTGCACCAGCTCGCCGCCGTCCCGCGCGAAGTCGTCCAGCAGCAGGCGCTGGTAGGCCGGGATGTTGAAGACGAGTTGCGTGAAGCGGCGCGCCTGTGGCGTGCGGAACGGGTGCTCGCCAGGTTGCAGCGCCTTGCCACGCGGTCGCAGGTCAGCAATGCGTGGCGCCAGGTCCGGGTAGTCGGGCTCGCCGATGTGGCCTGGCAGCGGCTTATCGAAATCCTCATCGGCGACCACATAGCCATCGTGCCATTCGACCGGCCCCGAGGGCAGTCCCAGATAGCTTTGGTGGATCTTGAACGAGGCGCGCGCCATCGCTTCCCAGCCGGCCGTCCAGGCCTCGCTGGCATGGGCTTCGGTGACGATGCGTGAGTCCGGTGTCCACAGCCCCGTGGCAGCGGACGAGTGGACACGCGGCGGGCGGTCCCTGGCGTAGAGCCGCACCTTGTGGCCGGCTTGCTGGGCCGTGCGCGCGGTGGTCAGGCCGATCGCACCGCAGCCGATGACGGCGATGCGCTCGCCCGGGCGCACGCCGCTGGTCTGCACCAGTGCCAGCGCGCGCTGTGCGGAGCCCCAGGACAGCGACCAGCCGCTACCGCCGTGGCCGTAGTGGTGCACCACGGTCTTGCCGAAGCGGTGCTCGGCCTCGATGCGCGGGCCTTGGGCGCGGAAAGGGCGTATGCCGACGGTGATGTCGATGATGCGGTCCACGCTGGCGCGCATCGCAGCAGGCGCGCGCGGCGTGGCGAAGTCCAGGGCATGACTGGGCAGTGCGAGCACGGCGCTGCCCGCCGCGAGCAGGTGGCGTCTTTGCGTTGTGGAGCTCCGGTCAGGCAGGCTGGCGAGCCAGCGACTTGCGGATCAGCGCCGCGTCGCGCAGCCGCTGGGCCGAGCCGTCGGCGTCCAGCAGCACCACGGTGACCGGACGTTTGCCGTTCATCATGCGCATCGCCAGGCAGCGGCCCGCCTCCTCGGTGTAGCCGGTCTTGGACAGGCGGATGTCCCAGCCTTTGGCGCCCACGAGGCGGTTGGTGTTGTGCAGCTCGCGCGTACGGCCGTCCACCGGCACGTTGGCCTTCTTGACGCTGGTGATGCGCT
This sequence comes from Burkholderiales bacterium, assembly GCA_016195825.1. Lineage (GTDB taxonomy): Bacteria > Pseudomonadota > Gammaproteobacteria > Burkholderiales > Burkholderiaceae_C > Pelomonas. The sequence goes on along the minus strand of JACPYV010000043.1, from coordinate 20,333 downwards.
CGATCTCGCCGTAGCGCGCCGCAGCAGCCGTGATGGCGGCCATCTCGGTGGCCGTGGACGTGTTGGCTGGCGACAGGCCCGTCGGGTCGCTGATCGCCGTGCGGCTCAGACCCAGCGCGCGCAGTTTGGCCTGCACCGCCTTCACGAAGCCGGCCTCGCCGCCCGGGAAGGTGCGTGCCAGCGCGAAGGCGGCGCGGTTCTCGGACTCCATCAGCGCCATCTCCAGCGCGGCCAGGCGGCTCATCTGCGTACCCACGCGCACCCGCGAGCGGCTGTGCTTGAGCGTGTCGACGTCGTCGTTGGTGATGCGCAGCTTTTCGTTGGGGTCCTGCTTGGCGTCCAGCACCACCATGGCCGTCAGCAACTTGGTCAGCGACGCGATGGGCACGATGGCATCGGCGTCGCGCGCCATCAGCACCTTGCCGGTTGCGTCGTCCACGACCAGCACATGCTTGGCGTTCACCGGAAGGCGCAGCTGCTGCGCCGGCGGAGTTTCGGACGGAGCTGCCTTGACGGCCGGTGCCGGTGTGTCGGGCGCCCGCGAGGTGTCGCGGCCGGCAGCCTGCACGACGAAGCTGGTTGCCGCGATCAGCAGCGCCGGCAGAGCGAGCTTCCAGCCCGTGGCCTGCGGCCGGGGGGCGAGCAGGCGCTCGATGCGGCCTAGCAGGTCGCCGCCGCGGGCGGCCAGCGCGACGGCGGGCGTGGCGTCGTGTGCGTCCAGTTCGGCCAGTGCGTGCAGGGCCAGCGCCAGCCGGCGCGAATCACCCACGAGGTCGGCCGAGATCTCGTCGGCCACCAGTTCGCGTTCGGCGCGCATGCGGGCCGACAGCCACCAGACCACCGGGTGGAAAAACAGCAAGGCCTCGACCATGCTCTGCAGCAGGTTGACGGCGTAGTCCCAGCGCCGCACATGGGCCAGCTCATGGGCCAGCAGCGCCTCCAGCAAGTCCACCGGCAGGCGGCTCAGCAGAGCGGCCGGCAGCAGCACGCAGGGCTTGAACATGCCCAGCGCGATGGGCCCGGCCAGCTCGGGCAGCAGGCGCAGTCTGACGTCGCGGCGCAGGCCCAGCCGATGGGCGAGGGCGTCCAGACGTGCCTGCCACTCAGCCGGCGCGGGTGTGCTGCGCCGCCTGGCGCGGCCCACCCAGGCCAGGCCCAGCGCCATGCGCGCCTGCATCAAGCCGGTGCCCAGGGCCCATGCCGTGACCAGCGCCGGCAACTGCTCGGCCAGCGGTTGCAGCTCGCCGGTAAAGTCGCCGTCGGCCGGTGCGGCCAGGTCCAGGCATTGCGCCAGCGGCAGGCCCAGGCAAAGCAGCAGGCTCAGCGCGCAGACAGCGTAGCGCCGGCGTGCAGAAGCGCCGCGCATCAGCGCCAGCAACAGCGCGGCCACGCCACCGATGACGGCGCCTTGCCAGATGAAGTTCAGCAGCGCCCAGCCCCAGGCGGTCATTGCGATATCCAGGCTCATGCGCCGTCCCCGTTGTTGTTGGCCAGCAGCTGGCGTATCTCCGCGCGTTCCTTCGCGCTGACATGGCTCTTCAGCGCCGCCAGTACCAGCGCCTTGCCCGAGCCCGCGAAGGCTTTGGCGATGAAGTCCTTCATCAGCGACTGCTGCAGCTTGTCCTGGGCATGCACGGGAGCGTACAGCTGCGGGCGCTGGCTCTCGTCGCGGCTCAGCAAGCCCTTGCCGTGCATGACCTGCAGCTGGCGCAGCACCGTGGCGTAGGTGGCGTCCGGGCGGTCGGGCAGCAAGGCCTCGTGCACGGCCTTGGCGTCGGCCTGGCCCAGGCGCCACAGCACCTGCAGCAGGTCCAGCTCCGCGGCTGTGGGCCGAGTAGGTGGGGTCTTCGTGTTCATGCTTTTCAGCATAAACGTTCTAGAACTCAATGTCTAGAATATTTGTTCTGAATTGTCAGCGTGCATCCAGCTCGCGGTGGCGCTTGAGCACGTGGCCGTGGTGGCTGAACTGGCGTGCCAGCATCTCAACGAGGTAGACCGAGCGGTGCTGGCCCCCCGTGCAGCCGATGGCCACGGTCAGGTAGCTGCGCTGGTCAGCTGCGAAGTTGGGCAGCCAGCGCGACAGAAAGCCGGCGATCTGGCCCATCATCAGGCCGACCTCAGGCTGAGCCGCGAGATAGGCCGCCACCGGCGCGTCGCGGCCGGTCAGCGGCCGCAGCTCGCGGTCGTAGTAGGGGTTGGGCAGCACCCGCACGTCGAAGACGAAGTCCGCGTCGCTGGGTACGCCGTGCTTGAACGCAAAGGACTCGAACACCAGCGTCAGCTTGGGGCCGGCGTTGGCGCCGACCAGGTCGGCCACCCAGGCGCGCAACTGCGCGGGGCGCAACTGGCTGGTGTCGATGACGGTGGACTCGGCCTTGAGCCCGCCCAGCAGTTCGCGCTCCAGCCGGATTGCATCCAGCAGCAGGTGGTGGCCGTCCTCGGCGGCGCCGCTCAAAGGGCCGAAGCCAGTGTCACGGTCCTCGCGGGATTCCCGCAGCGGGTGCGGGCGGCGTGTCTCGGAGAAACGGCGCATCAGTGCGTCGTTGTTCGCGTCCAGAAAGACCGAGCGCACCGCGACTCCGCGTGCGCGCAAGTCCTTCAGCAGCGGCAGCATCAGCGGCAGCGACCCGACCGAGCGCACATCCACGGCGATGGCGACACGGCGCTCGCCGCGTTGCTGCTCCAGGCGCAGGAAATCCAGCAGCAACTCGGCCGGCAGGTTGTCGACGCAGAAGTAGCCGGCGTCTTCCAATGCATGCATGGCCACGGACTTGCCGCCGCCGGACATGCCGGTCAGCAGCACGACATCGCCATGCCAATCGGTTTCGGAAGGGCTCATGACTTGGCCTTGCGTGGCTTCGCCGAGGTCGAGGCGTCCAGCATTTCCTGCGCATGCGCCAGGCTGGTGGACGACAGCCGCTCGCCGCCCAGCATGCGGGCAACCTCGGCCACGCGGGCCTCGCCGCTGACGGGCGCCACTCGGCTGGCAGTGGTGCCATCCAGCAGGCGCTTGGCGACGACGAGGTGGCGGTCCGCGCAGGCGGCGACCTGGGGCAGGTGAGTCACAGCCAGCACCTGGCGTTCGCGGCCCAGCTGCTTCATCAGGCGGCCCACCGTTTCGGCGACGGCGCCGCCAATGCCGGCGTCGATCTCGTCGAAGATCAGCGTGCCGGGTGAGGCCTCGGTCGTGGCCTGGCTGGTCGTCACGGCGATGGCCAGCGCGATGCGCGACAGCTCGCCGCCCGACGCTACCTTGGCCAATGGTCGCGGCGTGCTGCCGGCGTGTCCGGCAACCAGGAATTCGGCGGATTCGAGGCCGAAGCTCTGCGGGCCGTCGGTCGCGCTCAGCGCGATGTCGAACTGGCCGCCGGCCATGCCCAGCTGCTGCATGGCAGCGCTGACGGCGGTGGCCAGCTTGGGCGCCGCGGCATGCCGAGTCCGGCTGGCTGCCTTCGCTTCGGCGTCGAAGGCCTGCCGGGCCGCGGCCAGTGCCGCTTCTAGCTGGGCGGGGTCGCTGGCGGCGTCCAGCGCGGACAGCTCGGCGCGCCACTGTGCCAACAGCGCCGGCAGTTCCTGCGGCTGACGGCGGTAGCGGCGCGCCAGCGTCATCCAGGCGGACACACGCTCGTCCAGCTCGGACAGGCGGCCAGGGTCGAGGTCGGCCTTGTGCAGGTAGGCCGACAGCGTGTGGCTGGCGTCTTGCAACTGGGCCTGCACGTCCCGCAGCGCCTGCACGGCGGACAGCAGGCGGTCATCGTGGTCGAGTACGCGTTCGAGCTGCTCCAGCGCGGCACCGGCCAGCGACTGCGCGCTGGGTTCAGCTTCGTCTAGCGCATCGAGCGCGGACTTGGCCGCGTCGATCAGCGACTGGCCGTGCGACAGGCGCTGGTGCTCCGCGTTCAGTTCCTCCCACTCGCCCTCGGCCGGCGCCAGGCCGTCCAGCTCGCCGATTTGCCAGGCCAGGCGTTCGCGCTCGCGCAGCGCGTCGGCCTGCTGGCCCTGCGCCTTTTCAAGTGCCTCTGCGGCTTGCTTCCAGGCGGCGTAGGTGCGTGCCAGTGGTGCGGTGTCCAGGCCGGCAAAGCCGTCCAGCAGCTCGCGTACCGCGGCCGGGCGGGTCAGGCCTTGCCAGGCGTGCTGGCCGTGGATGTCCAGCAGGTGGTCGGCCAGCTCGCGCAGCTGGGTCAGCGTTGCCGCGCCGCCGTTGACCCAGGCGCGGCTCTTGCCGCTGGCGTCGATGACACGGCGCAGCAGCAGTGCATCGTCGGGTTCGAATCCGGCATCGTCCAGCCAGGCGCGCAGATGCGGCGGGGTGTCGAACTCCGCGCAGATCTCGGCCCTGGCCGCGCCCTCGCGCACGACGCCGGCGTCTCCGCGGCCGCCCAGGGCCAGTTGCAGCGCATCGATAAGGATGGACTTGCCCGCGCCGGTCTCGCCGGTCAGCACGGCGAAGCCGGCCTCGAAGTCAAGCTCGAGGGCCGGGACGATGACGAAGTCCTTGAGACTGAGGTGCCGCAGCATGGATCAGAGATACCAACGGAGTTTGCGACGCAGCGTCGCGTAATAGCTCCAGCCCTTGGGGTGCAGGAAGCGGACCTGGTGCTGGCTGCGCCGCACGGTGATGGTGTCGCCGTGCAGCAGGCTGGCCAGGCTTTGCATGTCGAAGTTCACCGACGCGTCGCGGCCGGCGACGATCTCCATGCGCACCTCGCCGCTGTCGGGCAGCACGATGGGGCGGTTGGACAAGGTGTGAGGCGCGATCGGCACCAGCAGCCAGCCCGCGATGCTGGGGTGCAGGAGGGGCCCGCCGGCCGACAGCGCGTAGGCAGTCGAGCCGGTGGGCGAGGCGATGATGAGGCCGTCAGCGCGCATGTTGGCAACGAACTGCTCGCCGACCTCGATCTTGAGCTCCACCATGCCCGCGGTGCCGCCGCGGCTGACGACGACGTCGTTGAGCGCCAGGCCCGAGAAGATGGACTCACCGTCGCGCAGCACAGCGCCTTCCAGCATCGCGCGCGGCTCCACCTCGTAGTCGCCGGCCAGCACCGGTGCGAGCGATTCGCGCCAGCGTTCGATGGGAATGTCGGTGATGAAGCCCAGCCGTCCCTGGTTGATGCCCAGCAGCGGGATGCCGTAGCGCGCCATCTCGCGTGCAAAGCCCAGCATGGTGCCGTCGCCGCCGATGACCACCGCCAGGTCGCAGGCGCGGCCGAGCTCGTCGTAGGAAAGGGCGTCGTAGCCCGTCAGGCCGGTGTTCAGCGCGGTGTCCGCTTCGAGCGAGACATCCAGCCCCTGACTGCACAAAAATTGGGCAATCTCCTCCAGCACCGGCCGGATGCCAGGCGCTTGATGCTTGCCCACGATGGCGACATGTCTGAAGCGCTCGGCCATGCGGCAAATTACACCACAGGGGTATCGCCTCTCTCCGCGGGAACAGGGCTGTTCATAGAATGGCGGGATGCTCGACGAGCGCTCCAAATCCCTGCTGAAAACCCTGGTCGAACGCTACATCGCGGACGGGCAGCCGGTCGGCTCGCGCACGCTGTCCAAGGCCTCGGGCCTGGAACTCAGCCCGGCGACTATCCGCAACGTGATGGCCGACCTGGAGGAACTGGGTCTCATCGCCAGCCCGCACACCAGCGCCGGCCGCATCCCGACGGCGCGCGGCTACCGCCTGTTCGTCGACACCATGCTGACGGCCCAGCCCGGCCTCATCGGCGTGGAGACGGCGCAGCTGCAGCCCGACCAGCCCCAGCGCGTCATCGCCAGCGCGGCGCAGATGCTGTCCAACCTGTCCAGCTTCGTGGGCGTGGTCACCTCACCCAAGAAGCCCAGCGTCTTCCACCACATCGAGTTCCTGCGCCTGGGCGACCGGCGCGTGCTGGTCATCCTGGTGTCGCCAGACGGCGACGTGCAGAACCGTGTCATCTTCACCGCACAGGACCTTAGCCAGTCCGAACTCGCCGAGGCCAGCAACCGGCTCAACGCCAGCTACGCCGGTTTGTCGCTGGAGGCCGTGCGTGAACGGCTGCGCCACGAGGTCGACGCACTGCGTGGCGAGATCGCCGGCCTGATGAGCGCAGCCGTGCAGGTCGGCACCGAGGCGATGGCGCAGCAGGACGAGCAAGTCATCGTCTCCGGCGAGCGCAACCTGCTGACCGTGCAGGACTTCAGCCATGACATGGGCAGCCTGCGCCGGCTGTTCGACCTGTTCGAGCAGAAGACGCAGCTGATGCGGCTGCTGGACACCTCCAGTCGCGCCGAAGGCGTGCGCATCTACATCGGCGGCGAAAGCCAGGTCGTGCCCTACGAGGAGCTGTCCATCGTCAGCGCGCCCTACGAAGTCGACGGCCAGATCGTCGGTACCCTGGGCGTCATCGGCCCCACGCGCATGGCCTACGACCGCATGATCCAGATTGTGGACATCACGTCGCGCATGGTTGGTCAGGCCCTCTCGCAGCGCTGACTAGAATCCGCGCTTTTCCCGATTTCCCCCGGGGGCCGTTAGCTCAGTTGGTCAGAGCAGAGGACTCATAATCCTTTGGTCGTTGGTTCAAGTCCAACACGGCCTACCAGATATTCCCGTTTGGTATCAACAGCTTAGCGCTTGTGCTGTTGCGTCGATGGCTATTCGCCATAGCCCCAAAAGGTCACGGTTTCGGTACACCTTCACCCGAAGGAGACCATTCGTGGCCAGCATCATCAAAACGCCTTCCTGCACCTGGAAGGCCGTCATCTGCAAGGTCGGCTTACCGACCGCCATCAAGACCATCCGCACCTAGCGAGACGCTGAGGATTTGTCACGCGCGATCTCGTTTGGGTGCATGACCGGAGTGGGCCGCGCGCTTGGGCCACGTGGTCGCCGGGCCTTCGCTTACTGCATCGCAGCTCCGATGGCGACCCATGGGCGCGCGCTTCATCCTGGACCACAGCATTGACGAGTTGGATGCCCTTGCACGGGCTGCAGTTGATCGTGCTGTCGAGGCGCTGCACGCGCAGGGCGTGTCGACCTTATTTATGGAACACGGCGTGCTCATGGAGCAGGCGCCGGTCGGCCCGTCAAACCTGTCGGTGCGGGCAAGGTGCCTGGTGCCGCCGCGTTCGGCAGCTAGACGCGTTGCGCCTCAGAGGCTTTGACGCCGCCTTGCGCCTAAGCCTTGAGGTGTAGCGTTAGACTGCACAGAATTCTGTTCACTTTCTGCCGGGGCACGCTATGGGCTTCTCAGTCACTGATGTGGTGCCGTTTACTCAAGCGCGGGCCAACTTATCCGAGCTGGCCGACCAGGCCAAGGCCGGTGCGGAAAAGATCATCACCAAGAACGGCGAGAGCTACGTCGCCCTGATTGACGCTGACCGACTGGACTACTACCACCGCCTGGAGCGAGAGCGCATCCACCTGCTGCTGATCGACGACGCCAAGCGCGGCCTGGCCGACATCGAGGCCGGCCGCACCTTTGGCGCAGATGCCACGATCGCTCAACTTCAGCAGCGCCGGGCAGGCGCCGCCACTGGCAAGGCCGCCAAGAAGCGTGGCTGAGGATCTGTACCGGGTCGAACTGACTGCGAGCTTCCTGGAGCGGCTGGACGCCATCGAAGCGTTTCTGACCGAAGCCGACGCGGCCTTTGCCTTCGACGACCTGCTGGCCGAACTGCGCGCCACGGTCATTCCCAACCTCGCCCGGTTCCCTCGCATCGGCCGGCGCTACCTGAACAACCCGCCGCAATCGGCGGAGGCCCTGGCCCAGCTCGCGGTGCTGCCCGCCGGTGCAGCCAGCGCCCTGTGCGAATACCTGCATGGCGACTACCTGATGCTTTACACGGCCATGGACGCCAATGCGACGGTCTACCTGCTGTCCATCCGACACCACCGCCAGCTTTCGTTCGACTTCGCCAAGCTTTGGCCAAATGGTGACGAATAAATTGAGGGGATCAGTGATGACCAGGGAGCCGATCCATCGCAGCGCGATGGCGGAGGCACTGACCTTGCCCGCGTTTCCCGGATCCCATAGCTGAGACTGTTACGCGGCTTGCCTTTGTTGGGCGGCAAGCCAGGCCCTTTCGAACTGCATCGGACTGACGTAGCCCAGCGACGAGTGAAGCTGCCGGTGGTTGTCGAACGTCAGCCAGTCGACGATCTCGTCCATCGCCTCGCGCCGGGTCGAGAACCGCTGCCCGTGTAGCCGGCCAACCTTCAGCGTTCCCCACCACAGGCTTTCTGTGGGTGCATTGTCCCCTGCAGTTGCCCTTGCGGCTCATCGAACTGCGCATGCCGTACTTGGTCAGCTCCGCGCGGCAGTCTCCGCTGCAGTATTCACTTCCGCGATCGCTGTGGAAGATCAGCCCGGTCTCGGTCTTGCGTCAGAACCAGGCCATGCGCAATGCGTCGATGACCATCTCGCGCCGCATGTGCGGCTGCATCGACCAGCCCACCACCTGAGTGCTGAACAGATCGATGACGGCCACCAAGTACAGCCAGCCCTCGTCGGTGGCCACGGAGGTGATGTCGCTCGTCCAGACGCGATCCGGCGCTACCGGACTGAACTCGCGATTGAGCAGGTTCTCGACCATCAGGCCGACGAGGGCGTCCCAGACCACACGGCGCGGTTTCCCCGCCAGTAAGGCTTCACCACGACCAGGGTGCGCCTCAGGCTGAAGGTGCGTGGGCGTCGGTGGTGCTCGCTGCGGTGGGGTTGGGTGCGATGGCCATCGTGGCCAAGGCCGGGTGCGCAGCTGACGAGACCTTGTCGGACGGCAGGCCGCGCCCACGTCTGCGCGCAGCCTGACCTGTGAGGCCTGGCAGCGGCCGCGTCACGGTTTTGACACATGGCCGAGCGACCATCTGCGGCTTTGGTCGCGTGGCGTCCCCTATGAAACTCTTCTTGCCGTTGGCGCTCGCCGGGCTGATGGCGCTGCCCGCGGTGGCGCAGACGGCCGTGCCGGCGGAGCTGGCCTTTGCCGATTTCTTCGCCCAGCCCATCGGCCCGCGCGGCCTGCAGCCCTCGGCCCGCCTCTTGGCCGCCCATGGTCAAGCGGTGCGCCTGGTCGGCTTCATGGTGCAGCGCGAGCAGCCGCAGGCCGGCCGCTTTCTGCTGACACCGCGCCCCGTGGCCATGGCCGAGCATGCCGACGGCGAGGCCGACGACCTGCCGGCCGCCACCGTCACCGTGCTGCTGCCCGAGTCGCAGCGTGAGCGCTTCGTCGCCCACCAGCCCGGGCCGCTGGCGCTGACCGGCCGGCTGGAATACGGCCCCGCCGAGGACGAGGACGGGCGTGTGTCCTGGGTGCGACTGCATCTCGACCCCGACGCGCTCGCCACCCGGCCCGTGGCCGCCATCTCTCATTCGCACTGAGCCTCATCCGATGAAACAAGCCCTGCTTCTTGCCACCCTGGCCGCGGGTTCCGCGCTGGCTGCACCCACCGTGACCCGTCTGACGCCGCCCAGCGAGCTGTTTGCCAGCGGCCGCCCCGAGCCGGTCATTGCCCGCTTCCTGCCCGGCCAGCGCTTCGACCTGCAGGCCACCATCAAGCCTGACGCGGGTCAGAAGATCGCCGCCGCCCGATTCTTCGTCGACGGCAAGCCGGCCTCGGCTGCCGTCGCGCTGCGCGACTGCGCGAGCGGCTGCACCAAGGGCCTGGCTGCAGACACCGCGATCGCGACCGTGCGTGCGGTCTCGGCTGCCGCCGCCGGCCTGCACGAGGTCAGCGTCGAGGCGACGCAGTCCGACGGCCAGAAGGTCACGGCACGCGGCAACTTCGAGGTTGTGCCGTTCACCGCGGCGATGGGCCCCAAGGTCAAGAACATCATCATCCTGCTGGGTGACGGCATGGGTGCTGCGCAGCGCACGGCCGCGCGCATCGTGCACGGCTACGCGCAGGGCAAGGCGCTGCAGCCGCTGGCGATGGACAGCTTCACGGCCACGGCACTGGTGAAGACCTCGTCGCTGAACTCCATCGTCACTGACTCCTCGCCAGGCATGACGGCTTACGTCAGCGGCAACAAGAACAACAACAACGAGGAGGGCGTGTTCCCTGACGACACGACGGACCCCTTCGACAACCCGCGCGTGGAGTACCTGAGCGAATACCTGCACCGCACCCAGGGCAAGCAGCTGGGCGTGGTCACGACGGCCGACGTCTTCGACGCCACGCCTGCCGGCAACGCGGTGCACACCAGCAACCGCGGCGCGGGGACCGGCATCGTGGACCAGTTCTTCGACGACCGCGGCCTGACCGGGCTGACCGTGCTGATGGGCGGCGGCCGCAAGTGGTTCCTGCCGGCCGGCACGCCGGGCTCGGGCCGCACGGACAGCAACGACTACGCCTTCTCCGCGACCGAGGCGCACACTGCCGAGATCGTCAAGCGCTGGGGTGCCGCGGCGGGCTCGCTGGATAAGGGCCGCGACCTGATCGCCGCCTTCCAGGGCGCCGGCTTCAGCTACGCCGCGACCAAGGCCGACCTCGACAAGGCCGACGCCGCCAAGCCGCTGCTGGGCCTGTTCGCGTTCTCCAACATGAACGTGGCGCTGGACAAGATCAACGGTCGCCGCGGCACGGAGAAGAACGGCCTGTCCGGCTGCAGCGTCGTCGACGACTTCGGCCTGCCCGACCAGCCCATGCTCGACGAGATGGCCGCCAAGGCCATCGGCGTGCTCAAGCATTCGCCGAAGGGCTTCGTGCTGATGATCGAGGGCGCCTCCATCGACAAACAAGCCCACAACATGGACACCGAGCGTTGGATGCTGGACACGCTGGAGTTCGACCGCGCCGTGCGCGTGGCGCAGGACTTCGAGGCCGAGCAGGGCGACACGATCGTCATCGTGACGGCTGACCACGAATGCTCAGGCGCCGCGCTGATCGGCGGCTCCACCGTCACCGACAAGGCGCTGGCCGAGCTGGCTGCCAAGAAGGGCGTGGCCAACCTGCGCAACAGCGTCGTGGGCGTCTACGAGAAGGCCGGTTTCCCGCACTACAGGCTGGCGGCGGACGGCTACCCCGAGACCACCGACATCGACTTCCGCCTGCTGGTGGGCTACGGCGCCAACGCCGACCGCTACGAGGACTGGCGCACCAAGAAGACGCCGCAGCGCGACGGCCAGCAGCCCTTCGCCAGCGACGCGCCGCTGAAGTGGTATCCGGCCAATGCCCAGGAGCGTGACGACGCCGTGGGCGACTACCTGGTCACTGGCCAGGTGCCCGGCGAAACGGCCGTGCACACGGCCACCGACGTGCCGCTGTCGGCCTACGGTCCCGGTGCGCTGGCTTTCACGGGCGTCGTCGACAACACCGACGTGTTCTTCAAGCTCGCCCAGGCGGCCGTGAAGGGCGTCGTCGCGCCGGCCGATACTTCCGGGGCCAAGAAGCCTCCCAAGCCCAAACGTTGAAACCCACCCACACCGCCACCCCGTCGTCAGCGCCCCGGCGCTGGCGTTGGCTGGCGGTGTTGGTTTTCGTGGCCCTGGGATGGGCCTTCATCGAGGTCAGCGGCCTGCGCGACCGCATCAGCCTGCAGGCCGTGCGCGAGGGCTTCGAGCAGCACCGTGTCTGGGGCCTGCTGGCGTTTGCGGCGTTGTTCGCGCTGGCCAACCTGGTCCACATCCCCGGCGGCTTCTTCCTGGCTGCGGCGGTGTTGGCGCTGGGGCCGGTCTGGGGTGCGCTGCTCACCTACGTCGCCGCCTGCATGTCTTGCATGCTGACCTTCGTCATCGTGCGTGCGCTGGGCTCGGATGCGTTGCGCGAGCTCAAGGGGGCACTGGCGCGGCGGCTGTTCGTGCGGCTGGACGCGCACCCACTGCGCAGCGTCATCCTGCTGCGCCTGGTCTTCCATTCGCTGCCGGCGTTGAACTACGCGCTGGCGCTGTCGGGCGTGCCCTGGCGCCACTACCTGCTGGGCACTCTGCTGGGACTGCCGCTGCCCATCCTGGTCATCACGGTGCTGCTGGACACCGTGGCCGCCTGGGCCGGCTGGACCCTGCGCTGACCTTCGTCAGGGGTATTCGCGCCGCCTCATACTGGTCGCCCCCATCAGGAGACACCCGCTCATGAAGACTTGGTTCACCGTCGCCACCCTCGCAGTCGCCGCCCTCGGCGTGCAAGCCCAAGGCACCGACCCGCTGAAGGCCGCCGTCGCGGCCGACCATCGCAGCGTCGGCAACGTCGCCCGCGACGCCTGGCGCCATCCCTACGAGACGCTGAGCTTCTTCGGCATCAAGCCCACCGACACGGTCGTCGAGCTGGTCCCGGGCGGTGGCTGGTACACCGAGATCCTGGCGCCCTACCTGCGCGAGCAGGGCCAGCTCTATGCGGCCGACGGCGGCAGCGCGCGCTTCAAGGCCAAGATGGACTCCATGGGTGTCTATGGCAAGGTCAAGATCACGGCCTTCGACCCCGCCAAGGGCGTGTTCGACATCGCCCCGCCCGGTAGCGCCGATGCGGTGCTGACCTTCCGCAACGTGCACAACTGGATGAACGGCGGCACGGCCCAGGCCGTCTTTGACGCCGCCTTCAAGGCGCTCAAGCCAGGTGGTGTCCTCGGCGTCGAGGAGCACCGCCTGCCGGCTTCGCGCACCCAGGACCCCAAGGCCCCGACGGGCTATGTGCAGGAGGCCACCGTCATCAAGTTCGCCGAGGCTGCCGGCTTCAAGCTCGCCGGGCGCAGCGAGATCAACGCCAACCCAAAGGACACGGCCGATCATCCCGATGGCGTCTGGACCTTGCCGCCGACTTATGCCCTCAAGGACAAGGACCGCGCCAAGTACCAGGCCATCGGCGAGAGCGACCGCATGACGCTGAAGTTCACGAAGCCGTGACGGCGCGGGCCACGGCATGACCCGCCGGCACGCCTGCATCGGCCACGGGCGGCTGGCCCGGGCGCTGGTGCCAGCGCTGCGTGCGGCGGGCCACGACGTCGTCATCGGCCGCCGCTCGCCCGGTGCGGGCGAGCTGACGGCGGCCGAGGCGGCGCGGGCCGCAGACTGGGTCTGGTTGACCGTGCCCGACGATGCCATCGCTGCTGTGGCTGCCGGGCTGCCCTGGCGGCCCGGTCAGGTGGCCCTGCATTGCAGCGGCGCGACGCCGTTGTCGGCCCTGGCGTCGGCGCCGGCCGGGGCGGGCTTTCACCCGTTGAAGCTGCTGGCAGGCGACGCAGGCCTGGGCGGCGCCCATGTTGGCATCGAGGCCGACGCCGCGCACCGCCCCGAACTGGACGCGCTCGCCCGCCAGCTGGGCATGGTGCCGCTGGCCCTGCCATCACCGATGACGGCGCAGGCCCGGGCGGCCTATCACGCCGCCGCCAACCTGGCGGCCAGCGGTGTGCTGGCGGTGCTGGCCGAGGCCGGCGCGCTGTGGTCTGCCGCCGGGCTGGTGGGCGACCAGGCCCTGGCCGCGCTGATGCCACTGACGCGCGGCACGCTGGACACGGCGGCGGCGCGCGGCCTGGCCGGCGCCGTGTCCGGCCCGATCGCGCGCGGCGACACCGGCGTGCTGGCCCGCCACATCGCGGCACTGGCCGCCGCGGGGCTGGAGGCCGATCTGCTGCTGGCGCTGGGGCGGAGGCAGCTCGCGCTTGCCGAGGCCGCGGGCCGGCTGGACGTGGCGCAGGTCACGGCGTTGCGGGCCCTGCTGGCGGCGCATTGAATACGTTTGCAGCCGCCGTGACAAAGGCCGCGTTCGGCCGGCCACGGGGCATTTGCGTTGCATGGCACCGGTCCTAAACTGCCCAGAGCCCTGTCGTTGTTGACGGGAGCAAGCAAGGGAGTTCCAGATGTCCGACGCGTCCATCCAGACCATGATCCGGGCCGATGCCGCCCAGATCCTGCACAACGTGGTCGACGAACTCCCGGATGCCCGCGAACGCTTGGCGTACGTGCGCAGCATGACGGAGCAGGCCGCCACCAAGGTGCTGAACCTGGTGGAAGCCGCGCAGGACGATGCCGAGGCCGTGCGCAAGAAGGGCCGCGAGCTGTCTGACGCGCTGAACCGCCTGGCCCTGTCCAGCAACATCAGTCCCGACCGTGCCCGCGCGCTGATGAAGCTGTGTGCAGCCTACGCTTCCGACGCGGCGAGCTTTGCCGCGCGCGAGAAGTCGCTGCACACCGAGATCATGATGTCGCAGGACTTCCAGGATCTCTCGGGCCAAGTCATCAACAAGGTCAGCAAGATGCTGGAGCGCGCCGAGCCGCCGCTCAAGGAGCTGATCCAGTCGCTGCCCAAGGCAACCACGGCCGTGGCGCCTGAGGAACTAGGTGGCGTGCAGACGCCCGACAAGGCGCTCAAGCAGGACGACGTGGACGACCTGCTGGCCAGCCTGGGCTTCTGACAGGCCCTAGACCCAGCCCGCCGGATCGAGCCGGTAGTAGCCGCTCAGCTCGCCGTACAGCGCCGGGTGCCCGGCCGCCAGCTCGATGGGGCGCTCGAAGAACAGCTCGCTGATCACGGCGAAGAACTCGGCCGGGTCGGTCGCGCCATAGGCATCGATGAGCCCCGACTCGCCACGCGCCAGTCGCCCCCGCAGCGCGTCGAATTCGTTCTGCATGACCGTGGACCAGCGCCGGTAGTCCTGCGCCGTGCCCAGCGCCGGCGCGCCGTTGGCCGGGCCGTTGGCCTGGTCGAGCTGGTGCGCAAACTCGTGGATGACCACGTTGTGGCCGTCGCCCGGCGTGGCCGCGCCGCGCGCCACCTCGTCCCAGGCCAGCAGCACCTGGCTCTGGCTCCAGCTCTCGCCAGCCAGCGCGCGGCGCTGGTCGGACTGCACGCCGCCCGCCTCGGTGACCGGCCGCTCGACGACGAAAGCGCCCGGATAGACCAGCACCTGGCGCAACTCCGGGTAGATGCCGCGCGCCGCACCCAGCAGCGGCAGGCAGGCCAGCGCGGCGATGGTCACGCGGATCTCGTCAGTCACCCTCAGGCCGCGGCAGCCGATGATGGCTTTCTCGGCCAGGAAGACCTGCATCAGCGCCTTCAGCTTCAGCTGCTGGCGGGCGGGCAGCCTCGCAGCCAGCGGCACGCGCCGGCGCAGGATGCGCCGCCAGGGCTGGGGGAAGGGGCGCCCGGCGATGCGTTCGCGGCGGTGGCGCACCCACAGCGGCCAGGCGGCGATGCCCGCTGCGGCCAGCAGGACGAGGCTAAAGCAGATCAGCAGCGGCACGGTGGGTGGTCCTGGTTGTTCTGATCCGGCAACTGGGCCCGGGTGAGCACATTGCAAGCCCCGCAACACAGTAAAGGGCCACTGACCGGCGCATCGCGTAAGCCTGGCGCAGCGCGCAGGCGTTAGCCTTCGCCGGTGCTCGCCGCCCAAGCCACCCCCGAGTCCCGTCTGCAGGCCTGGCAGGTGCTGCTGGGCGGCATCTGCGCGCTGGTGCTGACCATCGGCCTTGCACGCTTCGCCTACACGCCCTTGCTGCCGCGTATGCACGCGCAGGCCGGGTTGGGTGTCGCGGATGGTGGTCTGCTGGCCGCCATCAATTACGCCGGCTACATGAGCGGCGCGCTGTTGGCAGCCTGGATCGAGAGCCCCGTCTGGCGCCAGCGGCTGTACAGCTGGGGGCTGCCACTGGCGCTGGTCATCACGGCTCTGATGGGCTGGAGCACCAGCTTTGGCGTCTGGGCCGTGTCGCGCTACGTCGGCGGGCTGTGCGGTGCGGCGGGCATGTTGCTGGGTTCGGGCCTGGTGCAGGGCTGGCTGATGCGCTCGGGTCGCCGCCCGGAGCTGGGCCTGTACTTCATCGGCCTGGGGCTGGGCATCGTCGTGTCGGCGCTGGGCGCGATGGGCATGACGCGGCTGGCGCTGGGCTGGGCCGCACAATGGCAGGGCTTCGCGCTGTTGGGGCTGGCCTTCCTGGTCCCGGCCTGGGCCTGGCGCCCGCCGGTGCCGCCGCCAGTCGTCAAGTCCTCCGCCGGAGCGGCACCGAATCGGCGCTGGATGGCGCTGATGGTGGCAGCCTATTTCTGCGCCGGCTGGGGCTTCGTCATCAACGCGACCTTCACGGTCGCCATCGTCGAGAAGCAGCCGCTGCTGGCCGGCCAGGGGCCGTGGGCCTGGCTGTTGGTGGGCCTGGCGGCGACGCCGGCCGTCTTCGTGTGGGACCGCATCGCGCGGCGCACGGGCGACGTCGGCGCGCTGCTGGTCGCCTTCGGCCTGCAGATCGTGGGCGTGCTGCTGCCGGTGCTGGTCGGTGGCCTGGCGGCGGCGCTGACCGGCGCGCTGCTGTACGGCGCGACCTTCATCGGCATCGTCAGTCTGACCCTGGCGCTGGTGGGCCGGCGCTCGCCTGCCAACCCGGGCAAAGCGATGGCGCGGCTGACGCTGAGCTACCGCATCGCGCAGGTCAGCGCACCGGCGCTTACCGGGCGCATGGTAGAAGCCAGCGGCAGCTTCGATGCCGCGCTGTGGCTGACGGCGGCCGTGTTGGCCGTTGGCATGCTGGCGTTGGCGGGGCTCCTGCGCGAGCCGCGCTGAGCCCCGTCACTCGCCTGTCACTTGCCGGTGGCCAGGCCCTGGAAGTTGCGGCGGTTCTCTTCGGTCTGATTCACTGCGGCCTGCTCGGCCTTGCGCTGCTCGGCGGTGCGGCAGCGGGTCGTGGGCAGGCTGGTGCCTGTGCGGGCCTCGCGCTCACAGATGGTGTCCTTGTCGACGGCGGCGAGCGGCACTTCCTTTTCGGGCTGTGCCGAGGCGCACGCGGCCAGTGCAAGCGGGATCAGGGACAGCAACAGTCGTTTCATGGCGAAAGTGGGTCAAATTGAAGCGCCACAGAATACCGCGGGTCTGACGTGCTAACGGCATGACATGCGACACCTGCTGATAACCCTGTCCCTCGTTTGGATGAGGTTTTCAGCCGCGCCGGCCCAGACTGCCGGACCGCGACCGGTGCAACCCGGAAGCCGGTTTCAGTCCACGAATGGATCGCCATCTGCCGGCAGCGTCGAAGTAACGGTCTGTGACGCGGTCATCCGCCGGCCCGCGGCGGGGGTTAGTGGTGGGTGGTCGCGCACCCGCGGCCCGGAGATGATTCATGAAACGACTGGCCTTGGCGCTTGCGCTGATCTCCTCGACCCTGCTGTCCGGCTGCATCATCGTGCCGGCCCACCGGGGCTATCACGGCGGCTACTACCACGACCATGACCGCGGCTACGGGGACGGCTACGGCCGCGATCAGCGCGGCCCGAGGTAATTCTGTGTGAAGCCGTCATCCGCCCGCCCGTCCGGGCGGTTGAAGAGCGGCAGCCGCCCGGAGCGGCATGGAGAGACCTCATGAAAGCAGCCAGCCTTGCAGTCGCCCTGGGCACTGCGGCCCTTTTGTCAGCCTGCGTCGTCGTGCCGGCCCACCGCGGCTACTACGACGGTGGCTACGCCGCCGCGCCGGCGGTCATCGTGGACGCGCCGCCACCGGCACCTTACGCGGAGGTCGTACCCGTGATGCCCTATCCGGGTGCCATCTGGATCAACGGCTACTGGGGCTGGAGCGGCGGCCGGCACCAATGGGTGCCGGGTTACTACGAGCGTCCGCGCCCCGGCTACCGTTACGAGCCCCACCGTTGGGAGAACCACGGCGGCCGCTGGCAGCTGCGCGTCGGTGGCTGGCTCCGCCTGTGATCAGACCCGCTCGATGAGGGTGGCGATGCCCATGCCGCCGCCAACGCACAATGTCACGGCACCTGTCTGGAGGTCGCGCCGTTCGAGTTCGTCCAGGAGCGTGCCCAGCAGCATTGCGCCGGTCGCACCCAGCGGGTGGCCCAGCGCGATCGCGCCGCCGTTGACGTTGACGCGTTCCGGGTCCAGCCCGAGGTCGCGCATGGTCTTCAGCGGCACGGCCGCGAAGGCCTCGTTGATTTCCCACAGGTCCACGTCGCTCGCCTGCATGCCGGCCTGACGCAGCGCCTTCTGGCAGGCCGGCGTGGTGCCGGTCAGCATGATGGTGGGCTCGCTGCCGACCACGGCTGCCGCGCGGATGCGGGCGCGGGGCCTGAGCCCGGCCGCACCGCCGCCGGCCTTCGAGCCGACCAGCACCAGTGCCGCGCCGTCGACGATGCCCGACGAATTGCCGGCGTGGTGGCGGTGGTCGATGGTGCCGGCCTGCGGATAGTTGCGCAGCGCAAGTGGGTCGAACTTCGCGCCCAGCTTGACGAAGCTGGGGTTCAGTGCCGCCAGCGTCTGCGGCGTCGTTTGCGGGCGGATGGTCTCGTCCTCGGCCAGCAGCAGCGCGCCAGTCTCGTCGTGAACGGGCACCAGGGCTTGAGCGAACCTGCCTTCGGCACGCGCCAGGGCCGCTCGTCCGTGCGAGCGCGCCGCCCAGGTGTCGAGCTCCTCGCGTGTGAAGCCTTCCAGCGTCGCGATCAGGTCGGCGCTGATGCCTTGCGGCACGAACCCGATGGCGTTTACAACGCGCTCGTCCAGCAGCCACGCGCCACCGTCACTGCCCATGGGCACGCGGCTCATGCTCTCCACGCCGCCGGCCACCACCAGGCGCTCGAAGCCGCTGGCGACCTTGGCCGCCGCCAGGTTGACGCTCTCCAACCCCGACGCGCAGAAGCGCGACTGGGTGACGCCGGCGACCGACTGCGCCCAGCCGGCATCCAGCACGGCGATGCGGGCGATGTCGCCACCCTGTTCGGCGATGGGCGTCACGCAGCCCAGCACGACGTCGTCGACCAGCGCCGTGTCCAGCCCAGTGCGCTGCCGCAGTGCCTGCAGCAGCGTGCGCACCAGCCAGATCGGCGTGGCCTGGTGCAGAGAGCCGTCGGGCTTGCCCTTGCCGCGCGGCGTGCGGCAGTGGTCGTAGAGGTAGGCGTCAAACATGGCGGAGCTCCGGCGGGTTTCGTCGCCGTGGATTGTGATTCGTCGCATCGCCAGGGCATGGTGCCTGCGGCCGGCTAGGCTGCGCCTGTTGCAATCAAGGGATGCCCATGCGCCTGTTCTCTCTGGTCTTGTGTGCCGTGCTGCAGATCGCCGCATTGCCGCCTGCCGTGGCCCAGGCGGGCTGGGTGGGCAGCTGGCGAACCGCTGCGCAGCCGGTGATGCGCGACGAAGCCCTGAAGCTGCAGGCCCAGACACTCAGGCTCATCCTGCGTCCGACGCTGGCCGGGCAGGCGCTGCGCGTGCAGCTCAGCAACCGCTTCGGCACCCAGCCCGTGCAGTTGAGCGCTGCGCAGGTGGCAGCGCACCTGGGCCAGGGCCGGCTGCGGCCGGACAGCCGCCGGGCCCTGAGCTTCGGCGGCGCTGCCGGCGTGCGGCTTGAGGCTGGCGCCGAGGTCTGGAGCGACCCGTTGCCGTTGGCCGTGGCGGCTGGCGAGTCGCTGGCGGTGGACCTGTATTTCGCCGAGGCCGTCGACCTACGCACCGTCCATGCGCTGGCCCAGCAGACGAGCTATCTGCTGCCCGGTGACGCGCGGTCGCGCGAGTTGCCGGGCCCCAGCATCCCGATCGACAGCTGGCCGGTGCTGACCGGGCTGGACGTCCAGCCGGTGGCGGCAGCTCAGGCGCTGCTGCTGCTCGGCGACTCGCAGATCGACGGCGACGGCAGCAGCGAGGAGGCCGATCAGCGCCTGGGCGACCAGCTTGCCAGTCAGCTGCGCCGCGAGGGGCGCGCCGTGGGCGTGCTCAACGAGGGTCTGATCGGCAATCGCCTGCTGCGTGACGCGCCGCGTGACCGGCGCAATCCGACCGGCGCGGCCTTCGGCCCCAGTGGGCTGGCGCGCGCCGCGGCGGCGGGTGGTGCCAGCGGCGCCCGCGTCGTGCTGCTGCACCTGGGCACCAACGACATCGGTCTGCCGGGCGCTTTCGCCGACCCGGGCGAGGCGGTGGATGCCCGCGCGCTGATCGAAGGCCACCAGCGCCTCGTGGCGCAGATGCGCGGGCAGGGGCTGCGCGTGGTGGCGAGCACACTGGCACCTTTCGCCGGCACGACGCTGGCCGCTGGGTATTACACGCCGGCCAAAGAGAAAGTTCGCCAGCAGGTGAACCGCTGGCTGCGCCAACACGCCGCGGCGTTCGACGGCCTGCTTGACTTCGACCGCGTGCTGCGAGACCCGGCACGGCCGGACCGCCTGCGGCCTGGCTATGACAGCGGCGACCACTTGCACCCCAACGACGCCGGCTATGCGGCGTTGGCACGGGCGTTCCCACGCCGCGTGCTGGACTGACTCCCGCGCTACATCGAGCGCGAGGCCAGCTCCTTCATGATCTCGTTTGTGCCGCCGTAAATGCGTTGCACGCGGCTGTCGGCGAACAGCGTGCGGGCGAAGAAATACGAACAGTCGATCCCGCCGACGGGGGTCTTGTTGTCGAGAATCTCGCGGATCTTCGCGTCAGAATACTCGGGATGCTGGCTTTTCAGCGTGTATT
>JACPYV010000042.1 GCA_016195825.1 Burkholderiales bacterium | reverse complement strand
GTGCTGCTGCTGCGCTCGCTGGACGCGGCGCTGGCCCCCTACCGGCAACTGCAGCTGGCGCTGCTGGGCCTGACCGTGCTGGGCGTGGCCGTGTTCGCGCTGTTCAGCGTGCTGCTGGCGCGCGGCATCAGTGGGCCCATCACGGCGCTGTCGACCTCGGCGCGGCGGCTGGAGCGCGGTGACTACGACACGCCCGTGCCGTCCACCTCGCGGCTGGAGGAAGTGCACGAGCTGGCCCTGGCGCTGGAGAGCATGCGCGAAGGCATCCGCCGCCGAGACGCGCTGGTCAACAACCTGGCCTATGTGGACCAGCTGACCTTGCTGCCCAACCGGGCACGCTTCGGCGAGTTCTTGGAGCACCACCTGACCAACAGCGACACGCCGGGTGCCGTGCTGATGCTGGATCTGGACCGCTTCAAGCACGTCAATGACGTACTGGGCCACGAGGTGGGCGACCGCCTGCTGCAGAGCGTGGCCGAGCGGCTGCAGGCGCTGTGCGCGCCGGCGCATTCGGTGCTTGCGCGGCTGTCGGGCGACGAGTTCGCCGTGCTGCTGGCCCACACCGACGCCCACGCCGCCAGCGAGGCCGCGCTGGCCATCCTGAAGGACTTCGAGCGCCCGCTGCAGATCGACAACGAGACCATCGACCTCGGGGCGGGCATTGGCATCGCCCTCTTCCCCGAGCACGGGGCCGACGTCAACCTGCTGCTGGGCCGAGCCGAACTGGCCATGTATGCGGCGAAGAGCCGCCAGTGCGGCAGCCTGATTTATCACGCCCAGCTGGATGCAGGCAGCCAGGAGTCGCTGTCGCTGTTGTCGGAGCTGCGTCGCGCGGTCGAGAACGACGAGTTGCGCCTGTTCCTGCAGCCCAAGATCGACCTGCAGTACGGCCGCGTCATCGGCGCCGAGGCCTTGGTGCGCTGGCAGCATCCGACGCGCGGCCTGGTGCCGCCGATGCAGTTCATCCCGTTCGCCGAGCAGACCGGCTTCATCCGCCTGCTCAGCGCCTGGGTGCTACAGCGTGCCGCCGCGTTCTCACGCCAGGCACTGGACGCGGGGCTGTCGCTGCGCCTGTCGGTCAACCTGTCCACGCGTGACTTGATGGACCAGGACCTGCCGGCCAAGATCGAGGCCTTGCTGGTGCCGCTGGAAGTGCCACCGGCCTCGCTGTGCCTGGAGATCACCGAGAGCGCCATCATGGACGACCCCGAACGGGCGCTGTCCACGCTGGAGCACCTGCACGCGATGGGCTTCAAGCTGTCCATCGACGACTTCGGCACCGGCTACTCGTCGCTGGCCTACCTGAAGCGGCTGCCGGTCGATGAGCTCAAGATCGACAAGAGCTTCGTCATGGCGATGGAGCGCGACCTGGACGACGCGCGCATCGTGCGCTCCACCATCGAGCTGGCGCACAACCTGGGCCTCACCGTGGTGGCCGAGGGGCTGGAGACCCTCAAGGCCTGGGCCATGCTGTCGCGCCTGGGCTGCGACGAGGGCCAGGGCTACTACATCTGCAAGCCCATGCCGCAGGAGCAGTTCATCGCCTGGGCGCAAAACTGGCAACCGCCGGACGACTCCAGCATCACGGCCGAAAGCGTGATCGCCAAGCTGGGCTGAACGCCGGCCACGGACGCTCCTCAGGCGTCCTTGTCTTCCAGCGCCTCGCACAACGCCGTCAGTCCCGCCGTCACGGTTTTCGCGCGCACGGCTTGGCGGTCGCCGCTGAAGTTCTCGCGCCAGACCTGCGCCGGCCGGCCGGCGTGCACCAGCGCCAACCACACCGTGCCGACCGGCTTGGCCTCGCTGCCACCGCTGGGCCCGGCGATGCCGGTGACCGACAGCGCCCAGTCGATGGGCGCATGGGCCAGCAGGCCGCGCGCCATGTGCTCGGCCACCTCGGCGCTGACGGCCCCATGCAGCGCGATCAGCCCCTTGGGCACGCCCAGCAGCTCGGCCTTGGCCTCGTTGCTGTAGCTGACGACGCCGCGCTCGAACCAGGCACTGGAGCCGGCCAGGCTGGTGCAGGCCGCGGCGATGAGGCCGCCGGTGCAGGACTCGGCCGTGCCGATGCGCTCGCGCCGCTGCATCAGTGCCACGGCGATGCGGTCTATCAGTTCGTGGTCGTCAGCAAACATGGCATCACCCCATGACATAGCGGTAGAGCGCGATGACGGCGAGCGTACAACCGGCCGCGACGAAGTCGTCGAACAGGATGCCCCAGCCCTGCGCCCAGCTGACCTGGCCGCCACGCTCCCCCTTGAAGAGCCGGTCGGCCCAGCCCACGGGTCCAGGCTTGGCGGCATCGAAGAAGCGGAACAGACCGAAGGCGATGAGCTGGCCGAGCAGGGAGCTGGGCGCGATCAGCCAGAGGATCAGCCAGAAGGCCAGCACCTCGTCCCAGACGATGGCGCCCGGGTCCGGCACGTTCATGTGCTGCGCGCAACGTGTGCAGGCCCACCAGCCGACGACGGTGCCGCCGCCGATCAGCACGACCCACCCGAGGTCGGTCAGCCACGGCGAGATGAGCAGGAACACGCCCCACGCCCACAGCGTGCCGAAGGTGCCGGGCGCCTTGGGCGCCAGGCCGCTGCCGA
Organism: Burkholderiales bacterium; assembly: GCA_016195825.1. Lineage (GTDB taxonomy): Bacteria > Pseudomonadota > Gammaproteobacteria > Burkholderiales > Burkholderiaceae_C > Pelomonas. Next base: position 18,053 of record JACPYV010000042.1, on the reverse strand, counting down.
AGCCGAGCGCGATCCAGCGCGCGGGGTGACGCAGCATGAAGCCCAGCGTCGGGCGAATCGGTGCGCCGGTCATGACGCGAAATGGTCGAACGACCGCAGGCCATGCGAGACCTCGGCGCCACTTGCGTCGAACACGCGCAGGCCAGCCTCCGTCTCGATGACGCCGATGCGCGTCATCGCCACGCCCACATTCGGTAGCCGTGCGCCGGCCGGCGCCGTGAACACCAGCTCGTAGTCGTCGCCGCCGGTCAGTACGCAGGTGTGCTGCAACGCGGCCGGCTGTGCGGCCAGCACGGCGCTGCGCGGCAGCGCGTCGACATCCAGCCGCGCGCCGACCCGAGACGCGGCCAGGATGTGGCCCAGGTCGCCCAGCAGGCCGTCGGAGACGTCGATGGCCGCCGTCGCGATGCCGCGCAACGCCTGGCCCAGCGCCAGCCGCGGCGTCGGCAGCTCCATCGCCGCGCGCACAGCCTCGAAACCGTTGCCATCGAGGCTGGTCGTGCCGCGGAACACCTCCAGCGCCAGCCGCGCATCGCCCAGCCGGCCGGACACCCAAATCTCGTCGCCCGGGCGCGCACCGCCACGCAGCAGCGCCTGCCCGGGTGGTGCCTCGCCGAAGACGGTGATGCAGATGTTGAGCGGTCCCTGCGTGGTGTCGCCACCGATCAGCGCGCAGCCGCTGGCGTCGGCCAGTTGCAGCAGCCCGCGCGCAAAGCCGGCGAGCCAGGCTTCGTCAACGCGCGGCAAGGCCAGCGCCAATGTGAAGCCTCGCGGCGTCGCGCCGCAGGCGGCCAGGTCGCTCAGGTTGACGGCCAGCGCCTTGTGGCCCAGTCGCGCCGGGTCCACTGTCGACAGGAAGTGCCGGCCCTCGACCAACATGTCGCTGGACACCAGCCAGCGCGCGCCCGGCGTGGGCACGAGCACCGCGCAGTCATCGCCCACGCCCACCTCGACGCCCGCACCGGGAGGGCGCTGGAAGTAGCGCCGGATCAGATCGAATTCGCCCATGGCCGCCATTGTCTGCGTGTGGGAAGCCGCAGCCACTCAACAGCCATGCGGTGGCATGATTCCAGCCCCGCCGGCCCTTGCTTGACCTCGCCATGCCCAGCCCAGAAGAAAAACGCGCCCAACTCCGCCAGGCCGCACTCGAATACCACGAGTTCCCGACCCCCGGAAAGATCGCCATCGCGGCGACCAAGCAGCTCGTCAACCAGCACGACCTGGCGCTGGCCTATTCGCCCGGCGTGGCCGCGGCCTGCGAGGAAATCGTCGCCGACCCGGCCAACGCCTTCCGCTACACCTCGCGCGGCAACCTCGTCGCCGTGGTCTCCAACGGCACGGCCGTGCTGGGCCTCGGGAATATCGGCCCGCTGGCCTCCAAGCCGGTCATGGAAGGCAAGGGGGTGCTCTTCAAGAAGTTCGCGGGCATCGATGTCTTCGACCTGGAAGTGGCCGAGAACGACCTGGACAAGCTGGTCGACTGCATCGCGGCCCTTGAGCCGACGTTTGGCGGCATCAACCTCGAGGACATCAAGGCGCCGGACTGCTTCTACGTCGAGCGCAAGCTGCGCGAGCGCATGAAGATCCCGGTCTTTCACGACGACCAGCACGGCACGGCCATCGTCGTCGGCGCAGCCTTCCTGAACGGCCTCAAGGTCGTCGGCAAGGACATCAAGCAGGTCAAGCTGGTCACGTCGGGCGCCGGAGCCGCGGCACTCGCCTGCCTGGGCCTGCTGGTCAAGCTGGGCCTGCCGCGCGAGAACATCTGGGTGACCGACCTGGCCGGCGTCGTCTACGAGGGCCGCACCGAGCTGATGGACCCGGACAAAGCGGTCTTCGCCCAGCCGACGTCGCAGCGCACGCTGCGCGAGGCCATCGCCGGCGCCGATGTGTTCCTGGGCCTGTCGGCCGGCGGCGTGCTGAAGGCCGACATGGTGGCGACCATGGCCGCGCAGCCGCTGATCTTCGCGCTGGCCAACCCCACGCCCGAGATCCTGCCGGAGGAAGTGCAGTCCGTGCGCAGCGACGCCATCATGGCCACCGGCCGCACGGACTATCCCAACCAGGTCAACAACGTCCTGTGCTTCCCCTACATCTTCCGCGGCGCGCTGGACTCCGGCGCCACGACGATCAACGTCGAGATGGAGATCGCTGCGGTGCATGCCATCGCGGACCTGGCCCAGGCCGAGCAGAGCGAGGTGGTCGCCGCAGCCTACGTCGGCGCGACGCTGAGCTTCGGCCCCGAGTACCTGATCCCCAAGCCCTTCGACCCGCGGCTGATGATGCGCATCGCGCCGGCCGTGGCCAAGGCGGCCGAGGACTCGGGCGTGGCCGCCCGTCCCATCAAGGACTGGGACGCCTACCGCGAGAAGCTGCAGAGCTTCGTCTACGCGTCGGGCAACACGATGAAGCCCATCTTCACCGCCGCCAAGCGCGCGCCCAACAAGCGCGTCGCCTACGCCGAGGGTGAGGAGGAGCGCGTGCTGCGCGCGGCCCAGGTCGTCGTCGACGAAGGCCTGGCCCGCCCGACGCTGGTGGGCCGCCCGTCGGTCATCGCCGAGCGCGCCGAGCGCTTCGGCCTGCGCCTGCAGCAAGGCCGTGACTACGACGTCGTCAACGTCGAACACGACGACCGCTACCGCGACTACTGGCAGACCTATCTGCAGATGACCGAGCGCAAGGGCGTCACCCAGCAGCTCGCCAAGATCGAGATGCGCCGCCGCCTGACCCTCATCAGCACCATGCTGCTGCACAAGGGCGAGGTGGACGGCATGCTGTGCGGCACCTGGGGCACCACGGCCACCCACCTGCAGTACATCGACCAGGTCATCGGCAAGCGCGCCGGTGTGAAGACGTACGCCTGCATGAACGGGCTGATCCTGCCGGGCCGCCAGGTCATGCTGGTCGACACCCACGTCAACTACGACCCGAACGCCGAGCAGCTCGCCGAGATCACCATCCTGGCCGCGCAGGAGATGTGCCGCTTCGGCCTGACACCGAAGGCCGCGCTGCTGTCGCACAGCAACTTCGGCACCAGCGACAAGCCTTCGGCCGTGAAGATGCGCGACACGCTGGCGCTGATCCAGCAGCTCGCACCCTGGCTGGAGGTCGACGGCGAGATGCACGGCGACACCGCGCTGGACGCCGGCTACCGCAAGCAGCTGATGCCGCACAGCCCACTGACCGGCGAGGCCAACCTGCTGGTGCTGCCCAACATCGACGCCGCCAACATCTCCTACAACCTGCTGAAGACGGCCGCCGGCGGCGGCATCGCCATCGGCCCGGTGCTGCTGGGCGCCGCCAAGCCGGTGCACATCCTGACGCCCTCGGCCACCGTGCGCCGCATCGTCAACATGACCGCCCTGACCGTCGCCGACGCCAACGCGGCGCGGGGCTGAGCAAGGACGGAGAACAGGCCCTGCGGCCTGTTCGACGACTGCCGAAGGCCCTCCGGCCGGCGAGCTGGAGGCCCGCGGCCATGCGGGGCGACGGGCATGAGACCGTCCGCGGTACGTCCGGGAACACCCGAAAAGCGCCCGGACTCCCCCAATTGACAGAAGTTTTCAGGCCGAAAATTTCGTCATAGCCTTGTCACGAACCCTGAAGAAACAAGGACTTAATGGAGTGTGAGCGCAAGCTCACATACCCCCAATTCAGACTCCGGCAGCGGGATCTGGCTTGAGCTTTTGGGGTCGCTTCGGTACCATATCGGTTTTCTGAACAGGGTAAACCCGTGTTTTTGCTCTCGTGGCTGGCGCGCTCAGGCGCCTCGGCGGTCACCACCGCCCTGCTGCTTTCCGGCCTGGCCGGCGGCGTGCAAGCCAAGGAAGCAACGCCCACCACAACGCCCGCTCTGGCCGAAATCACGCTGAGCGAGCTGCCCGTCCAGGCCCAGGAAACCCATCGGCTCGTTCTCGCCGGCGGCCCGTTTCCCTACAGCAAGGACGGCGTGGTGTTCGGCAACCGCGAACGCCTCCTGCCTCGCCAGGCACGGGGCTTCTACCGCGAATACACGGTCAAGACCCCTGGCGCGCGCAACCGGGGCGCTCGCCGCCTCATCTGTGGCGGCAAGCCTCCCACCGCGCCTGAGGTTTGTTATTACACCGACGATCACTATGCCAGCTTCAAGCGCATCCGCGCCGCAGCGGCCCGGTGAGCGTCGAAGGTTCAGCCGTTTTGTGACTTGAAAGGAGGATCGCGACCATGCTTTTGCAGACCGTCCGTCCCAATATCGTGCAGGCCATACGGGCCTACCGGGTCGAGGACTTGATGCAGGCCGCCCAAGAAGCGGGCCAGCATTTCCTGTACGCCAACCTGTCGGAGGCACAGTCCAAGCAGGACGTGCTCGATGGCATCGCGCAGGCCTTCCTCTTCCCTGCTCACTTCGGCAAGAACCTGGACGCCCTGCATGACTGCATGACCGACCTCGTCCACAAGGCCGGCTCGCAGCCGGGCTTTGTCGTGGTGCTGGAGCAGTTGCCAGACAACGTGCGCTTCGACCGCGAGGCGCGCGAGCAGCTGCTCGACGTCTTCCGCGATACGGCCGACTACTGGGCCGACCGGAAGATAGCGTTCCGGTGTTTCTATTCTTTTCAGTAGCCCGCTCCCAAGAAAACGGGTCATGGGAGCGGGCTACTGATGTGGCCCCGGTGATTGAAAAGCCTGCGCCGAAAAGCGCGAAGGCAACGATAGGCAACCCCAACTTCGGCATGAACATGCCGATGATGTGCAGCGCCTTCGACACGTCGATGTGGTTGAACGCGGCTTGAGCGTTTCGACCTGTCGATGAAGAAGCGGGACCCTCGGGTCCCGTTTTTCATTTCTGCGGCGCGACTTCCAACGCCAGCGCGATGAATTCGTTCACCGGCACTTCCTCGGCGCGGCGCTGGAGATCGAAGTGGCCCGCGTAGCCGCGCTCCGTCAGCCAGCGGCCCAGGCTGTGGCGCAGCAGCTTGCGGCGCTGCGAGAAGGCGCTGGTCACCAGCGCGCCCAGCAACGCCGGGTCCAGCCCCGGTGGCGCCTTCAGCGGCTGCATGCTCACGATGGCCGAGTCCACGCGCGGCGGTGGGTCGAAGGCCTCGGGCGGCACGTCCAGCACCGATTCGATGTCGTAGCGCCACTGCAGCATGACCGACAGCCGCCCGTAGTCCTTGCCGCCCGGCGCGGCGGCCATGCGGTCGACCACTTCCTTTTGCAGCATGAAGTGCTGGTCAACGACGTCGTCCACCGCGTCCAGCAGGTGGAAGAGGATGGGCGTGGAGATGTTGTAGGGCAGGTTGCCGACCACACGCAGCTTGGCGCCCTTGGCAGCAGCCAGCGCGCGGAAGTCGACCTTGAGCACGTCGCTCTCGATGACCTCGACGTCGTCACGCTTGCGCAGCCGCGCGGCCAGATCGCGGTCCAGCTCGATGACGGTCAGCGGCTTGTAGCGCGCCAGGATGGGCAGCGTCATCGCGCCCAGGCCCGGGCCGATCTCGACCAGCGTCTCGCCGGGCTGCGGGTCGATCAAGTCGACGATGGCCTCGATCAGCGCCCTGTCGGTCAGGAAATGCTGGCCGAAGCGCTTGCGCGGGATGTGTTTATTCATGCGAACCCCGATCCCGCCTCATACCCGCCGGCCTGCATGCCGGCGGTCCTTCGCGAGGCGTCGCGCAGTGCGCAGGCACTGCGCTCGGTCCCCGCTCAGTCCAGCCATTCGCGCACTTCGACGAACGCCTTGGCGCGCAGGTCCTTGACCCACTCTTGGTAGGCCTCGTCGTACTTCTGCTCGCGCAGCGCGCCGCGCGCCTGTTCGCGCAGCTGCTTCATTTCGACGTCGACGGTGCGACGCTCCAGCACCTGGATCAGGTGCACGCCGAAGCGCGACATGACGGGAGGCGAGATGCCGTTCAGCGGCAGCGCGTTCATGGCTTCCTCGAACTCGGGCACGAAGCCGCCCGCGCCCATCCAGCCCAGGTCGCCGCCGGCTTCGGCGCTGCCGTCTTCGGAGTTGGCCTTGGCGATGTCCTCGAAGCGGGCTTGGCCGGCCTCGATCTGGCGCTTGTATTCAGCCATGCGGCGCGAGGCGACCTCGGCGGTCAGCTGGGCCGACGGGCGCAACAGCACGTGGCGGGCATGGGTCTGCTGGGACTGGGTCAAGGATGCGGCGCCCTGGCGCTCGACGACCTTGAGGACGTGGAAGCCTGCGCCGCTGCGCAGCAGCTCGGGCGCCACCTGGCCGGTCTTCAGCTCCCTGACGGCGGTCACGAAGATGTCGGGCAGGCGGTCGACCGGGCGCATGCCGATCTCGCCGCCGCGCGCCTTGTTGCTGTCCTCGGAGATCTCGCGGGCGACCTTGGCGAAGTCCTCGCCGCCCTTGATGCGGGCCAGTGCGGCCTCGGCGCGCGCGCGCCGTTCGGTGACGACGGCCTCCGGGGCGCCATCGGGCACCGGCACCAGCACCTGGGCCAGGTTGATCTGACCGCCCTGCTCCAGCGCGGCGCGCTTCTTGTCAAGGTAGGCATCGATCTCGGCGTCGCTGATCTTGATGCGGCCCTGCACCTCGCGCTCGCGCACGCGCTCGGTCATCATCTGGTCGCGCAGGTTCTCGCGAAAGCTCTTGTAGTCGGTGCCGTCCTGCTTCAGCCGCTCGCGCAGCTGGGCCATGGTCAGCTTGTTCTGCGCAGCCACGTTGGCGACGACGCGGTCCAGCTCGACCTCATCCACCTTGCTGCCGTTCTCACGGGCGTAGGTGACGAGCACGCGGTCCTCGATGAGGGCCTCCAGCGCCTGTTTGCGCAGGCCGGCCGTCTCGGGCATGACCTCGCCACGCTGGCGGGCTTCCTGGCGCAGTTTCTCGGTGCGCTGGATGACCTCGCTGGCGGCCACGACGTCCTGGTTAACGACGGCGGCGATGTAGTCCCCCGGCTGCAGCGTGGGCGGCGTCTGGGCAGCGGCATGGAGGGCTGCCAGGGCCAGCGTCACGGCAAAAATGGAGGGAACGAAGCGATGCATCATGGTAGGAAGTCTGAACTCGGTGAGCGGTCGGAGCTCAGCCTGCGGTAACCGGGCACATTGTCCTTCAAGACCTTGAGCGCGTTGGAACCCAGCTGCGACAGGCCGACGAGCTCCAGCTGCAGCATGAAGCGGGTGTTGGTCTCGGCCCGGCCAGTGGACAGCCGCTCCAGGCCGAAGCGCAGCACCCAGCAGCCGGCGTCGTACTCGAAGCCGGCGACGGAGTCGGTCAGGCGCTTGTCGCGCAATGAATACTGCACGCGGCCGGCGCTGTACCAGGCCCCGCCGCAGCCGCCACGTGCATCGGCGCCGCGCGCCGTGACGGGCTGGCCGTAGATGGGCCATTGCCAGGCGAACTCGACCTGCTCGCTCTGCGCCCGCGCCAGCCGGTAGGCCACGCTGACGGTCTTGTACGGCCCGGGCGAGTAACGCGCCCGCACGACGGAGCGCACCGAACGGTTGGTCTCGGGGTTGAACTCCAGCGTGCTGTCGGCCCACCAGCGCTCATCCAGGTGGGCGGCGGCGGCCAGCAACAGGTCCGAGAAGCGCTGCGTGACGGGCTGGCCGTCCGGCGTGATGCGCTGGTCGCGGAACAGGAAGCGCTGCACGGCGCCCAGGCGCAGGATCTCCTCGCCCTTGGCCGTGCTGACCCAGCGGCTGGTGGCGCCCACGCTGACGGCGTGCAGGTCCGACACCCGGTCCACACCCGAGAACGGGTTGTCCGTGTAGATGGAGTCGAAGTTGAAGTCCTTGGGCGCCGCGTCGAAGTTGGGCAGGCTGGCCTGCTCGCGGAAGGGCGTGTTCACGTAGAGCACGCGCGGCTCCAGGCTCTGGCGCATCGCGCGGCCGAACAGCTTGGTGTCGCGCTCGAAGACCCAGCCGTGGTCGATGCTGAACGTTGGGATGACGCGGCCCACGTGCTGGCGGCCATCGCTGAGCGGGCGATCGAGGTCGTAGGTGGCGGCGTTGACCGACAGGCGCGGGATGAACCACCAGGCCTCGCCGCCCAGTGGCGCGGCGACGTGGCCCAGTGCGTGGACGCGCTGTCCGCCGCGCGCCTGGCCAGCCGGCGCCGAGCCGGGCAGGTCGAAGCGGTTGTATTCCAGCTCCAGACCGCCCTCCAGCCGCGCCTTGCGGCCCCAGGGACGGAAGCTGTCCAGCACGGCCTCATCGGCCGCCGTCGTCATGCGCACGCCGATCTGCGGGCTGCGCTGGTAGGGCGAGTCGAACTGCGACGGCACGTCCGTGCCCTGCAGCGTCTGCCAGCGCTGCACGCGGGCGTAGGTATCGATGACGCCCCAGGACAGCTCCCGCTGGCGGTTCAACGTGAAATCGCTGGCCAGCAGGCGCGGCGTCTGGCTCTCGACGCGGCGCGACATGTCCTTCCAGTAGTCGTCGTCGGACACGCGCTCGCTCTTGAGCCGGTAGCGCCAGTCCCCGAAAAAGCCGTCGTGGTTGAGCTTCAGGTCCCAGCGCGAGTGGCCGAAGACGCGGTCGCTGGGCAGCAGGTCGACGTTGATGCGGCCGGCGTGGCCAGGCTCCAGGTAGCGGAACTCGCTGTCCAGGCCCACGCCGCGCTTGGTCAGCACGAAGGGCGTCAGCGTCGCATCACGCTGCGGCGCGATGTTCCAGTAGTAGGGCACGCCCAGCTCAAGGCCGCTGCGGTTGTCCAGGAAGATGTTGGGCGGCAGCCAGCCCGACTTGCGCTCCGAGCTTAGCGGGAAGCTCAAGGACGGCGCGGCCAAGATGGGCACGCCCAGGAAGCGCAGCACCGCACCGTCGGCCTCGCCCTCGTTGGCGGCCAGGTCCAGGCGCAGCTGCTTGGCCGTGATCTGCCAGGCCGGCTCCTGGCCTTCCACCACCGGACAGCTGCTGTAGCTGCCCTGGGTGGCGCTGAGGTGCTCGCTGTCGTGGAACTTGATGATTTCGGCCTTGCCCGCGCCGCCGGTGGCGCCGAGGAAGAAGCTGGGCGTCAGGAACTCGCCCTCGAAACGGCTCACGTACAGCTGCAGCAGCGGGCCGCTGAAGACATTGCCGCTGTGGTGAATGCGCACCTGGCCCTCGGCCCGGGCGAAGTCGTCGACGACGCGGTAAGTCAGCTTGTCGGCGTTCAGCACCAGCTCGCCGTAGCGCAGCTCGACGTCGCTGGCCGCCTCGGCCTGCTGGTCGGCCTGCGCAGTCACCTTGCCAGCGCTGATGACCAGGGCCGGCTTGGCGCGCGACTTGGCCGGCGCGCCAAGCACACGGCTGCCGCGCAGCGGCACGGATTCTTCGGCGGCGGACTGCTGTGCGGACGCCGGCCCCCAGGCGCACAAGGCCAGGGAGATCAGGGCGGGCAGCAGAGCGGGGTGAGGAGTGGGATGCGAGCGCGGCACGGGCGGCGTAACAAGCGGCGAGAGCTCGAAGTCAGAGGGGGATTGCCGGGGCCGGCTTCTTAGAATTTGATTATCCACGAGGGCTTTCTTCCCATGACATCACTGAATGCCGACTTGATCGCTGAGCTCCAGGCGGCCACGCCCGCCGACGCCGACCGCCTGATGCGGGCCGCCTGCGCCGAACTGCGGGCCAACCCGGCAACACCCGCCCCGCCCGACGCCGCGGCGCTGCAGGCCGGCCTGGCGCACATCGCGGGCGCGGGGCTGGAGCTGGTGCTGCAGCGGCTGCTGGACGACGCCCCGCAGGGTGCCGTCACAGACACGCTGGCCGCGCTGCTGCGCCCGGCCGAACGGGCCTGGGACGAACCCCAGGAGATCGACTGGGCGGCGCGCCACTGGGAGGCCAGCCGCGCCGCTGGCCAGTTGGACGAGGACCTGGCCGCGGACTTCGGCGAGTACTGGCGGCGGCTGGAGTGGAGCGCGCTGCGGCAACATCTGGTGCTGCTGGGCCAGGGCCACCCGCAAGAGCGACGGCTGCTGGCCTACATCGCCAAGACCGCCAGCCGCTACGTCGCGTTCGGGCCACTGAAGCGGGCGATGGAGGCACGCTTCCCCGAGCTGTTCGACCTGGGCTTCAGCCTCCGATAGTCAGGGGCAGGTCGCGCAACCCGCGGCCACCAGCCACGGGTCCTTGTCCTCGCCGCCGAAGATTTCGATCAGGAAATCCAGGAAGGCGCGGGTGCGCGCCGGCACGTACTTGCGCGTGGGCATGCCGGCCCACAGCGTGGTGCTGAACAGCCGCCATTGCGGCATCACACGCTCGAGCGCCTGCTCCAACAGCGCGTCCTCCACCATGAAGCTGGGCAGGCCGGCCACGCCCAGGCCGTGCAGCGCGGCGGCGTAGTTGGTGTCCATGTGCGTGGTCGACAGCGCGGCGCGCGAGGGCACGATGGGCAGCGTGATCTCCTCCTGCCCATCGCCGCGCTGCAGCGTCAGCCCGCGCATCATGGCGGGCGTGGGCGGCAGCAGCGCGTCATGCTGCTTGAGTTCGTGCGGATGCTGGGGCCGGCCGCGCTGGTCCAGATATTCGGGCGCGGCGCACATGATGAATTCGCTGCGCGCCAGGCGCCGCGCGATGAAGTCGCCGTCCAGCGGCTCGCGGGACAGCAGGATGGTCAGGTCGAAGCTGTCGTCCACCGTGTCCACCGGGCCGGGCGAGGTGATCTCCAGCGTGACCAGCGGGTACTCGCGGTGGAACTTGGGCAGATGCTTGGCCAGTTGGTGCACGGCGATGGCCGGCGGGCACAGCACGCGCAGCAGGCCGCGCACCTCCTGCGTGGCCGAGGCCGCCAGCGCAGCGGCTTCGTCGACGTCGGCCAGGATGCGCCGGGCCCGCTCCAGGTAGGCATCGCCGATCTCGGTCAGCGACAGGCGCCGCGTCGTGCGGTTCAGCAGCCGCGTGCCGAGGTGATCCTCCAGCTCGGCGATCAGGCGGGTGACGACGGCGGGCGCCAGGTCCAGCGCCCGCGCCGCGGCGGCAAAGCTGCCCTCGTCGATGACGCGGACAAAGACCTTGATGGCACGGAGCTGGTCCATCGGGCCGGGTTCAGGGGTGAGCAGCCATCACCTGCGCGACGGCCGCCGTGAGGCGTTTGCCGTAGGGCACATGCAGGAACTCGTTGGGCCCGTGGGCGTTGCTCTTGGGGCCCAGCACGCCGCAGACCATCATCTGGGCCTTGGGGAAGCCCTTCTGCAGCATGCTCATCAGCGGGATGGTGCCGCCCTGGCCGATGTAGCCCACCGGCGCGTTGAAGTGGGCCTGGCTGGCGTCGTTGAGCGCCTGGCTGAGCCAGGGCGACAGGTCGGGCGTGTTCCAGCCGGTGGCGCCGAAGGCCCCGGCGCGGCCGTCGGGCGTGAAGGTGACGCGGGCGTTGTAGGGCGCGTTGTCTTCCAGCAGCGTCTTCAACTCCAGCGCGGCGGCATTGCCGTCGATCAGCGGCGGCAGGCGCAGGCTGAGCTTGAAGGCCGTGTAGGGCCGCAGCACGTTGCCGGCGTTCTTCAGCTCGGGGAATCCGTCCGCGCCGACCACCGACAGCGTGGGCCGCCAGGTGCGGTTGAGCAGCACCTCGACCGGATCGGTAGTCACCGGCAGCACCGGGCCGCCGTCCGCGCCGCAGGCCCAGGGCATGCGCTTGTAGACCTCGTCCTTCAGGATGTCCGCGGTGGCCTGCGCCTGCGCCAGCCGCGCACCGGGGATCTCGCAGTGGAAGCTCTCCGGCAGCAGGCGGCCGGTCTTGCTGTCCTCCAGCCGGTCCAGCACCTGGCGCAGGATGCGGAAGGACGACGGCACGCACCCCGACGCGTCGCCGCTGTGGATGCCCTCGGTCAGCACCTCCACCTTCAGCACGCCGGACACCATGCCGCGCAGCGAGGTGGTCAGCCAGAGCTGCTCGTAGTTGCCGGCTCCGGAGTCCAGGCAGACCACCAGCGAGACGTTGCCCAGGCGGGGCTTGAGGATATCGATGTAGGCCAGCAGGTCGAAGCTGCCCGACTCCTCGCAGGTTTCGATGATGCCCACGCAGCGCGGGCGCGGGATGCCTTGCGCGTCCAGCGCCATGATGGCCGTCAGCGACGCGTAGACCGCGTAGCCATCGTCGGCGCCACCGCGGCCGTAGAGCAGGCCGTTCTCGTACTTCGGCGTCCAGGGGCCCAGGTCGGAGCGCCAGCCGCTGAACTCGGGCTGCTTGTCCAGGTGACCGTAGAGGACGATGGTGTCCTCCGAGCCCGGCTTGGTGGACGGCACCTCGAAGAAGATCACCGGCGTGCGGCCAGGGATGCGCACCACTTCGAGCTTCAGGCCGGCCACCTTCTTGCCCTCCACCCAGGCGGCAGCCGTGGTCAGCACCTTCTCCAGGTGGCCGTTGGCCGCCCAGTCGGCGTCGAACATCGGGCTCTTGGCCGGAATGGCGATGTAGTCGGTCAGCGCCGGGACGATTTCCTGGTCCCAGAGGGTGGAAGCAAAGGCGCCCAGGGCGGTCGCCTCATCGGCTTGCAGGGGCAGGTGGGGATCTCGTGCGTTCATGGCGGACTCCTTCAACAGCATTGCACTTGTGGCGCAGCAGGCCAGTTTAGGCCTTCGCCCCTGGCGCTGCCGGCTTGCCAAAAGGATCAGGCCGGCTCCGGAAAACTACGGGCGACTTCCGTCACGCGGAGCGCTTAGGCTCGGCCACACGATGACCCGTGTACTGCCCCGCCTGCCGCTGCTTGCCCTCCTCACCCTGCTGGCGCTGCTGACCGGCTGTGCTTCCGGCCCCAAGTTCACGGTGGATGACGGCCGCAAGGTCAACGAGGACCTGCTGGCCGGCATGCGCGCCTATGGGGCCGGCGAGCGGCTGATTCGCCCGGCCATCGCCCGCAGCGCGGCGCTGCAGGACAAGGAATGCGACAAGCAGTGGGAGCTGCCCTTCGCCGTGGCCACCAGCGCCGGCTGGAGCGCGGACGACCGGGTCGCCTGGGTGCGCGCGCTGCAGGTGGATGAGCGCCTGACAGTCATCGCCGTCACGCAGGACTCGCCGCTGCCCATGGGCACGCGGCTCAACCACATCGCGGGCAAGGCCAGCGACGACGGCGAGAAGCTGCTGGAATGGCTGGCTGAAGCGCGTGATGAAGGCAAACCCTTCCAGGTCGGCACGGCCGCGGGCAAGGCGGTGCAGGTCAAGCCCTTCGAGGTCTGCCGCGGCTACACCCGCTTCGCGCCGCCCAACACGCCGCAGCTGCAGGACTACCACTGGCTGCTCAGCCTGCATCCGCTGGAGGTGACGCAGGCCGAGCCCACGCCCGACGAGGCGCTGTGGGCCGTGCTGTGGACGCAAGGCCTGTCCGAAGAGGGCGGCGCGCGCATGAAGACCTACCACTACGCGATCAAGATCGCCGGCACGCTCTACAACCTGGCCACGCTGGCATCGGGCGTCAAGGCCGCGGCGCTGGCGGCCGATGCGGCCATCAGCGCCGCCAAGAGCGCCGCCGCCAACGTGGCCAGCGACTTCCTGAAGCAGCAGCTCATCGAGCAGGGCCGGGCGCTGGCCGCGCAGAAGATCCGCGAGAGCCTGGTGGACGCCGCCCAGCAGCTGACGCGCCAGCAGGTGCTCAACGTGATGCAGGCCGCGGCAGCCAACCGCGGGTCGCTGACGGGCATCTCGCGCATCGCGGCCACCACCTTCGAGAAGGCCGACGCGTGGGCCTTCACCCGCATGGCCGCCCTGGGCGCGCCGCCGCTGGCCGGCTTCACGCTGCACCAGAAGCTGGTCGAGCGCAGCCTGGCAGCCAATGCGCTGGTGTTTGACGCCGACCGCCTGGCATCGCTGAACAAGGTCGCCGCCGCGCGCGGCTTCGAGGCGGAGGTCACGGCCATCCTCGGTGGCTTCCGCGCCGATGCGCTGCTCGCCGAGATCGGCGCGATGCCGCTGGCCTCGGCGCAGACCAGTTTCTCCTTCGACAACCCGGACGACCCGGGCGCGGGCGGCCGCTTCTCGCGCGGCCTGGTGGACGCGATGCTGGAGCTGCCCACCGAGTCGGCCGCCCGCAAGAAATGAAGCCTTTCCTTCTTTACGGCCTGCTCGGCCTGATCTTGCTGCTGCCGGCTGCGCGGGCGCAGACCCCGCCCGAGGCCGCGGCCTCAGCGCCCGAGACCGCCGCATCGGCGCCCGAGCCTGCGGCCTCCGAACCTCAAGCCCCGCCGTCCCCGCCGGCCCCGCCGCCGCCCAGTTGCGCCCAGCTCACCAGCCGGGCCTTGTCCGCGGACCTGAAGGCGGCCACGGCGCAATCGCAGAACCAGCCGCTGCAGGCCCAGGTCAAGCTCTACGACGACACCGTGGCGCAATGGGGTGCGGCCATCGCGGCCTGCGACGGCCGCGCCCGCGAGCGTGCCCAGCGCAACCTGGCCGACAGCCAGAAGACCCGCGATGCACTGGCCGAGAAGCTGGAGTCCGGCAGCCAGTGTGAGAGTGCCCACCGCGACGCCGGCGCGCTGCAGGAGCTGGCGCGCGGCGCCTTCAGCGATCGCCGCTTCGCCGAAGCCGCCAGCCTGTACCGCAAGGCCGAGGGCATGTGGGACTTGGCCGTCGACCAGTGCAGCGGCAGCCAGCAGCAGACCGCGCAGCGCCGCCGTGAGCAGAGCGAGATCGACGGCCACAACGCCGAGTTCTGCGCCCCGCCCTTCGAACGGGCACGCGAGTTCTCGTCCAAGCTGCGCAACAGCGGCGCCGCGCTGCCGCTGGCCGAGCGCCAGACGCAGAGCCAGATCGGCGAGACGCTGTGGCGCGACACGGCCCGGGTCTGCAAGGGCAGCGCCCAGGAACTGGCGATGAACAACGCCCAGGCGCTGGCCCGCGAACGCGGCACGCCCTGGGTGGCCACGCCGTTGCCCGGCGCGCCACCGGCCGTTGCGCCGCCGGCAACGGCCTTGGCCGCTACGGCCAAGCCGGCCGCCACCGCTGGCCAGCCCACGACCAAGCCGACCGCCGTGGCGCCGCCACCGCTGGCAGCGACGGCAGCGGCCGCTGCCGCCACCACGCCGCTGCGCCAGGCCGCCGCCGCGCCCATCACGCCCCTCGCGCCAACCACCCCGATCACGGCCACCACCCAAGCCGCAGCGGCGCCTGCCCCCGAGCCCAAGCTCTTCGACCGCTCGGCTGGCGACACCCGCTACGTCGGCCAGTTCGTGCGCAACGACGACGACACCGTCACCGGCACGGGCCGGGTCGAGTGGAAGAACGGTGATGTCTACGAAGGCCCGCTGGTGCGCAGCCAGCGCCAGGGCGTGGGCGAGATCCGCTGGGCCGCCGGCCAGCGCTACAAGGGCGAATGGGTGGCCGACCACGCCACCGGCCGCGGCCTGATGGTGTTCGCCAACGGCAACCAGTTCGACGGCACGGTGGTGGACGGCCAGCCCGAGGGCGAGGGCAAGCTGACCTATGCCTCGGGCGA
This sequence comes from Burkholderiales bacterium, assembly GCA_016195825.1. Lineage (GTDB taxonomy): Bacteria > Pseudomonadota > Gammaproteobacteria > Burkholderiales > Burkholderiaceae_C > Pelomonas. Next base: position 2,700 of record JACPYV010000042.1, on the reverse strand, counting down.
CGTCTACACCGGCCAGGTCCGCAACGGCTTGCCGCATGGCAAGGGCAGCTACGTCTGGATGAGCAGCCAGCGCTACGACGGCGAATGGGTCAACGACAAGCCGCAGGGCCAGGGCCGGATGCGCTTCGCCAACGGCAACCAGTACGAGGGCCAACTGGCCGCCGGCCTGCCGCACGGCAAGGGCCGCATGGTGTTCCCCAGCGGCGACATCTACGAGGGTCAGTTCGAGGCTGGCAAGGCGCATGGTGACGGCAAGTACGCCTGGAAGAGCGGCGAGCGCTACGAGGGCGCCTGGGCGCGCGGCCTCAAGCACGGCCAGGGCACCTTCCACTGGCCCACCGGCGACCGCTGGGAGGGCGTGTTCAAGGACGACGAGCGCACCGACGACGGCTACATCATCCGCAAGGGGAACTGACAGCTCGGTGCCACCGGCGTCGTGTAACCTGTACATATTCCCAGAGGAGTCCACCCCATGAAGACCTTGCTCACCGCCGCCGCACTTGCCATCGCCTTTGCCGCCCCCGCCGCCGAAGCGCGCACCACCCGGCACCACGCCGGCAGCCACGTCAGCAGCGGCGTGAAAGCGCAGGCCGCCACCACGAAGAAGGCCACCAAGGCCAGGCACAAGAAGCACGCCAAGAAGGCGCACAAGAAGTCGTCCTGACCTCTGGATGACGCCGCGCGCCGGGATGGCGCGCGTGATCCCGTGCATGACGGGATCGTCGATCACCCGCAGTGGGCAGCGCCCGCTGCGAGCGCCCAGGCGCACTCCCCCATCGAACTGGCTGCGTGCCCGCACCGCTGCGGTGCAGGCGCGAGCCTGGGTGCATGTCCGGTCCGGGCGACGCTTTGCGTCTGACCCCACGAGACGAGGTGAGAGCGCCCGTCAGCCCATCGGCACATCAGGAGTTCGACATGACCATCCCCTCGTTGCGCCGAGCCTGCTGCGGCGGCTTCACGCTGCTGACCTTGGCGATGGCCGCGGTCCAGGCTCATGCCGGCTGCGATCCTCTGAACTATGTACTGCCCGCACCCGATCCAGCCATGCCGCGCATTGGCAACGGCCAGACGGTGACCAACACCAATCCCAACGGCTGCCAGGACGGCTTTGCAATTGCCATCGACACCGGCGGCACGCTCGTCAACCGCGGTGGCTTCACCGTGCTGCCCGGCCTGCGCGGCGCGAACGGCAACGGCGGACTGCTGATCTTGGGTGGCACGCTGAACAACGCGACCCACGCCACGTTGGACAACCGCGCCGACTTCTACATCGGCCTGGACCCGTACTACGGCGGCACCCTGAACAACGGTGGCGTCATCATCAACAACGCGCTGATGGTGAGTGCCGGCACGGTCGTCATTGGCCCCTTCGGGCAGATCTCGAACAACGCGTCGCTGCAGTTGGTCGGCATCGGCCAGTCCTTCACCAACAACGGGCTGTTCCAGAACCAGGGCTCGCTCACGATGCTGGGAATTGGCGGCTCGTTCGCCAACCACGGTCAGATCGACAACGCCGCCGGCGCCGTCATCGACCTTGAAGCGTCGTTCGGCGTGCTGGACTGGGCAGGCGGCACGGTGAACAACAGCGGAACGATGCGCTTGAGCGACCTCGCCATCGGCGACGCCTCCGGGCCCAACGGCAACTACGACACCTTCAACCTGCTGCCGGGCAGCAGGCTGGAGACCGGTGACCTCACGATCCGCCAGGGCGTGCTGCAGGTCAACGCTGGCACCCTCCGCAACGCGGGTTCGATGGGTGTCTATGGCACGCTGATCAACGACGGTGACATCCAGACGAGCACACTCACCCTCGACTACGCCGGCTTCGGCCTGGCCGTCCTCAACAACCGCAGCGGCGGCACTTTGACGCTCGGCAGCGCCAGTGGCGTCTGGCCTGGCGGCACGGCCACGCCTGCCACGTCGGTCATCAGTGGCCGGCTGTTCAACGGCAGCGCAGGCACGCTGACGATCAAGGGCGATGCGCTGGTGGTCGTCGGTGCCGCGGACCCGTTCGGCAACCTCGCCGGCTATTTGCAGAACGGTGGAACCCTGCTGGTCCGCGGCCGGCTCGAAAACAAATCCGCGATGGTGAGCACCAGCGACATGACGGTGCTGGGCCAGTTCGACAGCTCGGGTGATTTCACCAACACCGGCCGCCTCGAAAACCAAGGCAGCGTCAACATCACCGGCAACTTCACGCACCAGGGCGATGTGATCAACCAGGGGCAGTTCGTCTTCGCCGCGGGCTCGACCACGCAGGGGCTGGGCACCTACCGGCAGACCGAAGGCGCGACCTGGATCAACGGCCTGGTGGACCTGCCGCAAATCCAGATCGACGGCGGCGCGCTGTGCGGTAGCGGCCAACTGCACGGCACGCTGAGCATTGGAGCCTCGGGGAGCATCTGCCCCGGCGGCGGGCCTGTCGTCAGCATGCTCAAGGCCAACACCCGCCTGTCGCGCCTGGCTGACGCCGAACCGGCCGGCCTCACCGTCTCTGGCGACCTCGTGCTGAGCGGCGGCCGGCTGAGTTTTGACATTGGCGGCACCGCGCCCGGCAGCTTCGGCAGCCTTGTCATCGGCGGCCACGTGCTCGGCACGCGCGGCACTCTCCAACTGAACTTCATCAACGGCTACCAGCCGGCCATCGGCAGCAGTTGGGCACTGCTGGGCTCGCAAGACGCCGACCCGCTCAGTGGCTTC
>JACPYV010000005.1 GCA_016195825.1 Burkholderiales bacterium | reverse complement strand
TGTGGCCATGACTGGCCCGCGCTGCGGCCCAGGGTGCAGTGGTCCTCAGGGTCGGCGGCCCGCATTGACCTTGAGTGCCACAAGGGTCCCGCGCGCCTTGAGGTCGCCCGAGAACGCGCCGCCGTCGGTCGAGACGTACAGCGTGTCGCGATCCCCCGGCAGGACACCGAAGGCGGCGTCGGTCGCGCCGACGATGCCGTGCTGGGCGGTTGCGACGACGGTGCGCCGGCCTGTCTGCGTGACCCGCACGATGGTGTTGAAAGGGTGCGTCGTGATGTAGAGCGTGCCCTGGCTGTCGATCGCGAAGTCGTCACCGGGGATGCCTTCCGCGAAGACGCTCGGCGGGCTGAACCTGCCGTCCTGCTCCACCGTGTACTTGAGAACCCGTGCGGCGTCGGACACGGTCACGTACAGGTCATGGCCGAAAAAATGGAGGCCATTGGCCCCGGGGGCCAGGGCGATGAAGCGTCGCGCGCGCAGCCCATCACTCTCAACGGCCCGCTCGGCGGCACCGGTATCCGGGGCGATGCGCCAGATGATGCCCAACGCTGCGTCGGCCACGTAGAGCTTGTTGTCCGGGCCGGCCGTGATGCCGTTGGGCCATGCGCCCGACGGCAGTTTGGCGAACAACTCGCCCTTGCCGTCAGGCGTGAGGCGCCACACACCCAGTTGGGTGCCCTGGCCGGTCATGAACATGCGGCCCTGCGCGTCGAATGCGATCACGCCCGCGGTGGAGCCTTGTGGAAGTTGGAAGAAGACACGCTCGTGGCCGTCGGCCGCCCGTGCGATGACCATGGCACGCGCCCGGCTCTTGTCGCCTGTGGCGTAGTTCTCACCCATGTTGGCAGTGAGGTAGACGGTGCCGTCCGGCCCGAGCTTCACGCTCTCGAACCATTGACCCTCGCCGTAAGTCTTGACGGTACGCGCCGAGTCGACGAGGTCAAGCGGCAAGGCCTCGGCCTTGGGCAGGGCCAGCACCTTCAGGCCCAGGGGTTGGAGGGCCGCAGCGGCCAGGGTGCCCAAGAGCAGCAGCGCGACCGTGCCGGCTCCCTGTGCGCGCCTGCGCCAGGCCTGGAGCAGCAGTTGCCCGGAGCTCAGCAGCACCAGGAAGACTGAGGCGAAGAAGACGAGAAAGGGCTGGGCGAGCGCTGCCAGCATGGCCAGTCCGCCCAGCAGCTCCAGGCTGCCGAGCGTCCAGCGCGCCGGTCGCCCGAGCCGCAGTGCCGCGAATTGGGTGCGGGCTTTTTCGGAGGCGAGGAACTTGCCTACGGCCCGGGCGATGAAGCCCAGCGCGACCAGCGATTGGATGAGCAAGGTGAGCATGTTCATGATGAACTCCTGTAGGAACCTAACGATTAAGACGTGACTGTGCAAAGAGGTAGGAAGCTACCGATAAGGGCGTGAGAAAACGTGGACGGACTGGGTCTGGAATCAGCCGCCGTCGAGGTTGGATTCGATGCGGCTCAAGGCGCGGGAGAACTCGAGGCGTTCCTGGTCGGTGAAGCCACGGAACATCCGTGCAACCAGTGCGTCCCCGGCGTCACAGAACTCCTGTGACGAGACCAGCTTGCGGGCCGCCTGTCCGAGGTACAGACGTTTGACGCGGCCGTCATGCGGATCGGGATGCCGCACGACGTGACCTTCCTTCACCATGCCATCCAGGATGTTGGTCAGGGTGGGGGAGGTGACGGAGAGCCGGCGCTGCAGTTCTCGGTGCTCCATTCCGTCGCCGTGCAGCAGGAACTGCAGGACGTCGAACTGTGCGCCAGTGAAGTTGAACGGTTTGACCGTCTGCTCCACGGCGCGGCGCATCGCGAGGTAGGTGCGCTTCAGTTCGAGGGTGGGGTGCGACATTTGTGTAGTTTCCTACCGAATTGATCGACCGTCAAGCAAGGGCATTGATCGCGACGGCTGCGCGCTGCTGAAGTGCCCGCGGCGGGCGGCGCCCGTCTCAGAACGCGCTCTTGGTCGTTCCACCGTCCACCCGCAGCGCCGCGCCCGTCGTGGCCGAGGCCAGCGGGCTGGCGACGTAGGTGACCATCGCGGCCACTTCCTGCGGGGTCGAGAAACGCTTGATCAGCGACGTGGGCCGCACCTTCTCAAAGAATTCCTTCTCGAACTCGGCAAAGCTCTTGCCCTCCGACTGCGCCAGCGCATCGACGAAGCGAGCTGGGCGGTCTTGGTCATGCCGTAGTGAATCATCTCGGCCGGGATCTGCACCGCGCTCTCGCTGGAGATGAAGATGATGCGGCCCCAGTTGGCCGCTTTCATCGCCGGCAGGCACAGGCGCGCCAGGCGCACGCCGCTGAGCACGTTGACATCGAAGAAGCGCAGCCAGTCGGCGTCGGGAATCTCCTCGAAGGGCTTGGGCTCGAAGATGCCCAGGTTGTTGACCAGGATCTCGATGCCCGGGTACTGCCGCACCAACGCTTCGGCCACGTCGGCGCGGCTCAGGTCGCCCGCGAAACCGAGCGCCTGCCGACCGGTATGGTCCTGAATGGCGGCGATGGCTGCATCCACCGCGGCTTGCGTGCGGCCGTTGACGATGACGCGCGCGCCCTCGGCCGCGAGGGCCTCGGCGATGGCGTGGCCGATGCCGGCCGTGCTGCCGGATACCAGCGCGAGCCGGTGGGTGAGTTGCATGTCCATGGAACGGCCTCGGCGGTGGAAGAGGCCTCCGGTGTAGCCGATGCGGAACGCCCCGGCTCGTCGTGAGGCTGTTCGAGAATCCGGGCTGCCGCCATGAATCGTTCCCGAACGCCCACCACCGCCTGTATGCCCAGCCAGGATCCGCGCCTGCTGCGCCGGCTGCTGCGCGCCCGGGACCGCATGGACGGCGCGTCAGAAGAAGCCTGGCCCGTGGAGCGGCTGGCGGAGGTCAGCGGCGTGTCGGCCGCGCATTTCGCGCGTTCGTTCAAGGAAGCCTTCGGCCTGCCGCCGCACCGCTACCTGCTGACGCGGCGCATCGAGCGCGCCACCGCGCTGCTGCGCGACACCGATCTGCCCATCACCGACATCGCCTTCACCACGGGCTGGGGCAGTCTCGGCACCTTCGGCCGCACGTTCCGCGACGTGACCGGCGAGAGCCCCGGTGCGCACCGCTTGCGTTGGCGGGCTGCACACCACGAGCTGGACCGCGTGCCCGTCTGCCATGTGCAGGCCGCGCACCGGCCCGACCTCACAACCGCAGTTTCGGAGAAGCGCCGCCGGCAGGGCGCCGGTACAAATCCGCTCATCGCAACGGAGGTTTCTGATGACTGAAGGTATCGAAGTGGTGGGCGTGTACGTGGAAGACCAGGACGAGGCGCTCGAGTTCTATGTCGGCAAGCTGGGCCTGCAGGTGCACACCGACGTGCGCAACGGCGACTACCGTTGGCTGACGCTGCAGCACCCTGGTCAGCCGTCTTTCCAGCTCGGCGTGTTCCGGCCCGGTCCGCCCATGCACGACGCTGCCACCGCGCAGGCCTTGCGCGCGCTGGTGGCCAAGGGTGCCATGCCGCCGCTGGTGATGACGGTGGCCGACTGCCGCGCGACGCATGCGCAGTGGCGCGAGCGTGGCGTGGAGTTCACGCAGCAGCCCGTCGAGCGTTTCGGCTCGGTGGACGCGGGCTTCCGCGACCCCGCCGGCAATGGCTGGAAGCTGATCCAGGCGCGCCGCTGAGGCTGCCCGGCAGCGCCCTGCGCAACAGCCCTCTGGCGAACACCCGGCCGGTCGCCAGCGCGATGACGGCCGTGACGCCAAGCATCGCCGCCATGTGAACCGCGACCGCTGCCAACGCCAGCAGCAGCGAGCCGGAGGCAGTGATTTCCTTCGCCGGCGAGTCGCTCAGGCACAGGGGGATCAGTGCCGGCACCAGCATCATGCCGCTGCCGTGCAAGGTGGCAGCCATGAAGGACCAGAGCGCCAGCCCGGCGCACCCCGCCCGGGCCCGCAGGCGCGGGCCGGTCCGGCGCGACAGGCACAGCAGCAGGGCCGTGAACAGCAGCGCGCCCGCCGACAATTGCAGCAGGCCGATACCGGCCAGCCCTAGCGCCACCAGCCCGGCCACCAGCGCGACAGATGCCGCATGCCCAGCCGCGATGGGCGCCAGCGCGCGCAAGGCCTGCCGTGCGTCGCCGGAGCGGCCGCTGCAGGCCGCCGCCAGCGCCCAGCCCGTGCACGGGTTCAGGCCATGCAGCGCGCCAGCACCGGCAACCGCCAGCCAGGGCCAGAGGCTGCCCATGGTGCGCCGCCCGACTCAGGCCTTGGCGCCGCAGCAGGACGCCACGGGCTGGGTCTGCGGCGCGTAGCGGTCGTGGTGGCGAACCCACTCCATGGTGTAGGGCAGCGCGTCCTCGTCGCGGCCCTTGGGCGTCAGGTCGATGAGGTTGTAGGTGCCCATCATCACTTCCACGCCGCGGCCGAAGGTGGAGTAGGTGTGGAAGACCTCGCCCGCGTGGTCCTTGTAGAAAACGCTGATGCCGGGCGCCTCCTCTTGCGGGAAGGCCGTCATGTGGAAGTTGTAATAGACCTCGCCATCGCTTCGGTCCTCGGGCCTGAAGCTGACGTGGAAGTCGCGGTTGAAATCGTTGCTGTTGGACGAAGCCCAGGCGAACTGCCAGCCCATGCGCTGACGGAAGCGCTGGATCTCGGCCAGCGGCGCCCGCGACACGACCAGCAGCGTGATGTCGCGCTGGGCCAGGTGCGCGGCCATGCCGTCGAGGTGGTCGGCCATGAAGGAGCAGCTCTTGCAGCCCTGCTCCCAGCCTGGGCCGAACATGAAGTGCTGCACCAGCAGCTGGCGCCGGCCCTGGAACAGCTCGGACAACTGGCGCGGGCCGTCGACGGTGTCGAAGACGTAGTCCTTGTCCAGGCGCACCCAGGGCAGGGTGCGGCGCTGCTGGGCGATGCGGTCGCGCAGCTGGGTCAGCTCCTTCTCGTGGGTCAGCAGCGCCTTGCGCTCGGCGATCCATTGGTCGCGGGACACGACGGGGTGGTGGGTCAGTGTGTTCATGGACATCTCCTGGGGTTGAAGCAGCAATGCAGCGGCCCCACCCGGGCCTGGGTGGGCGTTCGCTCAGGGGGAAATCAGGCGGCTTGGCTGGCCTGGCGCTTGGGTCGCCGCACAGCGCGGACCTTGCCGGTGCCGCCGCCGCCGGCGTAGAACAGCTCGGCGCCGTCGGACTCCAGCCCGCTAACGTTGGCGCCGCGCGGCATCTCCAGCCGCTCCAGCACGGCGCCGCCGTCGACCCAGGTCACGCCGGTCACGAAGCGGTTGGACTCGATGGTGCGCTGGATGGCACCAGTCGCGGGGTCGATCTGGTGGATCTGGCGGCTGCGGTGCTGGCCCACCCACAGGCTGCCCTCGGCCCAGGCCAGGCCCGAGTCGCCGCCCTGACCGGGCGCGGGGATGGAGGCCACGACCCGGCCGGTGGCGGGGTCGATCTTGTCGATGCGCGCCTCGGCGATCTGGTACAGGAACCGGCCGTCGAAGGCCGTGCCGGCGTCGCAGGCGCAATCGATGTGCTGCACGGGCTCGCCGCTGGCGGGGTCGAAGGCGAGCAGCGACGCGCCGGTGGCGGCCCACACGTGCCGGCCGTCGTGGGTCACGCCGGCGACTTTGCTGGCGCCGGCAAAGGGGCCGTACTCACGGACGATCTCCGCGGCGTGGGTGATGGGGGTTTCGACGGTCATCGGTTGCTCCTGAACGGGCGCCGTGCCTGGCGCATGTCGGCAATCTATCCAAGCGGCAGCGCAGTGGGGAGTAACAAGATCGTCGTGAATCCGGTCAGCGGCGGCGCCAGCCAGCGGCGGGCGCGTGTTTGGCCCGTGGCGCGCACGCGGCCGGCCGCCTCCAACTCGGCCAGTGCGCGCTGCACGTTTCGCTGGCTTTCGCCCAGGGCCAGTGCCAGCGCCGATGTGGACCAGGCCGCGCCGTCGGACAGCAGCGCGATCAGCTCGCCCTGGTCGCCGTCGACGGGCGGCACCAGTACGGCCACGGGGCGGCTGCTGGCCGGCCGCAGCACGAAGCCGCGCGCCGTGGCCTCGATGCCGGCGAGGCTGCCCATCAGCGCGCGCAGCCGGCCGATCTCCACGCGCAGCCGCGCGCGGTGCGTCTCGTCGGCCTCGCGGGTGCGGAAGGCGCGGGCGATCAGCGTGTCGCGGTCCACGTCGCCGGGCCAGGCCTCGGCCAGCGTGCGCACCAACGTGAACAGGATGGGCCGGCGCGCCAGCGGCAGCCATTGCGCATCGGCGCGCAGGCCGTGGCAGCAGGCGTCGACGACCAGGCTGCCGGAGTCCCGCAGCGCGGCTACGTCCTGAAGGCGCAGCGGCTGCCATTCACCACCGGTCAGGCGGCGCGCGGCGGGGCGATCGAGCAGGGCGCGCGCTTCGGCGACCTCCGCCTGCAAGGCCAGCACGCCGGCGCGGTCGGCCGCGGTGCTGGCGCGGGTAAGGGCGGCCTGCACTTCGGCCATGCGCAGCGAGCGCAGCGCCAGCTCGGCCGCCAGCAGAGCCGCCACGGCACCCGGCAGCGGCGGCAGGGCTTGAGACTCGACGGGCTGCAGCGCTGCTGCCGCCTCGCCCAGCCGGCCCAGCAGCAAAAGCCGGCGCGCCACGATCAGCCGCGCTTGCAGCGCATTGCCGCGGTCGCCGCAGGCCTCCAGCGTGGCCATGGCCGCGTCCAGTTCGTGCGGCGGGCCGGCGAATTCGCGCAGCGCAAGTGCCACCTCGGCTTCTGCGACGACGCAGCGCGCCCGCGCCAGCGCCTCCTGCTGGCCGAAGCCGCGCACGGCGCGCTTGAGCAGTTCGCGGGCCCGCTGGTGCTCGCCCAGCTGGGCCATCGCGATGCCGCGCAGCGCCAGCGCCGGCGGGTCGTTGCGCAGCGCCACGCGCTTGAGCGCCTGCAGCGCATCGCCGGCGGCGAGCGCGCGCGCGGCGGCTGAGATCAGGGAGTCCATGGGCGGGAGGCTAACCCTCCTGCATCGCCCGCTTGTAGATGGACTGCTTGGGCTGGGCCATCAGCCGCCGCAGCATGGGCTCGAAGAAGCTCAGCGGCAGGGCCTCGGCTGCCGGGTCGAAGGCCGGGTTGTCGTAGCGCTCGACGAACTCGGCCGTGCGCTCGAAATGCGGATGGCCGCGGAACTGCTCGCGCAGGTCGCGGTCCAGCCCGATGTGGTGGAAAAAGTTGTGGCCTTGGAAGATGCCATGCTGCTGCACCATCCACAGGTTGGCTTCGCTGACGAAGGGCTGCAGGATGGCCGCGGCGATGTCCGGGTGGTTGAAGCTGCCCAATGTGTCACCGATGTCGTGCAGCAGCGCGCAGCAGACGTACTCCTCGTCGCGCCCGTCCCGGTGGGCCAGCGTGGCGGTCTGCAGGCAGTGCGTCAGTCGGTCGACCGGGAAGCCGCCGAAGTCGCCGTCCAGCAGGCGCAGGTGGTCCAGCACGCGGTCGGGCAGCGTGCGTGCCATCTTCATGGCCTCGGGCACGATGGTGGCCCAGTCCTCGCGGCTGCTCTCGTCCATGCGGGTGAAGCTGGCGCGTGCGTTCATGGCGGCTCCGGTGTGGGGAACAGGCATTCTGCGCTGCGCACCGGCACGGTGCTGTCGCGTCGGCTACGTTGCAGGCACTGTGCTGGTGCCGGGTGATCCAGGCCGGGCCACGCGGAGCGCCCAGCCTGTGCGCCGGGCCGCCCGGCAAGGCGCTGGGCGCCTTGGCACGGAAGCTGCGGGAGGTTGGGCATGGGCATGGCCGCTCGACTCGACGATTTCCAACCGGCGCCGTTGGCGCCCCTGATGCGCGTTGCCGCGCTGCGCAAGTCCTATGGCGGGCGCGAGGTGCTCCGGGGCATCGACCTCGACGTCATGCGTGGCGAGGTGCTGGCCCTCATCGGCGGGCGGGGTGCCGGCAAGAGCACGTTGCTGCGCTGCCTGAGCGGGCTGGAGCACTTCCAGCACGGTGCGCTCGAACTGTCTGGAAGGCCGCTGCGTCAGCAGGTGGGCCTGATCTTTGAGGGGCTGGACCTGCAACCCCGGCTGAGCGCGGGCGAGAACGTCATGCGGGCGCCGGCGCTGCAGCGCAAGGGCAGCGCGGCCGAGGATGCGCGCGAGCTGCTGGCCCGCGTGGGGCTGGCCGAGCAGTTCGACGCGCTGCCCGGGCAGCTATCGCTGGGCCAGCAGCAGCGCGTGGCGTTCGCCCGAGCGCTGGCGATGGAGCCGACCCTGCTGTTGTGTGACGAGGTCACGGCGGTGCCGGATGCCGAGCTGGCTGGGGAGGTGGGCCTCGTCGCTGAAGCCCTAGCTGGCGAGGGCATGACGCTTCTGATGGCCACCCACGACCTCGATTTCGCCCAGCGGGTGGCGGACAGGGTTGTCTTCATGCACCAGGGCCGGGTGCTAGAAGCGGGTGCACCTGCCGAGCTGTTCTGCACGCCCAGGACGCCGGAGCTCAGGAACTTCCTGTCGTCTCGAAACGGCCAGGTCAGGTCGTGGCCGCCGCATCGTCTGGCCACACGCCTGGCAGCACCAGCGAGATGACGGCGCCGCCGCCGTCGCGGTTGGCGGCCCAAACGCGGCCGCCGTGGGCGTGGGCGATACGGCGGCAGATGGCCAGGCCCAGGCCCGTGCCGCCGGCGGCGTTCTTGGTGAGGCTGGATTGCACGAAGGCCTCGAAAACGCTCTCCAGTTCGTCCGGCGGGATGCCGGGGCCGCGGTCAGCCACCTCCACGCGCACGGCGCCGCCGTCGTCCTGGCGCGCGCTCAGCTCTATGCGCCCGCCTTCGGGCGAGAAGCGGATGGCGTTGGCCAGGAGGTTGCGCAGCAACTGCTGCAAACGCGGCGGGTCGGCCTGCACCCGCAGGGGCGTGTCGCTTAGCGCTGTGTCCAGCGTGAGCTGGCGTGCGGCCAGAAGGGGCGCCAGTTCGCGTGCCAGCTCGGCGGCCAGCGGGCGCAGGTCCACGCGCTCGGGCTGGATGGGCTCGGCGCCGTGCTCGATCTTGCTGAGGTCCAGCAAGTCGTTGACGAGGCTGAGCATGCGCTGACCGGCGCGGTGCACGTCAGTGAACAACTCGCCCAGGCGCGGCTGTTCGCGGGCGCGCAACGCGCCGATCTCGGCGAAGCCGAGGATGGACTGCAGCGGCGTGCGCAACTCGTGGCTGACGTTGGCGATGAAGTCGGACTTGGCGCGCGAGGCCTGCAGCGCAGCGTCGCGCGCGGCACGGGTGGCGCGCTCGGCTTCGCGGAACTCGCTGATGTCCATGAAGCAGACGACCACGCCCATGGGCCGGCCTTGGGCGTCGGGGAAGGTGGCCTTGCTGACGAAGAGATCGCGCCGCTGCCCTTCGCTGCCGTGCCACACGGTCTCGTAGTTCATCTCGCCGCCGCGCGCCAGCAGCTCGGCGTCGCGTGTGTCGTGCACCGCGGCCTCGTCGGGGCGCAGGTAGCTGGCGGCGCGGCGGCCCAGCACGTCGTGGCGGCGCCGGCCGGTGAACTGCTCCCAGGCGCGGTTGACGTCCAGGTAGCGGTTGTCGCGGTCCAGCACCGACATCGGCAACGGGCTGCTGGCCAGCAGCGAGCGCGCCAGGCCCAACTGGGCGCGCAGATCGGCCTGGGCTCGCATCAGGCTGCTGACGTCGGCGGCGCTGCCTACCCATTCGAGTGCACCGCCGCTGCGGCGCAGCGGCACGAGGTGGATCTCGAAGCTGAGGGCCTGGCCGTCGGGCGCGATCCAGTCGGCGCGCACCTGCTGGGACAGTGCCTCGTCGGCGCCGCAGCTGTCGAACAGCGCGGCCACGCGTTCCGAACCGCCGAAGAGTTCGTGCAGCGGCCGCCCCAGCACGCGGGCGACGGCATGGCCGCTGAGGCGTGCATAGCCTTCGTTGATGAAGGTCACGCGGCCAGCCGCGTCGGTGCGGAACAGCAGGTCCTGCACGCTGCCGAAAATGGCGCTGAGTTCGCGCTCGCGCTCGGCGACCTGGCGTTGCGCCAGGTCGAGCTGCGACACCGAGCGTTCACGCCCGCGCAGCGCCGCCGCGCCGACGCCGGACAGCACCAGGAGCGCCGCCGCGATGCCGACGGCTGGCAGGCCCAGGTCGCGCACGGCCACCAGCCACTGGCTGCGCAGCTCGGCCAGCGGCAGCTCGACGAGCACGGCCAGCGGGCGGGCACGCAACGCGCGGTAGGCGCCGAGCTGGGGTGCGTCGCGCAAGCCAGGGCCCTCCCAGCGGCCATGCTCGCTGCCGGCGCGCACGCTGGCCAGCGGCGCACCGCGGGTCAGCAGCCCGGGCAGGCGGTCGCCGGCGAGGTGGTCCGCGCGGTCGGTCACAGCGAACAGCTGGCCGTCCAGGCTGACCAGCGCGGCAGCGGCACGAGCATCGTTCAGCGTCAGCTGCTGGAAGTTGGCCAGGGCGTCGGGGTTGAGCAGCGCGACGAGCAGGGCAGGGCGGCCTTGCGCGACCTGGCCCGGCAGGCGCAGTGCGCGCAGCAGCGGGATGAAGCCTACGCCAGGCGGCACGACGGCCGGTGCCGTGCCGCCCAGCCCGGCCAGGCTCCGCGCGGCGACGAAGCCGCCGACGGCGTCGCGGCCGGCCGCCGGCCAGCGGCCCAGCGCGCCGGGGTCGATCTGCGCGCCCCGGTCGGCCGGGTCGGCAGCGGCCAGCACATGACCTGTTTCGTCCAGCAGCGCGACGCCGCGCAGGAAGCCCAGGCTGGCCTGGGTCTGGCCCAGTAGGGCCTGCAGCACTTCGGGCGGCGCGCCGCGGGCGGCCACGTCGGCCAGACCCACCAGCGCCAGCTGCGCCGCATCGAGGCTGCGGCTGGCGTGGTCCTCCAGCACGCGGGCGAGCAGGGCCTGGCGCACGGCAGTCTCGGCGGTCAGCTCGCGCCGTTCACGCCACAGGCTGTAGGCGGTGCCGGCCAGCAGCGTGGCGGCGAGCAAGACTCCGGCGCCGGCCGTGATGATGCTCGGGCGCCAGCGGCTGCGGTGGGGCATCGCTCAGTGCGTGCGCACGATGGCGCTCAGGCCGTGGCGTTTGGCGGCGGCCTGCAGGCGGCCATCGCGCTGGATGCGGGTGACGAACTCGTCCACGCTGGTCAGCCAGGCGGCGTCGCCGGCCTTGACCGCATAGGCATAGGGCGTCACGTAGAAGGGCGCGGGCGGCGCCACGAGGCGTGCCCAGTCGGCGTTGTCCAGCAGGCGGCGGCTGTAGGGGTAGTCGGTCATGAAGGCGTCGATGCGGCCGGCCTCCAGTTCACGCTCGCGGGTGTCGGGCGGCCGCACAACCACGAGGGTAGCTTGCTTCAGCGCGCCCGCCATGACCGACTCCATCACGGTGCCGGCCTGCACGGCCACGCGCACGCCGGGGCGGTCCAGGTCCTGCCAGCGCTGCACGACGCGGCTGCTGTGCGTCGTAACGGCGTAGATGTCGCTTTCCAAGTAGGGGCGGCTAAAGCGCAACTGGCGTTCGCGCTGCTTGGTGACGCCCAGCGCAAACATGGCCACGTCGCAGCGGTCCTGCAGCAGGTCGTCGACGACGCCGGTGAAGGAAGAGTCGACGTAGCGCGGCGTGACGTGCAGGTCGGCGGCGAAGGCGGCCGAGAGGTCGATGTCGATGCCCGACAGCTGGCCCGTGCGCGGGTTGCGCAGCGAGACGCCGTAGTAGTCAGGCCAGATGCACACGCGCAGCTCGCCGCTGGCCTGCACCCGCTGCGCCACGGGCGGCGGCGCGGCGGCGCCGGCCCAGGTCGCGGCCCACAGTAGCAGGCCAGCGCCGGCCAGGCGCTTCATGTTCCGGCCCGCATCGCGTCGATGCGGTCGCGCAGCGCAATCAATTCGGGTGCATTGGCGATGAAGGCCGACACGATGGCCGGGTCGAAGGCGCTGCCGCCCTGCTCGGCCAGCATGGCCAGCGCCCGGTCGTCGGCGCGCGCGGGGCGGTAGCGGCGGTGCATGGTGAGCGCGTCGAAATAGTCCACGACGGCCACGATACGCGCGCTCAGCGGGATGCCCAGGCCGCGCAGGCCATCGGGATAGCCGTTGCCGTCCCAGCGCTCGCGGTGGTGCAAGGCGACCTCGGCGGCCAGCGCGAACAGCGGCAGGCTGGAGCTGCTCAGCAGCGCGGCGCCGCGGCGCGGCTGGGCCTGCCGGTGTCGGCGCTCCTCGGCGGCCGTCAGCGGCCCGTGGGGCTCGCAGGCCGCGGTCGGATCGTGCTCGCCGATGTCATGCAGCGGTGCGGCCAGCCGCAACAGCTGGGCCACGTCGGCATCCAGCCCCAGGTGGCGGGCCAGCGCCTCGGCCATGTGGCCCAGCCGCACGCGGTGCGCGCGGGTGTCCTCGCCCGGGCGTTCGGGCCTGCCGGCGTGCTGCAGCGGGGCGGGCGCGGGCAGGTCGGTGGTGGTGGGCGGAGGCATAGCGGGTTCCGGGTCAGGAAGCGAATTGCTAGATGTTATTGTTTTTATCAAATCAACAGCCGTCGCGCCAGCGGGTGAATTCGGCAAAATATCGCGTGTGAATCCCAATCCTCCCGTGCCTGACACCTGCTCGACCACCGAGGCCGCCGAACGCCTCGGCATGGCCGTGCGCTCCGTGCAACTGATGGTCGACCGTGGCGAGCTGCAGGCGTGGAAGACGCCGGGCGGGCACCGCCGCATTCTGCGCAGTTCGCTGGAAGGCTGGCTCGCGTCGCGTGCCGGGCCTGCTCCGGCGCCGGCTGCGCCGTTGCCCGTCCCCGCAGCCGGCGCGCGGCCGACCACGCTGCTGCTGATCGAGGACTCGGTGCACTTCCAAAACTTGATCAGCCTTGTCGTGAAGCGCGAGCTGCCAGACGCTGTGCTGCATGTTGCCTCCGACGGCATCGCCGGCCTCGCGATGGCGGGCAGGCTGGAGCCCGACATGCTGCTCATCGACATCCTGCTGCCGGGCATCGACGGCGCGGCGCTGATCACCAGCCTGCGCTCGCACCCGCAGTTCGCACGCAGCCGCCTGATCGTCATCACCGCACTGGATGAGGCGCAGCGCGAGCCCTACCGCTTCGCCCTTGAGGGCGTGCCGGTGGTGCACAAGACGGCCCTCGTCACCGAGCTGCCGCCCTTGCTGGCCGAGGCGGCTGCAGCGCTCACGGCCTGACCCGGCCCCGCCATGGCCGCGCGCCTGCTGCTGATCGAGGACGACGCCTCCATCGCCCGCTTCGTCGAGCTGGCGCTTGGGGAGCTGCCCGAACACGACGACAAGGCGCCGGCCATCGAGTTCACGCTGGTGCGCAGCGTGGCCGAGGCTCGCGCAGCGCTGGCGGCCGGTGGCTGGCGGTTGGTCGTCAGCGACCTGATGCTGCCCGACGGCTCGGCCGAGGCCTTGCTGACGGAGGGCTTCGCGCAAGCCGATGGCGCGCCGGCCTGGGTGGTCTTCAGCGCCGGCGTCAACGAGGAGCGCCAGGCCAGGTTGATGCAGCACGGCGTCGCACGCGTGCTGTGCAAGCCAGTGCCGCTCGCTGAGTTGCTGGACACCGTGGCCGGGCTGCTGCGCGGTGCCGTGTCGGCAGCGCCCGCCCCCGCGCTCCCACCCGTTGCCGACCCGGTGCGGCAGCATTTCGGCGGTGACCGCGCGCTGTACGAGAGCTTTCGCGCCGGCTGCATCGAGCGCTTCGCCGACGATCTCGCCCAAGGCGATGCTGCCACCGCGGGTGCTGATGCCGCTTCGCTGCGCCGCGTGGCCCATGGCTTGAAGGCCGTGCTCGAACTGATCGGCCAGCCCGTCCTGGCCGCGCAGGCCCGCAGGCTGGAGCAGGAGGCGGCGGACTGGGCGCCCGGCATGCCCTGGCCGGCGGGCTGGGTCGCGCTGGCTCAGGGGCTGATCGACCTGGGCGCGTGGCGCCATGGGGCCCACTAACATCACGGTGACGGGCCGGGGCCGACTATTTGGCAAATCCACTGCCGCGCCCCCTGTCTCGGGGTGGGTGTGTTGATCGGCGATATCAATAAATTTGATAATCGCGAGAACTTAATTGGCTGTATTCATGACCCGACACCTTGCCGCCTTGCCGCCCGCCCGTCCTCAGCGCCCATGGCGCTCAGCCTGCTGAGGTACCGGCATGGCGATGCGCGTGGTGCTGTATGTCGAGGACGACCCAGTCAATGCGATGCTGATGCAAGGCATCCTGGAGTTGCGGCAGGGCTGCCAGCTGCTGGTGGCGCGCAGCGGGGCCGAGGCCCGGCGCCTCGTGGCCGACCATCTCGTGGACCTGCTACTGTGCGATCTCCACCTGCCCGACATCACCGGTGATGCGCTGCTGTCCCAGTTGCGTGAAGCGGGCCTGGCGGCCGGCGTGCCGGCGCTGCTGGTGACGGCCGAGGCCGAGTCCGTCGCCGCCGACCTCGCGCGCCGGGGGGGCTTCGACGGCTACTGGTCCAAGCCGCTGGACGTGGCCGCGACGCTGCGCAGCCTGGCGCGCTGGCTGGGCGAGGGATGAAGCCGGAAACAGCTTCGCGCTGACACAAATCTTTGCGCGTCGGCCACACGGGCTTGCGCGCCGGGCGGGATGCTTCGGTGAACGATGGACACCGGAGACAGCCGATGAAGAACCGCCGCTTCGTGCTCGGCAGCGCTGCCACCCTGGCAGGGGCCATGCTGCTGGCGCGCCGCAGCCAGGCAGCGGTCCCGGACCTGCCGCTGAGCGCCGAGGAGCGCGCACTGCACGCCCTCAACCGCCTGGGTTACGGTCCACGGCCCGCCGACGCTGCGGCCATCGCCCAACAGGGCGCTCAGGTTTGGCTGACGCGTTTCCTGGCCGAACAACTGGAGCCGCGCCGAATGGCCGTGCCCGACAGCCTGAGCGCCCGCCTCGCCGGCCTGGACGTGCTCCAACTGGGCCAGGCCGAGCTGCTGGGCCGCTACCGTGAGGCCGTCAAGGCCGCCCGCGAGGCGCGGCGCGAGCAGGCCAAGGGGGAGGCGCCCGGCGCCGATGCGCTGAACGCGGTGCGCGAAAAGATCCGACCGCTGGTGGGCCAGGCCGCCACCGCGCGGCTGGCGCGGGCGCTGCAAAGCCCGGCGCAGCTGGAAGAGGTGCTGACCGAGTTCTGGTTCAACCACTTCAACGTCTTTGCCGGCAAGGGCCCGGTCGGCGTGCTGGTGGCCGACTACGAGCAGCGCGCCATTCGGCCCTTCGTGCTGGGGCGCTTTCGCGACATGCTGGGCGCCACCGCCAGGCACCCGGCCATGCTGGTCTACCTGGACAACGCGCAGAGCGTGGCGCCGGGCTTCACGCCGCGCCGCGCCGCGCCCAACGCGCAACGCGCCATCGGCCTCAATGAGAACTACGCCCGCGAGCTGATGGAGCTGCACACGTTGGGCGTGGACGGCGGCTACACGCAGCGTGACGTGACCGAGCTGGCGCGCATGCTGACGGGCTGGGGTATCGATGCGCGCAAGGCCGTGTCGGGCGGCGCGGGCGACCTGTTCGCGTTCGACGCCCGCCGGCACGATCACGGCAGCAAGACCTGGCTGGGCCAGACGGTGACCGGCGCCGGCCAGGCCGAGGGTGAGCGCGCGCTGGACGTGCTGGCGGCCCACCCGGCTACCGCGCGCCACCTGGCGTTCAAGTTCGCGCAGGCTTTCGTGGCGGACGACCCGCCGGTCTCCCTCGTGCAGAAGCTGGCCGACAACTTCAAGGCCACCGGCGGCGACCTGCGGGAGCTGACGCACACGCTGATCACCGCCGACGAGTTCTGGCGCCGCGAGGCCTACCAGGCCAAGTTCAAGACGCCCTACCAGTACCTGCTGTCCAGCCTGCGCGCGCTGGATCTGCAGCTGGCGCAGCCGCAGCCGCTGCTGCAGGCGCTGAGCCAGGCCGGCCAGCCGCTGTACGGCGCGGCCACGCCCGATGGCTACAAGAACACGGCCGCCGCCTGGCGCAACCCCGAGGCCTTGACGCAGCGCGTGCAACTGGCCACCACGCTGGGCCAGCGCAGCGGCGCCAGCGCCGAGCGGCTCAGCACCACGCTGGGCGCCTCGCTCAGCGAGCCGACGCGCCGCACGCTGGCCGCCGAGCCCGCGGGGCAGCAGGTTGCATTGCTGCTGGCCAGCCCCGACTTCATGAAAAGGTGACACCGATGCTGCGACGTCAACTTCTGCACTTCGGCGCCTTCACACTCGGTGGCCTGCCGGTGTCCCTCGTCCATGCCCAGGGCGGTGCCCGGAAGAAGCTCGTCGTCGTCATGCTGCGCGGCGCAGTGGACGGGCTGTCCGTCGTGGCGCCCTACGGCGAGCGCGAGTACGCCGCCAGCCGCCCGCAGATCGCATTGCCATCGCCTGGTGCGGAAGACGGCCTCATCAAGCTGGACCCGCTGTTCGGCCTGCACCCGGCGCTCGGCCCGCTGAAGCGCCACTGGGACGGCGGCCAGCTCGCCTTCGTCCACGCCAGCGGCTCCCCGGACCCAACGCGCTCCCACTTCGACGCCCAGGACTACCTCGAATCCGGCACGCCGGGCCGCAAGTCCACGCCCGACGGCTGGCTGAACCGGCTGCTGACGGCCCTGCCCGGCGAGCCCGCGCCGACGCGAGCGATCAGCCAGGGCAGCGCGCCGCCGCGTATCTTCTCGGGCCCGGCCAGCGTCGCCAGCCTGGGCCTGGGCCCCAACGCACTGCAGCGCCGCGCCATCGACGACCCGCAGCTGCAGGCTGGCCTGGCCAGGCTTTACGCCAACGACGCCCAGCTCAGCGGCACGTTGCGCGACACCACGGAGGGCCGCGGTGAGATGACGCGCAGCATGGCCGCCAGCGAGGGTCGGGCCATGGACCCCAGCGCCGATGCCGGTGCGCCGTCGGCCCGTAGCTTCGCCGCCGACGCGCGGCGCCTGGGCACGCTGATCCGCAAGGATCCGCACACCCAGCTCGCCTTCACCGCCGTGGGCGGCTGGGACACCCACGTCAACCAGGGCGCCGCACGCGGCCAGCTGGCCAATCGCCTGGGAAGCCTGGGCGAAGGCCTGGACGCGCTGAGCGTGGGCCTGGGCGATGCGTACAAGGACACCGTCATCGTCGTCATCAGTGAGTTCGGCCGTACCTTGCGCCAGAACGGCAACGGCGGTACGGACCACGGCCGCGGCAACGTCATCTGGCTGCTGGGCGGTCCGGTGGTCGGCGGCCAGGTGCTGGGCGACTGGCCGGGCCTGGACAGGAGCGCTCTGGCCGACGGCCGCGACCTGGCTGTGGCCACCGACTTCCGCCAGGTGCTGGCGCCGCTGCTGCAGCGTCACCTGGGCCTGACCGAAACCGCGCTGGCAACAGTGTTTCCGCAAGCCCCGCAAACTTGGCGTTATGCGGACAAGCTGGTGCGGGCCTGAGGCACTGACATCCTGGGAGAACGACATGATGCGAGCAGCCTTCCCCTGGTTCGGCCTGTGCCTGTCGGGCGCGGTGCTGGCCTACTGCTTCCTGGTCGCCGCCGGCGCCTGACGTGCCGGTGATCGATGTCTGCTGGGTCGGCGCGCTGGCGGCGGACGCCGACGTGCTCTCCCAGCGGCTGGCCGATGTCGTCGGTGACGCGCTGGGTGTGGCGCCGGGCCGCGTCTGGGTCCGGCTGGCGCAACTGCCGGCCAACCATTACGCCGAAAATGGCGGGCACCTGCAGGGGCCGCTGCCGCTGTTCGTCCGCGTGCTGCATGCTCACCCGCCGGAGGGCAGGGCGCTGCAGGCCGAGATCACGGCGCTGACCACCGCGCTTGCCGCGGCCAGCGGCCGGCCCGCCGAGCGCGTTCACCTGGAATACGCGCCGGCCGGTGTGGGCCGCATCGCCTTCGGCGGCCGGCTGGCCGAGTAGTCGCTCAGCCCGGCCCCAGCGCGATGCCGGGTTGCGGCATCGACAGGGCGCGGTCGATGGCCTGGCGCAGCAGGGCTGGGGTCACCGGCTTGTGCAGCAGGGGTAGGCCGCTGGCGGTGGCTTCCTTCAGGCGATCGGGCGCGGTGTCACCGGTGATCAGCACGGCAGCGAGGTCGTCGTTGAAGGCGTCGCGCAGCTGGGCGATGGTGTCGAGGCCGTTGGCGCCGCCCTGCAGCCGGTAGTCGCACAGCAGCAGGCGCGGTGCGGCGCGCAGCGTCATCAGCTGCGGCATCAGCGTGTCGATGCAGGCCGCGGCGAAGACCTCGCAGCCCCAGCTGGCCAGCAGCTCCTGCATGGCCAGGCGCACGCCGTCGCCATCGTCGACGACCAGCACCACGTCGCCGGTCTGCAGGCCCGACTGCACCATGCCTGATGCCGGCGCACGGGCCGGTTCGGGTGGCACAGCCGGGGTCGGCAGCAGCGGCAGCAACAGGCCCACCACGGTGCCGCGGCCCGGCTGCGAGCGCAGGCGCAGTTGCAGCGCCAGCAGTCCCACCAGCCGCGCCACGATGGACAGGCCCAGACCCATGCCCTGTTCGCGCCCGCCCCCGGGGCCGCCCAACTGGACGAACTCCTGGAAGACCTCGCGCCGCTGCGCCCGCGGGATGCCGCGGCCGGTGTCGGCCACCTGGATCTCGGCGCGGCCCCGGCGCACGCGCAGGTGCAGGCCGACGCGTCCGCGGTCGGTGTAGCGCAGCGCATTGGCCAGCAGGTTGCGCAGCACCCGCTCCAGCAGCACCGGATCGCTGCGCACCCAGGCGTCGCTGTGGGCTTGCAGCTCGAACTGCAGGCCTTTGGCGCTGGCCAGTGCCACCTGGTCCCGGGCCAGCCGGTGCAGCAGTGGCAGCAGCGGCACGGCTTGCCAGTCGGGTTGCACCAGGCCGGCGTCGAGCTTGGAGATGTCGAGCAGGGCGTCGAAGAGTGAGCCCAGCGCGGCCAGTGCGCCGTCGACGTGGCCCATGATGGCGCTGGCCTTGTCGCCGCGGGGCTCCAGCTGCAGCGCGCCGATGAAGAGCGATAGCGCGTGCACGGGTTGACGCAGGTCGTGGCTTGCGGCCGCCAGGAAGCGGCTGCGGGCCTGGCCGAGTTCGACGGCGCGGTCGCGCTGCACCTGCAGATCCACCGCCAGTGCCTGGGCCCGGTGGTGGTTGGCCAGCGACTCGCGCAGCGTGCGGTTCATGTGGCGCGCGAAGTTCAGGTTCACCGCCAGCCAGATCAGCAGCAGCGCGAGGGCGACTAGGAAATAGGTGCCCTGGGCGAAGCAGCCGGCGATGAAGAAGCCCAGCACGATGGGCAGCGAGAACGCGTACAGCGCCGGCAGGTGGGCGCTGAGCGAATGCATCACGCCGGCGCCCAGGCCGCTCAGCAGCACCATGACCAGGCCGCGGTGGACGTAGTCGCTGGCGGGCAGCCACATCAGCTCGGCAGCCATCCAGAGCAGGCCGTTGGTGGCTTCCATGCGCGTCACCACCGACAGCCGCCGGGCCGCGGCGTCCGTACGCGTCGGGCGGTGCCAGACGCGCCAGGCGGCCCAGGCGTTGAAGGCGGCGTGGCCGAGCGTCAACGCGAGCCAGGCCAGCACCCAGGGCAGGGGCACCACATCCCGCATCAGCGCTGCGACCGCGATGGCCACCAGGCCATTGCCCAGGATACGCAGCGGCTCGCCGCGCTTGAGGTGGCGCGCCAGGTCGGCCCGCACCAGCGTCTCGCGCTGCGCGTCGGGCGCGTCGCCGTGCAGGGTTTCAGCGGCCATCGGTCGGGCGTGCAAGGTAATGCAGGCCGGCGAAGGTGCGGGCCTCGTCACTGTTGAAGACGACGCGGCACACCCTGTTCCGGGGGGGCGCCAGACCAGCTGCCGAGGGCGCTGAGCGAGGCATCGGGGCCCCCGAAAGGCCCGCGCCGCATGGGCCGCCGGAACGGCGTGCCAGCGTGCCTGACGCCCGGTAGAGGCCCCCGTTCGGGCGAGCTGGAAGTCTGTGCAAACGGCGCGCCTTCGAACCCGCTTAAAGGCTCAGGTAGGGGAGGGGTCTCAAGACCTGGTCTCGAGACGATGGTCGGATTGTGCGGGTCTCGGGCCCCCCAAATACTTGCATCGCCCTTGCAACTGGGCTGGCCCCATAGAGCAGACCAGGCGCCGAGTTCGCGCCCCATTCATCACAGCGTGGCTATGAAAGCCACCCAGGAGAGGACCCGTCATGAACCCCGTCTTAACCCTTTTGCGCTCCTGGCGCCGCACTGCGCTGGCGCTGTTCGGCCTGCTGGCGCTGTG
>JACPYV010000044.1 GCA_016195825.1 Burkholderiales bacterium | reverse complement strand
TCGCCCGCGGCGGCCCTGGCGCCGGTGCCGCCGGCGCAGGCGTGGAAACCCGCGGGCTGGCGCATCTATCGCGACGCCTGGCGCGTCCAAGTCGGCGCTCACTGAGGCGCTCACTGAGGCGTTTGCGCCAGATAAACGGGCCGGTCTCTTGCGAGACCGGCCCTTCGCCTTTGTGGACCCTGCGTGGATCAGCCGCGGCGGCGCCGGCGAACGCCGGCCACGCCCAGCCCGGCCAGCGAGGCCAGCGCCAGCGAGCCAGGCTCGGGGATGGTGAAGGCACGGACGCTGTCGATGGCCGGTACGCTGTAGCCCGCCGTGTCGGTCGCGCTGTCGAAGGCGTAGACGCGGACTTCGCTGAAGCCGGCTGCGTCGCTCAGCCCCAGCACGTCGCCCACGCCCGCCGCACCCAGCGACACGCGGCCGCTGCCGGTCAGCGCGCCGTTCAGCCAGGTCTGCCACATCACGAAGATGTTGGCGTAGCCGGAGTCGACGGCGAACTCGATGCCGTTCAGGCGAGTGGCCGTGCTGCGGATGGACAGGTAGGCGTTGCTGCCGGCGGTGGCGAAGTAGTTGCCCGAGAAGGCTTGGCTGTAGACCTGGCCGGCAGCGAGGTCCACGCAGTTCTCGCCGGCGTAGCCGCAGCCGCCGTTGTCGTTGGCAAAGCCCGTGTGCGTGAACTGCAGGCCGCCTTCGAGCCAGGGGCTGGCCAGGCTGGTGTTGGCGTCGAAGTCGGCGGCGTAGGTCAGGTGAGTCGCGCCCGGCGTGGCGCTGCCGGCCCCAGTGGTCTGCACGACGGCGGCTGCCGCGGGCAGGGCGAGGACTGCTGAGGACAGCAGCGAGAGGATGAAAGTGCTCTTCATGATGTGTTGAGTCCTCACGGCACGGCGACGAGGTCGATGGCGTCGAAAGACAGGGCCGGGCTCAGGAAGCCGGCGCCCGCGGTGCCGCTGACGGTGTTGATGGTCAGCACGTTGGTGCCGACGACGAGCTGGGCGGCCGGGATGTCGAAGGCGTAGGTGCGGTTGATGCCGCGGTAGGTGCCCACGGTCACGTTGCGCGACACCTTGGGCGGCGCGGCCGGGATGGCGGAGGTCCAGCTGTTGACGGTGACCTGCGGGCGGGCGCCGTTGTAGTCGGCCGAGATGCCCACGCGCAGCCGCAGCGGCGCGGCGTTCTGGCCGCGCTTCAGCGTGAAGCGCACCTGCAGGCCGTTGTTGATGTCCTTCCACTGCACGGCTGGCCAGTTGGTGCCCGGCGTGGACGTGCCGGTCGCGTAGGGACCGACGAGCCAGGCGCTCATGCGCACGTCCGAGGGGTGCATGAAGGTCATGCGGTCGGCGTTGATGAACTCCAGCGGCGTGCCGTCCCAGGTGCCGATGCGCCAGTAGGCCGGCGTCGCGTCGGGGTCGCCGGTGATGGCGACCGGGTTCAGTGCGTAGCTGGCATTGGCCGTCACCGTCACCGGCAGCGTCTGCACGGCGAGCTCACCCTTGTAGACGGTCATCGTGTAGTCGCCGGGCAGCATGCCTTCGGACGTGAAGTGGCCGTCCGCGGGGTCGGCGTCCACCCAGTACTGCGCCTTGCTGTTGGCGAAACCCACCGTGTAAACCGCACCGGCGACACGGCCCGTCAGGCCGGCTGCAGCAACAGCGCCACGGCCCTGCGGCGGCACATAGCCCACCAGGCCCAGCTGGCCGTACCAACTGGTGTCGGGACGCGCCGTTGGCGTGCTGCCGTCGTTGAAGATCATCGTGTACGTGTTCAGCACGCTGAGGCGGAAGGGCTCGGTCTGGGCCTCGCCGTAATTGACCATGTAGGTCAGCTCGTTGGTGGTGTCGGTGATCTGCTGCAGCAGGCTGCGGTAGAACGGGCCGCCCGAGTCGCCTTCGTGGTTGTCGCGCCAGAACCAGATGCCCACGCCGGGGCCGGTGCCGCCCAGGAACTGCCAATCCTTCAGGCGGCGGTTGGAGTAGTGCTTGGAGCGCGACTGGCCGTAGCGCGGGTCGGTGCTGGCGAAGCCGAAGATGTCGGCCGACTCGATGGCGCCGTTGGTGCCGCGCAAGTCCTCGGCCCAGAAGTTCTGGCCGCCGTGGCTGACCAGGCCACCCGCGGCATTGGCCGGGCCGCCATTGGGTAGCTTGGCGATGGGGATGCGGGCGATGAAGCGCACCAGGCCGTGCACGTCCGGCTCCTCGGTGAAGTGGGTGCCCATGTGGATGTTGGACTCGCCCTTTTTCACCAGGTAGTAGTGCGTCAGCACGCCGCCCTTGAGGCTGTTCACGGTCAGCGTGACGCGGATGTAGGCGTCGCCGTTGACCACGCCGCCGTTGGTCGTCGCGGCCGGTACCACGCTGCCATTGGCGTTCACCAGTTCGGCCTTCACAGCCACGGCGCCCACGCCGTTGTAGAGCCAGTCGGCGCCCGAGTTCAGCTGCGTGCCGCGAGCCGGGTCGGCGTACTCCACGCCCTTGTAGACCATGCTGGACAGGTCGCCCGCGGACGTGGTGCTGGCGCCGTTGTCATAGCCGCGCACCTTGAACTGGAGGCCGGCATCGGTGTCGATGAGGTACTGAGGCTTGGCAGCGTTGCCGCTGTCCCAGACCGTGGTGACGCTGAAGGCCGCCATCGCGGCGGGTGCCATCGTTGCGAGCAGGCCTGCGGCCAGCCATCGCACCCAGGGCGGGCGCGAGCTTGTGGTGTTCATGATGTCTCCTGGTTTTTGTGTCGTTGTTCACGGTCTGCGGGTCGGGCCGCCAACCGAAGCGGAATGTAGGCAGCGCCTGCCTCCGCGTGTACTCAACCAGATGAGCGTTTGAACCGCGCCGCTCGTGCGCCTTTTGCGCTGCGCGCAGAGAGCGCTAACAGCGTGTTTGCGATAACCGTTCCGACATCGCGCGCGGCCACGCCGCGCCACAGTTCACTGCACCAGCGCCTGGTACGTCAGCGTGCGCACGCGCAATTGCAGCGTCGAGTTGCCCGCGGGCCGGAGCTGCGTCATCAGCAGGATGACCAGGCGCTCCTTCGGGTCCACCGTGTACTGCGGGAAGTAGGCGCTTCCCCATCCGAAGGCACCTTCGCTGCCCAGCTCCTTGAAGCCGCCGCGCCGCACATTGACCCAGAAGCCCAAGCCGAAGCCATCGGCATCGCCGCCCGACTTCGGTCCAAGATGGTCGGCCGTCATCAGCGCGACCGTGTGCGGCGCAAGGATGCGCACGCCGTCCAGCTCGCCCTTGTTCAGCAGCATCTGCAGGAAGCGCGTGTAGTCACCTGCGGTGCTGACCATGCCGGCACCGCCGGACAGCAGCTTGCGCGGCCCGTCGACGAAGTCGCTCCTGGCCGAGGTCTCCATCAGCTTGAGCTTCCCGCCCTCAAGGCCATAGACGTTGGCCAGGCGTTCGACTTTCTGCGGCGGCACGGCGAAGCCCGTGTCGGGCATGCGCAGCGGGTCGGTGATGCGGGCCTTGATGAACCGGTCCAGCGGCTGGCCGGAGACGACCTCGACGAGGCGCCCGAGTACGTCGGTGGCGTAGCCGTAAATGAACTGCTCGCCGGGCTGGCTCTGCAGCGGCAACGCGGCGAAACGATCGGTCCACTCGGCCAGCGTTTCGTCGTTGCCGACCAGGTACCAGTCCTTCATGCCCGCCGCGTCATAGGCCGCCTTGGCCGGGCCGGGCCCGTAGCTCATGCCGGCCGTGTGCGTCAGTAGGTCATGGATGGTCAGCGGGCGGCGCAGCTTCTCGGTACCACCCTGGGCCAAGGCCACCTGCGCGTCGGCAAACGCCGGCAGGTAGCGCGCTACCGGGTCCTTCAGCAGGAAGCGGCCTTCTTCGTAGAGGATCATGGCCGCGACCGTCGTCAGCGCCTTGGACATGGAGGCGATGCGGAAGATCGTGTCCGTGCGCATCGGCTTGGCCGCCTCAATGTCGCGCTGGCCATAGGCCTTGAAGACGACGGGCTTGCCGTCGCGCAGCACAGCCATCACGCCGCCGGCGAGCTGATTCTGCGCAATCTGCTCGTCGATGGCCGCGTCCAGGCGCTTCAGGCGCTCGGGCGAGAAACCTTGCGCGTTGACCGCTGCAGCGGACTTGGGCGGTGCGGCCGTCGTGACGGGTGAGAAAGTCGCTAGGGTCAGCGCGGCGCAGGTCAGCGCCAGGGCGAGAACGGAAGGCTTCATGCGGCGGGTGTGATCTTCAGTCGCCCAGTGGGCGTTGCTGGGTGAAGCCCGGGCTCGCTGCGAGGTGGAACTGCTCCGGCGGCAGCGGCTTGGCGGGGTCGATGGCGCCGAGATCATTGCGCAGCTCGCTCGCCACCGGCACGCGGGCTTCCCGCAAGCCCAGCGCCACCAAACGCGCCAGCTGCATGGCGCCGTAGTTGTTGTGGTGGGTGTTGTCCAGCTTGCCGTTGTTCATCGGGTGGGCGGCCTGCGAGCGCTCGGGGCCCAGGGCCGCGTAGAGCTGCTGACTCATGCCGTTGAGGTCGATGAAGGCGAGCTTCATGTCCTGCGCCACCGCGCGCGCCGCGTCGGCGTACTCGGTCAGGCTGGGCTTGAGCCTGCCCTGGGCGTCGAAGTTGCGCCGCTCCATCGACGACACGACCACCGGCACGCCGCCGCGCGCCAGGATGCGCTCGGCGTGCGTGCGCAGCTCGGTCTTGTAGGTCTCGGCGTTGCCGCTGCCGTCCTTCTGCTGCTTCTGGTCGTTGTGGCCGAACTGCAGCAGCACCGTGTCGCCGGGTTGCAGGACCGACAGGATCTTGTCGATGCGCCGCCGCGCAAGGGAGTCGCGGAAGGTCTCACCGGACTGGGCATGGTTGGCCACGGCCACGGTGGGCTTGAACAAGGCGGTCAGCATCTGGCCCCAGCTGCTGTAGGGCTCGCGGGACTGGTCGGCCACCGTCGAGTCCCCCAATAGGAAGACGGTGGGTACCTCGACCGGGTCGATGACCAGGCTGCGCAGCGCAGGACTGGTCCCGTTGATCTCCAGCGTGAGGCGCTGGTCCCACGCCCAGATCTCGTCCTTGCTTTCGCGCGGCTCCTTGAGCTGGACGACACCGGCTTCGATGGGCGGAGTGGCACCCGGCACGGCCACGATGCGCGCCGTGCGCACGTTGACGATGAAGCTGCGCGTCTGGCTGGCACCGGCGGGTAGGCGCACGGCCTCCAGCATCAGGCGGCGCAGCTCTGCCTTGATCGTCGTGTCGCTGGCTGCGGGGCCACCCAGCGTGGCGGTGACGCGGTAGTTGCCCTCGGCAGGCAGGTCCACGGTGAAGAAGCTGGGCTGGCCGGCCGCGTTGCGCGGCGAGCCGGGCTCGAAGCCATGGCCGCGTTCGCGGCTGTAAGTCGCCTCGGGTGCGCCTGTGAACGCGAAGCGCAGCGGGTCTGCGGCCCAGGCCGGTGCAGCCAGCAGGCAGGCGATGAGGAGGAGCTGCTTCATGTGGGCTGCGCGGGCGGTCATGGGCGGACGGGTTGGGCGTGGGGTAGTTCGGACGCAGGTGCGTTGCCGCTGCCGCGGCCCCACAGGCGGTTGTAGGGCCAGCCGGTCAGGTCCTCGACGATGCGGCCGTTCTCCGCGGTCTCGGCCTCGGTCGCACCGTTGCGCAGGCGCTCCACCTCGTGCACCAGCACGGCATGGGTGCTCGCATTCAGGCGGAAGCGCCAAGACACCACCATGCCCAGCACCATCATCAGCAGCGGGCCGCCCACCATCAGCGCCGTGATGGTCTGAATGGCCTCGGGCGTCTGCACGATGACTTCGCCCGGCCGGCTCTTGGGCGAGATGTAGCCCCCCAGGTCAATGATCCAGCCGGTGGCGATGATGGCGGCGCTCTGCGCCATCTTGCGCACCAGCGTCATGACGCCCGCGAAGATGCCTTCGCGCCGCTGGCCGGTGACAGCTTCGTCGATGTCCGGCAGGTAGTTGTAGACCGACCAGGGTACGAAGTTCAGCGTGCCGCGCCCCAGACCCGCCAACAAGATGGGAACGAAGACCCAGAAGATCAGCCCGAGGTTGAAGCCGGGGCGGGTGGGGTCCAACGCGGTGAAGAGGTTGGTGCCCAGCGCCTTGAAGCCCGCCTCGAATCCCTCCGGCCGTGCCAGGAAGAAGCCCAGGTACAGCAGCAGCGCCGCGCCGAACAACGCGGTGGCGAGCCGATAGGCCAGCACGGGCCCCGTGCGGATGACGATCTGGATGGCCACCATCACCGACACCAGCTGGGCCACGTACATCACCGTCATCAGCTGCGAGATGACGAGGGTCGCGCCCATCAGCACCGTCGTCACGAAGATGGGAAAGGCGGTGTTGAAGATGTCCTGCGACAGATAGCCGCCGAGGTAGATGGACAGGTGCTGGCGGAAGGCGCGGATCTTCAGCGTCGAAAACAGGTCGCGGAACATCTTGAGGGGGATGCCCCACAGGATGAAGAACTTCACGCCGCCGAAGGTCTGCGACATCACCGCCTGTTCACGCGTGCCGTAGGGGCGCTCCCAGGTCGTCAGCACGACGAGGGTGACGACCACCGAGAAGATGGCGCCGAAGATGGCCGCCATCCAGAAGAAGGTGTCAGGCGAGTCCTTGCCGCCGAACTGGCTGATCAGCAACGTGGGCAGGTAGGACGCCAGGATGGCCGAGCTCTGCGCCACGATCATGCGGGCGCCAGCGAACCTGGCCTTGGCCTTGTAGTCCTTGGTCATCTCGGCCGCCAGCGTTTCCCAAGGAATGAGAAACATCGTGTACAGCAGCTCGAAGAAGATGAAGGCCAGCAGGTAGTAGGTGAAGCTGTGGCCGGTGCGGAAGATCAGCGCGAAGCTGGGCAGCAGCGGGATGGTGATGAGCAGGAAGAGCTTGCGCCGGCCGATTTTGCGGCCCACCCAGGTGTGGCGCAGGTTGTCGGAAACGTAGCCGATCAGCGGGCAGGTGATGGCTTCCAGCAGGCGGGGCAGGCCCAGGATGAGACCAGCCTCGACGGCCGAGAGGCCGCAGAAGGTCGTGAAGAAATAGAACAGCCAGCCGGTGATGACGGCCTGGGCGCCGGCGCCCAGCATGTCGCCCGAGCCCCAGCCCCAGTAGTTGATCCAGTTCGGCTCGCGGGCCGCGGGGTGCAGGTTCTTCATCAGATGAAGCGCACCAGCAGCTCGCCCATGGCCAGCAAGGCCATGGCCTGGCCGAAGGGCATCGACGTCAGCGGGATGTCTTTGTATTCCTGCAGCGTGTTGAACACCGGCGTGCCGAAGCTGACCTGCGTCAGCTCGCCCGCGTCGTTGATCTTGCTGCGCACTGCCAGCGCGGCCTTGAGGCCCACGACCTCGTAGTTCTTGGACAGATAGCCCTTGCGGACGGCCTTCAGGATGCCGTAGGCAAAGCCAGCCGAAGCCGCCGCTTCGTCATACGAGGTCGGGTCGTCCAGCAGCGTGGGCCACAGGCCGGACGCCGACTGGCATGCGCCGAGCGCCTTGACCTGCGCCTCCAGCGTCGAGACCAGGAACTGCCGGAACGCATCGCCTTCTGGCAGGTTCAGCAGTTCGATGAACTCGGGGATGACGATGGTGACCCAGGAGTTGCCGCGCGCCCACAAGGCGTTGGCGAAGTTGTGCCGGCCCTCGAAGGTCCAGCCGTGGAACCACAGCCCCGTCTTGCGGTCTGCCAGGTACTTGATGTGGACCAGGAACTGGCGCTTGGCCTCTTCGACGTAGTGAGGTCGGTTCAGCAGCAGGCCGAACTTGGCCAGCGGCAGCACCGACATCATCAGCGTGTCGTCCCACAGCTGCTGGTGGTTCACGCTGTTGTAGACGATGTGCTGGAAGCCGCCTTCCTCGGTGCGCGGCAGCTCGTTGTAGACCCACTCGGCCCAGCGGTCGATGTAGGGCAGGAAGCGGCGCTCGCCTGTGCGCTCAAACAGGTAGGCCAGCGTCAGGAAGGGCGCCACCGTGTTGATGTTGCGGCTGGGCATGCCCTCGGCGAAGCGGGCCTCGAACCAGCTCGTCATGATGTCCCAGGCCTGGCGGTCGCCGGTTAGCTCCCAGACCTTGTAGACACCGTAAAGGCCCACGCCGTGCGTCCACTCGAAGCCGTTCCAGCCCTTGGTGTCCAGCACGCGGCCGTCGTCCAGCCGCAGCAGGAACTTGCCGTCGGTGTCCTCGATGTGGACGAGGTTGTGGATCAGGCGGGCTATGGCGCCGCGGATGTCGTCGCGGTCCGCGCCGAGGTGGGCCGTGTGGTGGGCCAGCAGCGGGTGGATGCGCGAGGAGTCGACGGGCTTGAGGATCTGGTGGGGCATGGTCTTTCTCGTCTCTTTCAAAGCGGCAGCTCGGCCGGCGCGAGGCCGGGAGCGCTGACGCGCAGGCGTGCGGGGCTGTTGGGGTCGGCGCGGCGCAGAACGGCCAGGCCGCGGCCTTCGAAGACCGCGTGATCGGCATCCTTGGGATCATCCACGTCGGCGAGGTTGCCGTTGCCGATGCCGAGGATCTCGACCGGGCCCTGCAACTCGAAGCGCAGCTTCTGCGCCGCGTCGGGCACCCGGTGCCCCTGGGCGTCGACGACGAAGAAGGCGATCTGATCGACGCCGTCCTTGCCCGCCGCGATGCGCTGAAGTGCCACCCGCGCGGCGGCGCCGGCGGTCTGCAGCTTGAACTCGGCCACGGCCCTGCCATCCTTCAGGCCC
Source organism: Burkholderiales bacterium (assembly GCA_016195825.1). Taxonomy (GTDB): domain Bacteria; phylum Pseudomonadota; class Gammaproteobacteria; order Burkholderiales; family Burkholderiaceae_C; genus Pelomonas. The sequence goes on along the minus strand of JACPYV010000044.1, from coordinate 5,179 downwards.
ACGGCCTTCAGCTCGCCGGCTTCGAAGGGCAGCGTCCAGCTCAGGATGCCTTCGACGGCGTCGGTCGCTTTCTGTGTGCCGACCAGCTTGCCGTTCAGCCAAAGCTGCACTTCGGGCGTGTTGGCATAGGCCGAGACGACCACCGGCTCACCTGCCGGCCAGTTCCAGTGCTCAGCGACCTTGGCGCGCTTTTGTTGGTCCAGCAGCGGCGTGCCCTGGCCCGATTGCGACGCGATCTGCGTGGCCGAGGCCGTGGCGGCCGCGAGGTAGACAACAGGTTTGTCGCTCCAGAGACTGGCGCGGAAGGCGCCGCGCGGCTTCATGAAGCCGGCCAGGTCGAAGAGGCCGAAGTCCGCCGCGCGCAGCGGCCAGCGGCCGGCCTCGCCCAGGTAGTCGAAACCGGTCCATAGGAACTGTGCGGAGATGTAGGGCGTGTCGCGCACGACGGCCCAGGCGCGGTAGTCGTGGCGGTTCTCGCTGCCGTAGATGACGCGCTTCGGGAACTTGACGTGGTCGCCGGCGTAGCGGGCTTCTTGGTAGTTGTAGCCGGCGACGTCGAACAGCTCGCCAAAGCCGACGGCATCGCTCATCTCCACTGAGGCCATCGCCGCAGTGACGGGCCGCGTCGGGTCCAGCCGGCGCACGGCGTCCACCAGCGGCTTGCCCCAGCGCACCAGGTCGGTGGCCGGTGGCGCCGCGGGGCGGTACTTGTTGCCCAGCACCGGGTGCGAGAACGGGTCGTTGGGATAGTCGATCTCGTTGCCCACGCTCCACATGACGATGCTGGGGTGGTTGCGGTCGCGCCGGACCATGTCCTCGGCGTCACGCACGCTCCACTGGGCGAACTCTTCCCCGTAGCCCTGGCGACCCGGCACGCCGACGTTCCAGCCGGAGATCCATTTGTTCTTGGTCGGCGTGAACTCGTCGAAGGCCTCGGCCTGCACGAGCAGGCCCATGCGGTCGGCCAGGTCCAACAGTTCCGGCGCAGGCGGGTTGTGGCTGGTGCGGATGGCGTTGACGCCGATGTCCTTGAGCTGCTGCAGCCGGCGTTCCAGCACAGAGACCGGCACGGCCGCGCCCAGGCTGCCGGCGTCGTGGTGCAGGCACACGCCTTTGAGCTTGAGCGGCTGCCCGTTCAACGAGAAGCCGGCGTCTGCGTCGAAGCGGAAGCTGCGGATGCCGAAGGGTGTACGGGTCTGGTCGACGAGCTTGCCCTGCACGAGCACGGTATGGCGCAGCGTGTAGAGCTGAGGCGTGTCGAGCGACCAGCGCTGGGGTTGGTGGACGGCCAGCGTCTGAGACAGCGTGCGGCGCTGGCCGGCGGCGAGCCGCGTCTGGCTGTCGCGGATGGCGACGACGCGGCCGTCCGGTGCGACCAGTTCGGCGCGCAGCGTGAACTGGCGCGGAGTCGCCGCGGCATTGATGAGTTCGGCCTGAGCCTTCACCTCGGCCTTGGTCGCACTGACGGTGGGCGTCGTCACGTAGGTGCCCCAGGGCGCGATGTGAAGCGCATCCGTGAAGCTCAGCCGCGCGTCGCGGTAGATACCGGAGCCGGTGAAGTAGCGTGAGTCAGTCTCGCGTGAGTGGTCCACGCGCACGGCCAGCACGTTGGCGCTGCCGTCGGTCTTCAGGTAGCGCGTCAGCTCGAACTGGAAGCTGCTGTAGCCATGCGGCCTGCCGCCGACGAAGTGGCCGTTGATCCAGACCTGCGCGTGGTCGTAGACGCCGTCGAACGCGACGCGCGCGACACGGCCCTGCTGCGCGGCGTCAACCGTGAACGTGCGCCGGTACCAGGCGACGCCGCCGGCCGCGTAGCCGTTGCCACTGCCGTGCTCGGCGCTGAAAGGCTCGTCCTGGCTCCAGTCGTGCGGCACGCGCACGGGGCGCCAAGCACCGTCGTCGAAGGCCGGGTTCATGGCCGCGCCGGGGTCGGACTTGCTGAAACGCCAGCCGCCGTCCAGCAGCTGCTCCTCGCGCTGGGCCAGCACGGTGCCGGCCACGAGGGCCAGGGCGATGCCGGCGGCGAGAAGGGTCAGGCGGGTCATGGCGGTCATCGCTGCAGGCTGCGCGGTTGGGGAACGGGTTCCAGCGGCACGCCGCCGCGCGCAACGGCCAGCGGCACCAGGCGCACGGCTTCCAGCGCGTTGGTGGCCTGGCCATCGGTGGTGACCGCCAGCGTCAGCGTGTTGTCGCCGTTCGGATTCAGGATGCCCGGTGGCAGCACGAACACGCGCTGCGGGCCGACGTGGGCGATGAACTGACCCAGGTTCCAGCCGTTGACGAAGATCAACGCGCGGTTCTCGACCTCGGAGCGCGGCTTTGTCGTGTCGCCGAAGGCCAGGCCCAGTTGCACGTCGTGGCCGGCGGGCAGGTTCAGCTTGAAGTTCGTGCGCAGCCAGTAGCTGCCCGGCGCAGGGGGGGGCGCGCCCACGGTCGTCGCGTCCCAGCCGGGTTGCAGCTTGCTGGCGTCGACCGGCAGATGCCAGCCCATGCGTTCGCCGTAAAGGCCGCCGTTGTTCATGGGGCCGCGCACGAGGTCGGCGATGTCCTCGCCGCCCCTGTTGCCCTGGATCTTCCAGGTGATGGGCACGCCGAAGCGCTGGCCGCCCTTGGCCGCCAGCGACGCGGCGAGCAGGCCGCGGCCTTCCTTGTGCGCGTCGTCGGCGAACAAGTCCCAGTTGTGCGAGTTGTTGCGCACGACGACGGCCAGCACATGCTCACCCGCCGGTAGGTCCTTCAGCCACTGTTTGAAGGTGTCGGTCGTCTCGGGGAAGGGGCGGCCGGTGTCGTGCTCCTGCTGGCCGATGAACTTGCCGTCCAACCAGACCTGGATCATGCCGGCGCCGCCGCCGCCGAAGAAGAGTTCGAGCTGCAGCGGTTTGGCTTGCGTGGTCGTGAAGCGGCCGCGGTACCAGACGTCGCCATGGTGGAAGCCGTAGTCGCTCATCGCCAGCACCGGCTGGCCCTTGTCGGGCGCGGTGTAGACGTTGGCGGCCGAGACGGGCGCGTCGGCCTTGCGCCAGGCGCTGTCGTCGAAGCCAGGTGTGGCTTCGAGCGAATCGAAGCGGCGCATCCAGGCCAGCTGCATCAGGTCGGGCAGCTTGATCGCATCGGGGCCGGGCAGGGCGGTGCGGGCAGTGAGGCTGAAGTCCTGCGCCGAAGCGGCGATGGCCTGGCCGTTGAAGCTCAAGCTGCCGATGCCGTCCGGCACCCAGGCGCGCAGCGCGCCCGGTGCGGTCACGTCGCCGGTGAGCTGCAGTGTTTTGCCATCCAGGGTTGCTGTGCGCACGAGACCGGGGCTGCGCACCAGCACGGGCTGGCCGCCGGCCTGCAGGCGCCAGAACTGCTGGCCGGTCTTTTCGTCGGCAATCAGCAGCAGCAGGGGCGCACGGCCGGTGCCGCTGACCAGCACTTCGATGAGGCCGGTGTGCTGGTAGTTCAGCCGCAGGTCACCGCTCCCGGCATCCCAGACCACCTGGGCCTGGCCGTGCAGCAGCTTGACCTCGGGCTTGTTGGCAAAGCGCAGCACGGTCTCGCCGTCGTCGCCATTGCGACCGTAGAACAGTGCCACGTCGCGTGCGCCCTGCCGCAGCTGGGCCTGCAGCTCGCTGGTGCTGTAGACCAGGTGCTGGCGCTCCAGCGCGTAGCTGGCCAGCAGCAGCTTGGCGTCCTGGCCGGTCAGCGTGAGCTTGCCGGCCTGCGGCACCGTGTAGTTGCCGTCTCTCGTGCGCAGCTGGAAGCCGAAGGCCTCGGTGCCAGTCAGCGCGTTGTGCTGGGCCAGCAGCACGTGGCTGCCGAGCGCCTGGTTGACGTTGTGATAAAGCTTGACGTTGGCATTGCCGGACGAGATCGGCTCGCCCTTGTCCATCTGCGCCAGCACCGGTGTGGCGGCCTGCACGAAGCCGCCCATCTGCTTGAGCACCAGCGCCTTGTCGCGCATGACGCGCGCCTCGCTGATGGGCGCGCCGTAGTCGTAGCTGGTGTAGACGATGGGGCCCGGCTGCCAGCCCCAACTGGTGCCGCCGAAGGCCATGTAGATGGAGTGAATGGTCAGCGCGTTGATGAGGCTGCTGCCGTAGAACACGCGCTGGTAACCAGGGCCCTGGCGCTGGGCCGTGCACTCGTAGGTGCCGTTGCTGCCCCAGTAGTCGAACCAGCCGGCGCCGATCTCGGCGACGAAGCCCGGCGTATGGGGCGAGGCCTGCGAGCCGACCTTGGGGAAGTTCTTGCCGTACAGGCCCCAGTCCGGCGCCGGTGCTGGCGTGCCCGGCGTGCCGTCCACGCCGCAGACGCCGCCGGGGTAGCCGTCGAACGCGTAGAGATCGGTCGGGCCGGGATTGGCAAACGGCGCGGTCGAGTTCTTCGGCGTCCAGTCCGGCAGGCGCGACGCGGCGTTGTGGAACAGCGGCACGGTGATGCCGTCGGCCCGCGCCTTGTCCGCCAGGTGCTGCATGTGGCGGATGTTCTTGGGGTTGACCGCGAACAGCTCGTTCTCGATCTGGTACGCGATGACGTTGCCGCCGCCATTGGTGAGCTGGTGGCGGGCCAGGATGGCGTTGATCTGCGTCATCCACTCGTCGGCCGCGGCCTGGTACTCGGTGGCATCGGTACGTGCCTCGGCGCGCTGGCGCAGCAGCCAGCCAGGGAAGCCGCCGGCCGTCAGCTCAGCGTTGACGTAGGGGCCCATGCGCGCGATGACGTAAAGGCCTTCCTCTTCGGCCATCTGGATGGCGCGCTCCATGTTGCGCACGCCGGTGAAGTCGTAGTGCCCTGGCTTAGCCGAGTGGTAGCCCCAGCTGAAATAGAAGGACACGGCGTTCAGGCCAGAGGCCTTCATCTTCTGCAGCACGTCGCGCCACAGGCTAGGCGAGGGCAGGCGGAACGGGTGGAACTCGCCGGCGAAGATCATCTCGCGCTTGCCGTCGATGAGGAGCGAGTGGCGGTCCCAGGCGATGGATCTGGGCTTGGCTTTGGGTGCGGTTGCGCGCTCCAGCTGCGAGGTGTCTTCCGAGATGACGGTGAAGTGGCGCACGGTGCCGGACACGCCACCCAGTTCCTTCCTGGGCGTCCAGGTCTGCAGGCCGTCGAAGCTGTCGGAATACCAGTAGCGCTTGGTCGTGTAGTCGTCGAAGTAGATGCGCCACCCGGGGCGGCCATCGGTTCCCTTGATCGGCACCAG
>JACPYV010000035.1 GCA_016195825.1 Burkholderiales bacterium | reverse complement strand
GCGCCTCCATCCACGCCATGACGCGCTGCACCTTGGGCCAGTGGCGTGAGAGCAGCGCGCGGTCCTGCGGCCCTTGATTTGAATGCCGCCACAGCTCGGCCAATGCGAACAGGTACTGACCGTGGCTGTCGTTCTCGACCACGGGGTCGGCGCCGCGCTGGTCCACGCAGCAAGGCACCTTGCCGGATTCGAAGATGTAGCCGCCGAACCAGTCGACGAACGCCTCTGCCGCCTGCGCCTCGCCCATGCGCACCAGGCCGGCCACCATCATGGCGCCGTCGCGCACCCAGGAGCGGGCGTAGGCGCGTGTGCCCGGGCGCAGCGCGGGGCCGTCGCGGGACATCAGGATCTGCGCGAGCGCGCTGCGCATTGTGTCGACCACCGGCTGCGCCTGCGGTGGCAGGTCCAGCTGCAGCACGCCGAGGCGGTCGCGCCACTGCGCGGCGGCGACGGCGAGGCGGGTGTCAAGTGACGCCGCATCCCCGTTGCCCGTCACCCAGCCGAGGCTGCGCGACTCGCCGGGCGCCAGGTCCACGTCGAAGCGCATCAGCGCGGAAGGCAGGGTCTCGATGTCGACCAGATGCGTGAGCGCCGGCGCCTGCAGCAGCACGGCCAGGCCGGGTCCGGCGCTCCACGGCGCGGCGCGGACCTCGGTGGGCTTTTCGCGCGGCGTGACCCGCAGGCCTGGCGACGTGATCGCACCATCGGCCCAGTGGACGGAAGGCAAGGGGCTGATACCCCCTTGCGTCGACAGGAACTGCTGCGGCGGGTTGACCTGCCAGGGGCGCAGCGCCAGCAGCAGCGCGTAGTGTTGGGGCTTTGGCGTCGGGTTGCGCAGCGTGTAGCGGGCCAGCAGCTCCGGCGTCTTGGCCGGGCCGTCGGCACCAGCCTCGACGCGCAGCTCCACGTCCGCGTGCCGCCATTGCACGACGGGCAATGCGTGCTCGACAAGGTGGTGCTCGGCTCGTACCTGCGCCCAGGTGACGAGGCGGCCGTCGGGCAGCAGGATGGCGGGCTCGATGCTGGGGCCGCCGCGCGTCAGTTCGATGGCGCCGTCCTCGCTGACCAGGCCCGAGCGTTGGGCGCCGCCGTCCACGCCGACGACGGTCCAGTAGTTCTGCTCGCTGATGAAGGCGCGCGGCAGATCGCCGCGCGGCAGCGAGCGGGCGACCTCGGCGACGGCGGCGTTCCGGTCGGGCCATTGGGTGGCGTCGCGCAGCTCGACCTCGGGCGGCTTCTTGCCGTCGTAGCGCACGCGCAGCCAGCGCCATTCCTGCTCGCCCACGAACAGCGCACGGCCGGGGCGGGCCGACAGCAACTTCCAGCGGCGGTTGTCGTCGGATACCTCGACGCGCGTGGGCGTGCCGCTGGCGAACCACAGGCCGTTGAACTCGCGCAGCGTCTGGAAGTCCAGTGTGAACTCGGCAGCGCCACGCGTGCGTTTTGGCTCGGGCCAGGCCTTGGGCGCGGGTTCACGCGGCTCCAGGCCGAGCGCGCCCACGCACAAGTTGCCCGGCCCACCGCCCTGCTGGCCGGCGACCACGACGAACTCGATGAACTGGCTGCGCTTGAGCACGCGGTCTTCGACCGGTCCCCAGGCAAAGGCGACGTGCCGGCGCTTGAAGTTCATGTCCGTCAGCGTGCCGGGCAGCGCCAGCGCGGGACGGTTGACCCACCAGACGTTGTCGCCGCTGGCATCGACGAACTTGATCTGCACGTCGTTGGCAGACCCCGTGCCCTTGATCTGGACCGTCAACGCAAAATCGGCCGGCCAGTCCTGCGGCAGCTCGCGGCGCAGCACGGCGTAGCCGGAGACGCCGGCAAAGTCGTAGTCCAGGCACAGGCTGTCGTCGCGAGCGTCGCGCCGCAGGCTGGCTTTGACCTGGTCGGACGCGGTCGCCTTCCAGACCGTCGCGTCCTTCATGTCGTCGATCACGGCCGCACCGGCCAGCGGTGAGGCCAACAGGAACGTCAGCAACAACGCCTTCATCACTTGACGCTGCCCATCAAAAGACCCTGCATGTAGTACCGCTGCAAGGCCACGAACAGGGCCAGCACCGGCAGCACCGTGATGACTGCCCCGGCCATCATCAGCTCGCTGTCGTTCACATGCTCCCGCGACAACGCCGCCAGCGCCACCGGCAGCGTGTGCATGTCGCCGTCAGTCAGCACAATCAACGGCCACATGAAGTCGTTCCAGCTGCCCAGGAAGGCGAAAACGGCCAGTGTGACCAGCACGGGCTTCAACGTCGGCAGCACGATGTTCCAGAAAATGCGCCACTCCCCTGCCCCGTCCAGCCGCGCGGCCTCCAGCAGCTCGTCCGGCACGCCACGCGCGTACTGGCGCACCAGGAAGATGCCGAAGATGCCGGCGAGGCTGGGGATGAGCACACCCATCCAGGTGTTCACCAGCCCCATGCCCTTGAGCATCAGGAACAGCGGCAGCATGGCCACTTGGCCCGGGATGACCAGCGCCGCGATCAGCAGGCCGAAGATGCGTTCGCGGTGTCGGAAGCGCAGCTTGGCGAACGCGTAGCCCGCCAGCGTGTTGAAGCTGGTGGACAGCAGCGTGCTCACCACCGCCAGGCCCAGGCTGTTGACGAAGGCACGCTTCAGGCCGCCGTCGCCCAGCAGCACGCGGTAGTGCGCCAGCGTCGGGTCGTGCGGCAGCAGCGGCGGCGGCAGGCTCGAGGCGCTGCCGGCCGGCATCAGCGACACGCAGACCATCCACACCAGCGGAAAAGCGGCCAGCGCGGCAAAGGCCCACAGCAGCCCGTTGACGAGAACAGCCTTGGGCTTCATGCCTCGGCCCCCGTCAGCCGCCGCTGCAGCAGGATCAGCCCCTTGCTGACCGCCACGATGATGACGAACAGCACGAAGGCCACGGCCGACGCCAGGCCCAAGTTCCACCACTTGAAGCCTTCCTCGTACATCAGGTACAGCACGCTGACGGTGCTCTGCAGCGGGCCGCCCTGCGTCATCACATAGGGCTCGGCGAACAGCTGGAAATAGCCTGCCGTTGTCAGGATGGCCACCATCAATAGCGTCGGCGCGATGCTGGCCAGCGTGATGTGGCGGAACTGCGCCCAGCTGCGTGCGCCGTCCAGCCGCGCGGCTTCGTAGAGGTCGTGCGGCACGGCCTGCAGCGCAGCGATGAAGATGATCATGTTGCCGCCAAAGTTCTTCCACGCGGCGAACAGGATGATGGTGGGCATGGACCAATGCGGGTCGCCCAACCAGTCCACGGGGTCGATGCCGACGGAATGCAGCGCATAGTTCACGAGGCCGTACTTGACGTGGAACAGGTAGCGCCAGATGACGGCCACGGCCACCAGCGTGGTCACCACGGGCGCGAACAAGGCCGTGCGCAGCAGCGGCTTGAACCGCACCAGCCTGGACTGCAGCAGCACCGCGGCAGCCAGTGACACGCCGATGGACAGCGGCACGCCCAGCACGACGAAGTAGAGCGTATTGCCCAGCGCCTTCCAGAACAGCGGCAGGCTGAGCACGTGGACGTAGTTGTCCCAGCCCTGCCAGCGCAGGTTGCCCAAGTCGGCCAGTGCGTAGATGTCGAAGTCAGTCAGGCTCAAAGCCAGACCGGCAAACACCGGCACACCGAAGAACAGCGCAATGACGGCCAGCGCCGGGGTTGCGAAGGCCCAGGCGGCAATTGCTTCACGGCCCGTTGTCCTCATGCCTTGGCCTTGTCCAGCATCCAGCGGCGCTTCTCAAGAATGCCGTCGACGCGCGCGTCCAGCTCGCGCACCGTCGTGTCGAGGTCGGTCACGCCGTGGACGGCACGCGTGGCGGCGAGCTGCATCTCCTTCTCGATGCGCTCCCACTCGGGCACGGCTGGCGCCGCACGCACGCGGTCGAGCTGGCGATGGAAGGCGGCCGCGTGGCGATCCTGGGCCAGCGTCGCCGCACCCAGCGGCAAGGCCCACGCGCTGCGCCGTGCCGGCAGATCACCCGTCAGGCGGTAGAACTCGAGCTGCACGTCGGGCCGGCTCAGGTAGCTGATCAGCGCCCAGGCCTCGGGCTTGTGGCGAGAGCGCTTGAACATCGCCAGGCTGGCACCACCGGCGATGGAGGCACCAGGCCCTGTCGGGCCGGGCAGCTCGGCGGTGATCCAGGCATTGGCCAGGTCGGGCGGCAGGCGCCGCTTGAACTCGCCGATGTCCCAGGGGCCCGAGAGGTAAAAGGCGAAGCTGCCGCGACCGAACTCCTGCCAGAGGTTTCCGATCTGCACCTCGCTGACGCCGGGCGCCTCGCCGCGCTGAAAGCGCTCCAGGTAGAAGGACAAGGCCGCACGAAAACCCGGGCCCGAGAAGTTGCCGAAACGGCCACCATCGCGCAGCAGCTCGCCCGGCTGCTGCATGGCCAGCGCCAGCAGCGGCGCGGACTCGTTGGTGGGCAGCAACAGCGGCTTGTCCATGCCGTGCTGCCGCAGCCGCGCCAGCGTCTCGCGCCAGGCGGTCCAATCCCGCGGCATCTCGGTGATGCCAGCCTTGGCCAGCAGGTCACGGCGCACGAACATCAGCCGCGTGTCCACGTACCAGGGCAGACCCACGCGCTGGCCGCCAGGCGCGTTGGTCGCCCAGATACCGTCGAAATAGTCAGCCGCTGCGAGCGCGGGGGCGCGCGCAAGCCAAGGCTCCAGCGGCTCCAGCGCACCCAGCGCCTGCATCTCGGGCAACCAGGTGTTCCCGACCTGCGCGAGGTCGGGTGTGGCGTCGCCGGCAAAGGCCGTCAGCAGCTTCTCGTGCGCGGCTGTCCACGGCAGCTGCTCGACCTTGACGTGCACGCCGGGATGCTCGCGCTCGAAGCCTGCGATGAGTTCGGCCGCGACCTCGCTCTCGCGGCCCATGGCCCAGAAACGCAGCGTGGTCGTGCCGGAGTTGCGCGCGCAGCCTGTGAGGGCGGCGGCGCCGGCGACGGTGAGCAGGCTGCGGCGGCGCATGAACGGTTCAGCCCAGCCAGCCGCCCGTGAAGCCGGCGCGCTTCAGGCCGCGCACCAGATGCGCGTTCTTGCGCATGACCTGCCACACCAGTTCGGCGCTGCTTGATGGCCATCAGCGCGGGAATGACGATCTCGGGCGCGAAGGCGATGGAGCTGCCGGCCGCATAGGGCGCCAACGTACCGTCGTCGTACAAGCCCATGCCGCGGCCGGCGTAGCTGATAAAGCGGCGCTTCTCGGCCTTGCCTTCAGTGGTTGTGTATTGCAGCGAGATGTCGGCTGGCCCGTCGCTGGCGCTGACGCCCCAGACCTCGTCGCTGTAGCCCTGCCAGCCCAGCGGGTTGGCCTTGGCGTAGGCCTGCTGCACGTAGGTGGCACGACGAGAGTTCTCGAAATAGTCCAGGCCCTTGTCGCGCATGTAGGCGTCGCGGATGCCGCGGAAGTCCACCCAGCAGTGCGTGAACTGGTGTCCGAACAGCGGCGGGAAACGCAGCAGTGTCCGGCCGTAGCTCTCGCCCCAGCTGCCGCCGTAGGTACTGGTCCAGGCATCCCAGGCCTCGGGTGCGACCGGACGCGTGGGCGAACCCAGCGCCAGCAGGTAGACCATCATGGCCTCGTTGTAGCCCTTCCAGTCGCTGGGGATGAAGCCGTTCTCGGGCGTCCAGCCATGGCTGATGGAAGGCGGGCGCACCTGGGCCCAGGCCCAGTCGACGCGACCGTACAGCTCATCCACCAGTGCGCGGATGGCGGCCTCATCGGCCTCGGCGCGGTCGAAGAAACTCTGGGCGTGCAGCGCGCCCATCAGCAGCAGCGCGGTGTCGACCGTGGACAGCTCGCAGCGGTCGAAGCGCAGCCCCGTCTTCATGTCGAGGAAGTGATAGAAAAAGCCCTTGTGGCCGGCCACCCCCGTCCTGCCTGGGCCTTGCGGCAGGCCGGCAAAGAAGCGCAGCGTGGTCAGCGCGCGCTGGGCCGCCTGGGTGCGGGTGACGTACCCGCGCGCCACGCCCAACGGATAGGCGCTGAGGGCAAAGCCCACGGCGGCAATGCTGGCGAAGGACGGCGTGGGCCAGCGGTCGGGCGCCAGGCCGGTTCGGGCGTCGGTCGTCTCCCAGAAGAAATCGAAGGTGCGCCGCTACAGGTCGGCGAGGAAGGCCTCAGCGGCGGGCGCGACCGCCGGCGCTTCGGCCCAACCCGGCAGGTGAGCGGCCAGCGCCAGGCCGGCGCCATGCGCAAGCAAGGCGCGTCGAGTCATCAAGTCCATGGTGAGGGTGATTGTGGGAGCTGGCCGCGGTCAGCGCGGCCAGCCCCGGACTGCAGGGATCAGAACGAGTAGCTCACGCCCAGCTTGAATTGCCGCATGGAGCCGCGCACGCCGGTCTTGGTGTCGAAGTGGTCGTTGTCGCCACCCAGCGCGTTCTTGGCCGGCGTGGAAGGGCCGCCGACCCAGTCGTCGTAGTAGCCCCAGTTGGCGGTGTTGAACAGGTTGAGCACATCGGCACGGACCTGCAGCTCGCCGCCGTAGACCTTGAAGTTCTTCGCCAGGGCCATGTCGAGCTGCTTGAACGAGTTGGAGCCACGCGGGACCGCCGTGCAGCCAGTGGGGCCGCTGAAGCCGGTGTGGCAGTCCACCACGCGGCGCGGTTGGCCGTCACCCAGCGTCAGCTTGCCGGACAGCTGCATGCCCCAGGGCATGCGGTCCATCAGGCCGCCGACCACCAGGCGGTTCTTCTCCGCGTCCTTGGCCGGGTGGAAGCCGTGGTTGGCCTTGCCGTAGGTCCAGTCGAAGATGTCGTCCGACCATTCGTTGTTGGTCGTCTTCGCGTCGGTGTGGGTGTAGGCCACCGTCATGCTCCAGCCGCTGGCCGGTGTGTAGGGCTTCTCCAGCGACAGGAAGATGCTGGTGGCCTTGTTCTCGCCGACAAAGTCGCCCAGCACGATGGTGCCGGAGTTGCGCGGTGCGCCACCCCACAGCGGGTCCACGTTGTTGGAATTGCCGAAGCCGCCGTTGGGGTCGCGGTTGCCGTTGAACCAGAAGAACTGGTTCTTGGAATGGATGCTGGAGACCGCGACGTCCATGTTCCAGCTACCCACCGCCTGCCGCACCCCCATGCTCATCTGGTCGGCAAAAGGCATCTTGAAGTTGTTGCGAATCATCCAGATTTCGCCGTTGGGCGCTGCGTTCTTCTGCAGCTCGTCAAGCGCGTTGTTGGCCATGCGGCGGTCGTAGCTGCGGCCCCAGCCACCGTAGACCACGGTGGCCTTGTTCCCGAGCACGTCGTAGGACGCCCCCACGCGGGGGGCCAGCGCACTCTTGTACGCCTTGCGCGAGTTGCCCGTGGAGATGAAGTCGGCGATGTTGATGCCGCCCTTGGCCAGCGTCTGCGCGTAGGTCTGGCCGGGGGGTGCGGTGATGCCGTCGACGGTGCGGCCGTCCAGCGCGTTCAGCGTGGCGATGCGGTCGGCCGGCGTCACGTAGCTGTTGTTCAGCATGTTGTCTTCATAGTCCCAGCGCGCACCGAGGTTGAGCTCCAGCTGCTTGGTGAGCTTCCAGTCGTCCTGCAGGTAGATGCCGTACTGGTTGTTCTTGAAGCTCGCGGACGCGGACGGAATGGCCAGGCGGATGTTGCACTGGTCGCTGGACAGGCCGCTGCTGCTGACGTTGGTGCCGGTACAGGCCAGGCCGTTGTAGTAGGGCTGGCCGGTCGTCGTGTTGAGCACGGTATCGATGGTGGGCACGCGGAAGGCGGTGCCGCTGAGCTCGTACTTCATCGCCTTGAACTGCACGCCACCCTTGACCACATGGCCGGCCAGGCCCGTGTAGCTGAGGTCGTCCTTCAGGTAGACACCGCTCTGGCGCCGGTCCTGCGCATTGGGCGAGCCGCCGGTGAAGAAGATGTCCTGGACGTTGGCAATCGCGTTGGTGGGCGAGTACTTGTAGCGGACCTGGGGGTCGGTGGAGTCCGACTGCGGGTTCCACTTGGAGCTTTCCCAGCCGATGCGCGCCTCGTTGAGCCAGGTGTCACCGGTGTATTCGTGGCTCAGGTCCACGCGGTACTCGTTGTTGTTGTTGTTGATGGCCGTGCTGGGCGCGAAGCGGTCGCCGTCGACCGAATAGCTGGTTTCCTTTCGCAGCGTCGTGGACAGGTCCACGCGCTGGCGGTCATCGATCTCTGCGGAGAGCTTGCCAAACAGGAGGTGCTCCTTGAACTGGCCCTTGAACGCCCCCTGCTGACTGGCGATGCTGGGCACCAAGCCCGGGCTGCCCGGGTATTTGTCCAAGTTCATGGCGGTCAGCTGGCGCGGCTTGTCGATGGACTTGCCGTCGTAGGCGACGAAGTAGTGCAGCGTGTCGGGCTTGATGGCTCCGCCGATGCTGAAGCCGCCCTCGAGCTGCTTGTACGACGGCGGATTGACGCCATTGGCCTTGTCCTGCTGCTGGATGGGGCTCAGCGCAGTCCAGTTGCTGCCAGTGCGGTTCACGTAGACGTTGCCATGGGTCTCGTTGCCGCCGGACTTGGTGACGGCGGCGATGGCCACGCTGGAGACCTGGTCGAACTCAGCCTTGTAGTTCTGCGTCAGCACGCGGTACTCGGCAATGGCCGTCTGCGGGAAGGGGTTGCCCTGGCTGGTGTCCTGGCCAGTCAAGCCGCCGCGCAGGATGTTGTTCTTGTGGCCAACGCCGTCGATGAAAACGTTTACAGCGTCAATGTTTTGCGAGCCCCCGCGCAGACGCGTGTTGCCTCCGGCGTCGGTGTCGAAGCGCACGCCCGGGGCGAAGTCCGCGGCCGAAAGGAAGTTGCGCGTGGCCTGCGGGATGGCCTCGATCATCTTGTTGGACACGGTGGTGCCGACCTGTGAGTCGATGACACCCTGGCGCTGGGCGCTGCCCTCGATGACCACGGTGCCGAGCTGGTTGGTGGCACTGCCGAGATCCAGCGTGGCGTTCTGGCCGACCGACAGCGTGACCAGGCTGCCGCTCGCGGCACCGCCGACGCGGATCTCGTAGCTGCCGGGGTTCAGCCCGACCAGCACGTAGCTGCCATCTGCCAGTGTCTTGGTGCGGTAGGTGTTGCCGTTGGCCTTATTGACGGCAACGACCTCGGTGCCGGCTGGCGCGCTGGCGCCCGCCGCCGTGATCGTGCCGCGCACGGTAGCGTTGGACGACTGGGCTTGCGCTGGGAGCGCTGCGATCAGCAATCCGCCAAGCAGGCCGGCGGCGCAGAGGTGGCGGGCCAGCAAGCTGGGCTTGCTGCGCGGATGGTGGTGGTTCATGGTGCTTGTCTCCTTGTGTTTGTGATGTGGACCGGGATTCAGGTCTTGCTGGCCCCGCAGGAGCGCCGCACGACAAGTTGCACCGGCATGACGGTGCTGTCGGCGGTCAGCGACTGCGGGCTCTCGAGCGCATCGGCCAGCGCGTCCAGCGCTTCGCTGCCGAGTGCGGCGATGGGGACGTGCATGGTGGTGAGCGCGGGGCTCACGTAGCGGGCAACCGGGATGTCGTCGAAGCCGGCCAGCGCGATGTCGTCGGGCAGGCGCACACCACCGGCCTGCAGCGCGCCCAGCAGGCCGATAGCCATGATGTCGTTGGCGGCGAAGACGGCGTCGGGCCGCTCAGCAGCGGGGAGCGCCAGCAGGGCCGCGGCGGCGCGCTGGCCACCGGCCTCGGAGAAGTCACCTTCCAGCAGCCAGGGCCGCGCCCCCGGGGCGAGGCCGGCGCGGTAGCCGCGCTCGCGTTCGCGCGCCTCGAAGTTGGCGGCCGGGCCGCCAAGGAAGGCGATGCGCCGGCGGCCGGTGCCGACGAGGTGCTCCGTCATTGCGCGGGCACCGCCGTAGTTGTCCACCGCGAAGACGCGCTGCGTCGGCTCGCTGACGCCGGAGTTCAGCAGCACTGCAGGCAGCGCCCGCGGCAGGTTCTGCGACAGGAAATCGTCGTCGGCATGCGGCGACATGACGATGAGGCCGTCGACCCGGCCATTCATCGCACGCAGCGCGGCCGCCGCCTCGTGGGCGTCGTCGTGCGAGCTGGACAGCAGCAGGTGCAGGCCGCGCGACCGGGCAGCCTGGTCGATGCCGCGGATCAGCTCGGAGAAGAATTCGCCGTGCAGGTCGGGCAGCAGCGCTCCGATGGTGTCGGTGCGCCGGGTGATGAGGCTGCGCGCCGCGCCCGACGGGGAATAGCGCAACTCGCGTGCGACCTCGAGGATTCGCTGGCGGGTGTGGGGCAGCACGTTTTCGGCGCCGTTGAGCGCGCGCGACACGGTGGCCACCGAGACGCCGGCAACGCGGGCGACATCCTTGATCGTGGCGGGGTTGGCCATCATCTTCTTGTCATAGGTTGGCGCCGTGCGAGGCGATGACCTCAGCATAGAAGCGCGCACTGGCCTTGGGCGTGCGCTGCTGTGTCGAGAAGTCCACATGCACGAGGCCGAAGCGCTTGGCAAAGCCCAGAGCCCATTCGAGGTTGTCGAACAGCGACCAGGCACAGTAGCCGCGCACGTCGGCGCCACGCTGGACGGCGTCCTGCACGGCTGCGATGTGGGTGCGCAGGTAGTGCACGCGCAGCGGGTCGTCGACGCGGCCGTCGATCGCCGCGGGCGGGTCGTAGAAGGCTGCGCCGTTCTCGGTCACGTACAGCGGCAGCCCGCCGTAGCGCTCGTGCATCCACACCAGCGTGTCGGCCAGGCTCTGCGGGTGCAGCTCCCAACCGGTCTCGGT
Source organism: Burkholderiales bacterium (assembly GCA_016195825.1). Taxonomy (GTDB): domain Bacteria; phylum Pseudomonadota; class Gammaproteobacteria; order Burkholderiales; family Burkholderiaceae_C; genus Pelomonas. The sequence continues at coordinate 4,132 of JACPYV010000035.1, read as the reverse complement.
GTAGATGCCGCCGGGCTGGCGCTGCGGCGCGGCCGGCACGGGCCAGGCCTTGGCGTCGTGGCGCACGACAGCGCGGGTGTAGTAGTTCAGGCCCAGGAAGTCGATCGGCTGCTTCAAGGCCTCGACCTCGGCGGCCGGCCAGTCAGGCCAGGCTTCGCCGAACACTTCGCTCAGCTCGTCGGGGTAGGTGCCCAGCAGCGCGGGGTCCAGGTACTGGCGATTCATGTAGGCGTCGGCCAGCCGGGCAGCATGGCGGTCGGCGTCGGTCGCATCTGCGGCCAAGTGCTTGGGCTCGATGTTGACGACCAGGCCGATCCGGTTTCTGCCGACGGCGCGGTAGGCCTGCACACCGGCCGCGTGCGCCTGCATCAGCCGGTGTGCGGCGATAGCAGCCTCATAGGCACTCTTGTGGCCAGGCGCCAGCGCGCCGTGCATGAAGCCGCCATCGGCCACCACCCAGGGCTCGTTCAGCGTCACCCACATCGGCACGCGGTCGTCTAGCGCCTTGAAGCAGACCTGGGCGTAGTCGGCGAACCAGCCGGGCATGTCGGGGTTGAGCCAGCCGCCGCGGTCGTCCAGCGCGGCGGGCAGGTCCCAGTGGTGCAACGTGGCCATTGGCGTGATACCGGCGGCCAGCAGCTCGTCCACCAGGCGCTCGTAGAAGCCCAGGCCAGCGGCGTTCACACGGCCCCGGCCTTCGGGCAAGACGCGGTTCCAGGCGATGCTGAAACGGTAGGCCGTGAGACCCAGCTCGCGCATCAACGCCACATCGCTCTTCATGCGGCGGTAGTGGTCGCAGGCGACGTCACCTGTGTCGCCACCCAGCACACGGCCCGGCGTGCGCACGAAGCGATGCCAGTTGCTGACGCCGGCGCCATCGGCCAGCGGCGAGCCTTCGATCTGATACGCGGAAGTCGCGCAGCCCCAAAGGAAGCCGGGCGGGAACGGTTGTCTCATCCGTAGTGCCAGCTGCACTTGCGCGCGCCGGTCTGTTGATGTGTCATGTAAACGTTTACATGGATTCTTCACGGCTTGGCGGCGGGAGTCAACAGCGTGTTTACCCGGCACGACCGGCGTCACCGCTCGCGGCGACGGTAGGCTCACGGGCCTGTTCTCCACCCGACGCGCGGCACCGACCGCGCCATGTCGCGATGAACCCTCAGACGCCACCCGACGGCCTGCCCATCTACCGCCTGCTGACCGGCCCTGACGACGCGGCCTTCTGCCACCGCGTCAGCGAAGCGCTGGCCATGGGCTATGTTCTCCATGGCTCGCCGGTTGCCACCTTCAATGGCGAGCACGTCATCGTGGCGCAGGCGCTCGTGTGGCCTTCGGGCGCCCCCTTGCCGCGCAGCTGAGCCCCAAGGCAGATTAGGAAAAGCGGCGAAGCACTCTCGCGCCTCGCCGCCTGTTACTGGGCTGCCGGACAACCGGCGTCCTTCGACTCAGTCCGCGTATTGCCCCGCCGCCTTGATGACCGGCCCGAGCTTGTTGATCTCGGCCTCGACGAACTTCTTGTGCTCGGCCGGTGCCAGGCGGGCGTCGTTGATGATGACAGCGCCCAACGCCTCCTGGCGCTTGTGGAAGTCGGCATCGGTCAGGGCCACGCGCAGCGCAGCGTTGATCTTGTCGACCACGGCCTTGGGCGTGCCCCTGGGCGCGTACAACCCGTGCCAGACCGACACGTTGAACCCCTTGAGGCCGGCCTCCTCGGCCGTGGGCAGCTTGGCCAGCGCGGGCGCGGCAAGGCGTTTGGTCGTGGTGACCACATAGGCCTTGACCTTACCGGATTCGATCTGGCCGGTGGTGTTGGTGGTCTGGTCACACATGATGTCAACCTGGCCGCCCAGCAGGTCGTTCATGGCCGGCGCGGTGCCCTTGTAGGGCACGGTGGTCATGTCGATCTTGATGGCCGCCTGGAACAGCAGGCCGCACAAGTGGGAGGCCGAACCCGTGCCGGCGTGGGCCAGATTGATCTTGCCCTTGTTGGCGTCCAGCCACCTGGCCAGCTCCGCATAGGTGTTGGCCGGCAGTGATGCGCGGCCGACCAGCGTCATCGGCACTTCGTTGACCATGCCGAGGTACTCGAAATCCTCCAGCGTCTTGTAGGGCAGCGTGCGGTACAGCGCCGTCGCGCTGGCCAGGCCAATATGGTGCAGCAGCAGCGTGTAGCCATCAGGCGCGGCCTTGGCCACCCGGTTGGCGCCCAGCGTGCCGCCCACGCCGCCAATGTTCTCGATGATGAGGGTGGCGCCCAGCGGCTTGCGCAGAGCTTCGGCGAGGTCGCGGGCGACCTTGTCCGTGGGGCCGCCGGCGGCAAAGGGCACGACGAGGGTGACGGGCTTGTCCGGATAGTCGGCCAAAGCGGGCAGGCAGGCCAACAGGCCTGCAGCGAGCGGCAGGGAACGGCGCATCCGGGGGGTCTCCGACGGTTAGCGACGGTCTTCGATGAGCTTGCCGTCGTTGGGCAGGCTGCCAGGTGGCAGCAGGTCTACCTCCATGCGGAGTTTGGTCAGGTCGCGCGCGGTCTGCATCAGGCTTTCCACGAAGGCTTCCGGTAAGGTTGGCGTCACCTCGATCTGCAACACGACGTGGTCCTGCGCCAGTTCGCCGCTGACGACGAGGCGGGCGCGGCGCAGTTGCGGGTGGCGTTTCAGGATCTCGGCCACCTGGCCGGCATGCACGAACATGCCGCGCACCTTGGCCGACTGGTCGGCGCGGCCCAGCCAGCCGCGCAGGCGCTGGTTGGTGCGGCCGGTGGCGCAGGCGCCAGGCAGCACGGCCGAGAGGTCGCCGGTGGCGAAACGGATCAGCGGATAGCCGGCGCTGAGTGTGGTGACGACCACCTCGCCCACCTCGCCATCCGGCAGCGGGTCGCCCGAGCCGGGGCGAACGATCTCGACGACGACGCCTTCGTCCACCACCAGGCCCTCGCGCGCCTCGGTCTGGTAGGCGATGAGGCCCAGGTCGGCCGTGGCATAGCACTGGTAGACGTCGACGCCACGCTCGGAAAACCACGCGACCAGCGGCGGCGGGCAGGCCTCGCCGCTGACCAGTGCGCGGCGAAGCGACAGCGCCTGGCCCACGTCGGCCGCCTTCTCCAGCAGGATGCGCAGCAGGCTGGGCGTGCCGGCATAGGCCTCGGGCTGCAGGTCCAGCATCGCCTGCAACTGCAGCTCGGTATTGCCCACGCCGCCCGGAAAGCTGGACGCGCCGATGGCCCGCAGGCCGGCTTCCATCATGGCGCCCGCCGGCGTGAGGTGGTAGCTGAAGCCCACGTGGGCGAGCTGCCCCGCGCGGATGCCGGCGGCATGCAGGGCGCGGGCGATGCGCCAGGGGTCGAGGCTGTCGGCATCAGGCTCGGGCTCGTAGAGCGGACCGGGCGACTGGAAGATGCGCCGCGGTGCCCCGGCGGCAAAACCGCCCAGCCGCAGGGCACGGCGCGCGGCCTGGGCTGCGGCGAGGCTGCTCTTGCGCGTCAGCGGCAGTTGGGCCAGCGCGGCCCGCGACGCGACCGCCTCAGCCTGCACGCCGGCCAGCAGTTCGGTGTAGCCGGGGCTGCTGCACTGCGCGTGGGCGATCTGGGCCGGCAGCGCGGCCATCAACGCGGCCTCGCGCTCTGCCGGGTCGCGCGCCTCCAGCGTGTCGTAGAACACGGGGGTCACTCCTCGTCCTTCCAGCGCGTCAGCCGGCGCTTGATCTCGTCCTGCAGCTTGCGCAATTCGGTCGCGGACTTCAGCGTGAACGCGTCCCACTCGGGCGTGCGCGCGGGGCGCTTGGCCAGTTGCACTTTCACCACCACGCCATCGACGCTCAGCTTCAGCACGACGTCAGCGCCCATCATCCAGCCCTCGCCACGCTCGGCCAACACGCGCTGGTCCCGGGCGAAGCGTTTCATCGTCTGAAGGGCCGAGTCCGCGTTGAACGGCGGCGGCGCCATCTCCCAGCTGTCGTCACTCATGTCCGATCTCCTCAGGCCAGCCAGCGCTTGCGGCGCTTGTAAGACTTGACGTCCTTGAAGCTACGCCGCCCCTCGCCGCCCACACCGAGGTAGAACTCCTTGACGTCCTCGTTCTCGCGCAGCGCCTGTGCTGAGCCGTCCATCATGACGCGGCCGTTCTCCAGGATGTAG
>JACPYV010000019.1 GCA_016195825.1 Burkholderiales bacterium | reverse complement strand
TGCGCGACTGGCTGCGGGCACCGGGCTCGCTGAGCCGCCGCCTGGCCCGTCTGGGCGAGCGCTTCGAGGTGCAGCTGCTGCGCCAGGGCGTGGCGCCGTTCCGCGTGCTGGAGCGGCTGGCACTGGGCCTGCCGCCGCGCGGTCTGACGGTCGTGCGCGAGGTCATCCTGCGCGTCGACGGCGAGCCGCTGGTCTGGGCCCGCTCGGCCGTGCACCAGCGCGCCACTACCGGCCCCTGGCGGGCGCTCAAGGGCCTGGGCACCAAGCCGCTGGCGCATCTGTTGTACGACGACTACCGCATCCGCCGCAGCGAGCTGCAGCCGCGCCGGCTCTCGCGTCACGGTCACGCCCGTCGGCACGCCGCGCGCCAGTGGCAGGCGGCCACGGGGGAGGCCATCTCGCCGCAGATGCTGTGGTCGCGCAACTCCGTGTTTAGCCGCAGCGGCGCGCAGCTGCGTGTGATGGAGCTGTTCGCGCCGGGGTTGGCGGGGCAGAAACCCGGCCGGCGCAGTCCCTGAATGCCGGCTGGCTGTCACTGAGCTGACTCTGTTGCGATGGAAGTGTTTTCACGGAGTCATAAATTCGCACCCTGCCCATAAACCCCCATAAACTCAATCCGTACCAGAGGGGCGTTAGTAGACCTGCCGCGCAAAGACGCGAAAGGCGGGCTGGATGACTGGGGGCGATATGAACACGCGAGACGTGGTGATCTTCAGCGGTGAACGCTTTGTCGTGCCGCAATGCATTCAAAGGATCGACCATCTGTCGACACATGGCTGGCAGCTGCGCTACGGCGGCACCAAGCTGTTCTCGGACCACAGCCAGGACGGCAGCGGCGCCAGGCGCGCGCTGGCGCTGGCGACCAAGGAACTGCTCAAGCGCATTGCGACGCTGCCGGCGCCGTCCCGGCTGCGCCGCACGCCCAGCCGCAAGAAGCAGAGCGACCTGCCTTCGGGCATCTCCGGCCCCATCGTGCGTCAGCGCGCTGGCAGCCGGGTGCGCGACTGCAGTTTTGCGGTGACGCTGCCGCGCTTCGGCGAAACGCCGCTGGCGCGCAGCGTCTACATCGGCACCGAGAACACCTACACGCCGGAGCGCTACGTGGAGGCGCTGGAGCGGGCGGTGAAGCTGCGCGAGAAGGCCGAGGTCGCCTACCAGCGCGCCGCGACCAAGGAGCGCCGGGCCCAGGCCCAGGTGCTCAAGGTGCAGATGAGTTCGCTGCTCGGCAAGGGTTGACGCGGCTCGCCTGAAAGCCGCTTGAACCGGCGCTGGCGCCGGCGGCGGACACAATCGCCGGCTTGGCCCTGAAGCCCTGCCGCCGCCCATGTCCTCCGCCTCCCTGCCCGATCGCGTGCTTGCCTTCCTGAACGCGCTGCGGCCCGCGCCGCTGAACGTGGACGGCCGCGAGCGCCTGCGGGTGGTGCTGGGTGCGGGCCTGGGCGTGCTGCTGGCCGGCCTGTTGAGCCGCGCTCTGATGGGGCCGCTCGGGCCCTGGCTGGTGGCGCCGCTGGGCGCCAGCGCAGTGCTGGTGTTCGGCGTGCCGGCCAGCCCGCTGGCGCAGCCCTGGGCCGTCATCGGTGGCAACACCGTGTCGGCGTTGGTAGGCATCGCCTGCCTGCATGCGTTGCCACTGCCGCCACTGGCCCTTGCCGCCGTGGCGGTGGCGCTGGCCATCGCCGCAATGTTCGCGCTGCGCTGCCTGCACCCGCCAGGCGGCGCGGCCGGCCTGCTGATGGTGCTGACCGCCACGCAGGATTGGCATGTCGCGCTGATGCCCGTGGCGCTGAACTCGCTGCTGCTGGTGCTGGCCGGCATGGCCTACAACAGCGCGACCGGCCGCCGCTACCCGCACGCCCAGCGGGCACCCGCGCCGGCGCCGGCCACGGGCGCCACCGTCGTGCCGCCGCGCTTTGGCGACGCCGAGTTGGACGCCGTGCTGGCCCGCTACAACCAGGTGCTGGATGTGCCGCGCGACGACCTCGCCGGCCTGCTGCATGAGGCCGAGCTGCTGAGCTACCGCAACCGCCTGGGGCGCCTTTGCTGCGCGGACATCATGTCCACCCCCGTCGTCACCGCCGAGTTCGGCACGCCGCTGGCCGAGGCCTGGGCGCTGTTGCAGCAGCACCGCATCAAGGCCCTGCCGGTGGTGGACCGCGTGCAGCGCATCGTTGGCATCGTCACGCGCGCCGACTTCATGCGCGCGGCCGAGGCCGAGCAGCGCGAAGGCCTGGCTGGCCGGCTGCAGACGCTGCTGCGGCCGTCGCCGGCGACGCATTCGACCAAACCTGAAGTCGTCGGCCAGATCATGAGCCGCCAGGTACGCGTGGCCAGCGCCGACCGCGCCATCGCCGAGCTGGTGCCGCTGTTCTCGGCCACCGGCCACCACCACATTCCCATCGTCGGCGAGCAGGCTCGGCTCGTTGGCATCCTCACGCAATCTGATCTTGTGAAGGCGCTCAGCCATGACCACTGAAACCACCTTCAACTGGGGCGTCATCGGCCCGGGCGGCATCGCCAACCGCTTTGCCGGCGCGCTGGCCGCCGTGCCCGGCGCGCGCCTTGCCGCAGTGTTTGCTCGCGACGCGGCCAAGGGCCAGGCCTATGCCGACCAGTGGCGCGCGGGCGGTGAGCCGGCGCGCGTGACGACAGCGCTGCCAGACCTGCTGGCCGACCCGTCGGTGGACGCGATCTACATCGCCACGCCGCACTCCAACCATGGCGAGTACATCCGCGCCGCACTGCTGGCGGGCAAACCGGTGCTGTGCGAGAAGCCGCTGGTGACCACGCGCGAGGAAGGCCAGACGCTCGTCGACCTGGCCCGCGAGCGCGGCGTGTTCCTGATGGAGGCGCTGTGGACGCGCTTCCTGCCGGCCTACGACATGGCTGGCCGCCTGCTGCGCGAGGGCGCCATCGGCGAGTTGCGCGCGATGCAGTCCAGCTTCTGCTTCGCCTCCGTCTACGACCCGCAGCACCGGCAGTGGAATCCGGCGCTGGCCGGCGGCGCCCTGTGGGACATCGGCATCTACAACCTGGCCGTGACGCGCTGGGTGCTGCAGCAGATGAACGACGGCGTTTGCCCTGAACCCGTCGCGATGGACGTGCAGGCCCAGATGGCGCCGACGGGTGTCGATGCGGCCGTCAACGTGACGCTGCACTTCCCCGGCGGCGTCACCTCGCAGTTCCGCTGCGGCTTCGACGCGGCCTCGGTCAACGCGTTCGAGGCGCTGGGCAGCAAGGCCGGGCTGCGCTTCCCGCTGGACTTCTGGCAGGCCGAGGCGGTTGAGCTGGTCACGCGCAAGGCACCGGCCGTGCGTACCGAGGCGCCCTTCATCATCAACGGCTTTGAGGGCGAGATCGCGGAGGCGCAGGCCTGCATCCGCGCGGGCCTCGTGGAGAGCCCGCGCATGCCGCACGCCGAGACGCTGGCCCTGCTGGGCTGGATGGACGCGATCCGCGCACGCTTCCCGACGGCCTGATCAGCGCGGCAGCAGCAGACGGTTGCTGCGTGCGGGGTGGCGCTGCAGGTGCAGCGCCGCGGCGCCTTCGGCCACCGTGCTGCCTTGCGCTCGGGCGCTGGCTGTCGCCCCCGTGCTCACGGGGCACTGGCCCGTGGCCGCGTGGCCGAGCGCGGCGGCCAGCATGCCTTCCTGCGTGTCGCCCAGGGCGTGGCCGAGGTCGTCGGCTACGGTGCAGCCCGGCACGTAGCGTGCCGTCGGGCCGCTGCCAGGCACGAAGCCGTCCGCGTAGTCGCCAAAGCCCTTGGCGTTGACGCCGGCAAACTCGATCGGGAAATAGCTGATGCCGCAGTTGTCCTTGGCGGTGAAGCCATAGGGCTTGCCGCAGGTCTTGCCGCCGATCAGCACGACGTCGACGTTGACGCCGCGCAGGCCGTTGATGATGGCCTCGCTGGCCGAGCAGGTGCCCGACTGTGCGAGCACGTAGACGCGGCTCAGGTTCAGCAGCGGCAGCGGCTGCACACGGGTGCAGCGGCCGTCGAAGCCGATGCAGGACTCCGCGATGAAGGGCGTGGTCTCGTTCTCGCTGCTGCGCTTGGCGCTGTAGCGAAGCGTCTCGAAGGCCTGGCCGGCGGTGCGCGTGGTGCCGGCGATCATGGTGGCGAGCTCGCTGGCGATGAAGAGATAGCCGCCACCGTTGTAGCGCAGGTCCAGCACCAGCTCCGTCACGCCCTGGGCGCGGAAGTCGCTGACGGCGTTGATGAGCAGGTTCTCGGACGGCAGGTTGTGGTCGTTGAACACGAGGTAGCCGGCGCGGGCGCCGCCAGGCAGCGTCAGCACGCGGGCCTGGGGCACGGGGTTGCGCGTGATGCTGGCACTGGTCAGGCTGGCCGACAGCGTCACGCCGTTGCGCTGGTAGACGAAGGCGTGCGTGGCGCCGGTGGCGCTGGGGTACAGGCCGGCGTTCAGTGCGTCGACGCCGGCGTCGCTGGCCGTGTCGGCGGAGGTGCCGTCGACGCTCAGGAGCTCGTCACCGCGCATCAGGCCGGCATTCGCGGCCGGCGTGCCGGGCTCGACGAAGGCCACGCGGATGCGCCGCGGTGGCGTCGGGTTGCCCAGGTTCCATTCGACGCCGTAGCCGGCCTCGACGGCGTTCTCGCTCGTCGCTTTCCATTTGTCGGTCGGGTAGGTGAAGCTGAAGCGGTCGCGGTAGGCACCCGAGTCGGTGCGCTGCGTGGTCTTCAGCGCCTCGAAGTAGGTGTCCATCGCCACATAGGTGTCGGCCACGCTGTAGCCGGCGCCGTTGGGGTCCACGCGCGGCACCTCGTCGCGCCACAGGTAAGCCTCGTCGAAATAGGCACGCAGCCACTTCTTCTCGCTGTCCAGCGTGGACGTGCGCAGGTTGCTCGCCGCCAGCGTGTTGCCGGCCGCGCATTGCTGCGCGAAGCTGGACGAAGGGCCGGCCGGGTCGGGCGACAGGCTGCCGCTGGTCGAGCCGCTGCCCGACGAGCCGGACGAACCTGAGGAACCCGACGACCCGGACGACCCGGACGACGAGGAGCCGCCCAGCAGCGGCGTGCCGGCCCGGCCACCGCCCCCGCCGCAGCCGGCGAGCAGGGTCAACAGCAGCAAGGCCCACGCGGCGCGGTGGCGGAACGGATTCGACATCGACAAAACTCCCTGATTGAACGGACGGGCGCTCTGCGGCGCCCTCCGTCAATGTAGCGCGCCGTCAGCGCACGTAGCGCCGCTCGATGCGCGCGATGCTGCCGTCGCGCAGCATGCTGGCCAGGCCCGCGTCCATCGCCGCCAGCGCGGCCGGGCTGCGCGTGCTGGCCTTGGAGAAGGCCATGAACGAAGGCTCGGGGTTGAAGTGCGCCAGCGGCTGGCGCTCCAGCGCGTCGGCCGCGCCCAGCTGGTGGATCTCCCAGGTGCCGGCCAGCGCGCTGACGATGGCAACCTCGGCCCGGCCGCGCTCCACCAGCTGCACGGCGCTGCCCACGTTGCGGCCGTACTCCACCTGACCGGCGGCCATGTCCAGCACCGCCTTCGGGTAGATGAAGCCGGCGCTCAACGCCAGCCGGTGGCCGCGCAGGTCTTCGAGCTGCTGCAGCTTCAGCCCCGAGCCCTTGCGCGTGTAGAAGTGGTACTGGACACCGGCGCGGTAGGGCGTGCTCCAGCGCAGGAAGCGGTCGCGCTCGGTGCTGAAGTTGGCCGTCGTCGTGAAGTCCGCGGTGCCGTGCTCCAGCATGAAGAGCACGCGCTTCCACGGCACGAGCTGCAGGTCGATGGCACCCTCGAAGCCGCCGCGCCGCAGAGCCTCGCGGGCGATCTCGATGTCGACGCCCTCGCCGCTGGCGTGGCCCGGCGGGTTGACCAGCGGTGGGTAGATGGCGTTGGCCAGCACCAGCGCGTCCGGCGCGGGCTCGGCGCGCACCCAGGCCGGCGCCAGCACCGCGGCGCCGAGGGTGAGGAGGCGCCGCCGGGTGTTCATCAGCGCAAGGCCAGGTCGACGACCGTGCCGGCAAACACCGCGAAACCCAACCAGTGGTTGGCACGGAAGGCCGTGAAGCACCCTGCACGGCTGCGCCGCCGGATCAGCGTGAAGTGCCAGACGGCCTGTGCCGCCGCAGCCGCAATGCCCAGCAGGAACCAGGCACCCAGGCCCAGCCGCAGGCCCAGGCCCGCCCACATCGCCAGGTAGGCGGCGTAGAAGGCCATGATGCCGGCCACGTCCCAGCGGCCCAGCGCGATGGCCGACGAGCGCACGCCGATGCGCAGGTCATCGTCGCGGTCCACCATCGCGTATTCGGTGTCGTAAGCCAGCACCCAGAACAGGTTGGCCACCAGCAGCGCCCAGGCCGACAGCGGCACCGAGCGCAGCTGCCATTCCGTGCCGCCCAGCGCCGCGGCGAATGCCATCGGGATGCCAAACGAGAACGCGATGCCCAGCACCGCCTGCGGCATGGCCAGCACGCGCTTGGCAAACGGGTAAGCGATGGCCACGGCCAGCGCGGCGAAGCTGAGCAGGATGGCCGGCGGGTTGGTCGTCAGCACCAGGCCGAAGGACAGCAGCGACAGCACGACACCCAGCAGCAGCGCCTCCTTCACGGACACCGCGCCCGTCGTCACCGGCCGCTGCGCGGTGCGCTGCACATGGCGGTCGAATTCGCGGTCTGCTACATCGTTGACGCAGCAGCCGGCCGAGCGCATCAGCACCGTGCCCAGCGTGAACACGGCCATCAGGTGCCAGCCCGGCCAGCCATCCGCGGCAATCCACAGCGCCGACAGCGTGGGCCACAGCAGCAGCAGCCAGCCCGCGGGGCGGTCCCATCGGAACAGCTGCAGGTAGAGCGCCAGCCGCGACGGCGGGCTGGCAGCGGGGGCGGCAGTCGTCATGCCGGGCATTTTCGCGCGCCGCGGGGGCGGTTTGTTGGCATAGTGGCCAGACTCGCAACCCCTGCCTGCGCCATGCCCATGTCGACCCGGGACCTCGTGCTCCTGCACTGGCAGCTCGCCAATGCACGCGACTGGCCGGCCCTGGGCCGCTTGCTGCACCCGGCGATGGTCTACGAGGCGCCGCAAAGCCGCGAGCGCATCCGTGGCGCGCCGGGCTACCTGGACTTCTATGCGACCTGGCCGCAGCCCTGGCGCGCCGAGGTACGCAAGTGCATCGCTGACGAGGGCAGCGTGATGACGCAGATCGACTTTGTCAGCAGCGCGCCGACGATGACGGGGCTGACGGTGTTCGACCTGCAGGACGGGCTGATCTGGCGCGTGACCGACTACTGGCCCGACCCCTACGAGCCGGGGCCGCGGGCGTCGGTGCACGTGGAGCGGTACTGAAGGCCATGGGAACCCTCAAGCCGACCGTCGCGTTGATGCTCCTGGTCTCGCTGGCCTGCTGGGGCGGCCCCGCGCCACTGCCCAAGGAGGTGCAGTCCTTCGTCGACCTGCGCGAGGCGTGCGACCACTGGCGCGGTGAACATGGCTTCGACGCGGAGCGCCAGAAGGACATTGACTGGTCGGTCTGCCAGAGCTGCCCCGGCACGGATGCCGAGCTGGCGCGGTTGAAGCAGAAATACCGGGGCAACGCGCGCGTGACGCAAGCGTTGGCGGGCTTCGAGCTGCGCGTCGAGCCCGACGACAAGGCCGCCACGGCCCGCTTCTGCCAGGCGACCCGCAAGCCGGCCGGGGTGCGCTGAAGTGCCGCCGCCGCGTTGAAACCCCGCCAAAGGCAGGTCTTGCCAGGCCCGCCTAAAGTCCGCGCTCCAGCCTCCACGGACCCCGCGATGCCCGACCTCAGCGCCTTCCCCATCACCAAGAAGTGGCCCGCCCAGCACCCGGACCGGCTGCAGCTGTACTCGCTGCCCACACCCAACGGCGTCAAGGTGTCCATCGCGCTGGAGGAGACCGGCCTGGCCTACGAGCCGCACCTGGTCAGCTTCAGCACCAACGACCAGCTCAGCCCCGAGTTCCTGTCGCTGAACCCGAACAACAAGATCCCGGCCATCCTCGACCCCGACGGCCCGGGCGGGAAGCCGCTGGCGCTGTTCGAGAGCGGCGCCATCCTCGTCTACCTTGCCAGCAAGACCGGGCAGCTGCTGCCCGCCGACCTGGGCGCGCGCTACGAGGCGCTGCAATGGCTGATGTTCCAGATGGGCGGCGTGGGGCCGATGTTTGGCCAGGTCGGCTTCTTCCACAAGTTCGCCGGCAAGGACTACGAGGACAAGCGCCCTCGCGACCGTTACGTGGCCGAGTGCAGGCGGTTGCTCGCTGTGCTGGACGGCCACCTGAAGGGCCGCCAATGGCTGGTGAGCGACGAGTACGGCATTGCCGACATCGCCACCTTTCCCTGGGTCAACAACCTGGTCGGGTTCTACGGCGCGGGCGACCTCGTGGGCTTTGGCGACTTCAAGGAAGTGGCCCGCGTGCTCAAGACCTTCCTGGCGCGGCCGGCCGTGCAGCGCGGGCTCAAGATCCCTTCATCGACCTGATCCCTGCGGCGTGCTTATCAGGACACGGGCGCGCTGCAGTGCATCCGCCACGATGTGTGCCGCCGTCTGCGCCAGCGCCGGCGTGTGGTCGGCCATGACCTGCATGCGCAGCCGCGCGCTGTTCAGCGACACGGCCGGGTACTCCACCAGATTGGCCAGCAGCCCGGCCTGGCTCATCTCGCGGCTGGCAACGCGGGCCAGTGCGTCCGGGCCCAGCATGACGGGCACGATGGGCGAGGGTTGGCCCAGCACGGTGAGGCCTTGTGCCGTCAACGCGCCGCGCAGCGCCAGGATGGCGCGCATCAGCCGCTCGCGGCGCACGCCGCCTTCGCCCGAGCGCACCAGGCCCAGGCAGGCCCGCACGACGGCCACCTGCACCGGCGACAGCGCGTTGGAGAAGGTGTTTGGCGCCGCGTAGAAGCGCAGGTACTCCTTGATCGCGCGGTCGTGACTGGCGACGAAGCCACCATTGGACGCGAAGGTCTTGGAGAAGGACCCCATCACCAGGTCCACCTGGCCCAGCTGGCCTTGCAGCTCCAGCTGGCCGCCGCCGCCAGCGCCCAGGCTGCCCAGGTCGTGCGCCACGTCCACCAGCAGCAGCGCGCCGTGCGCGCGCGCCAGCGCCTGCAGCCGCGCGATGTCGGGCGAGTCCGCATCCATCGAGAAGCAGCCCTCGGTGACGACGAGGATGCCGTTGTGCGGGTCACGCTGGCGCACGCGCTTGAGCAGGCGCTCGACATGGTCGACGTCCAGGTGGCGGTGCAGGTGGATGTTGGGCGTGGCCGCGCGGGCGCCCTCGTGCAGGCAGTTGTGGGCCAACTGGTCGATGACGACGTGGTCGGTCTCGCGCACCAGGCCCTTGATCGCGCCAAAGCCCGCGGCCCAGCCCGTCGGGAACAGCAGCACCTCGGGCATGCGCAGCAGCTCGCCCAGCTCGGCCTCCAGCGCCGTGGCCTCCTCGACGTTTCCGGCCAGCGCCGTGGAGCCGGCACTGTGCACGCCGTAGCGCTCCATCGCCGCCTGCGCCGCCGCGCAGACCTTGGGGTGGCGGGCCAGCGACAGGTACTCCTGCGACGAGAAGTTCAGCCCCGCGTGGCGCCGGCCGTCCAGCAGCGTCAGCTCGGCCGTCGCCCCGGGCCGCCCGCCCAGCCGCTTGGCGTACGGGAAGACGCCGTGCGTGACCCGCGTCTGTGCCCAGGCGTGGAAGGCCTGCGCCTTGGCGGCCAGGTCGGTGCCCGGCCCGGTCAGGAAATCGAAGGACGAGCCGCGCAACTCGGCGCCGTCCGTGGTGGTGGTGAAGTCCTCTGCCGTGTCGACGGCGTGGTCCAGCAAGTCGTCCATTTCAGCCCCCAGAGCGCATTGATGTTGTGGGGGCGGACTGTGCGCAGCCGCGGCGCGGTTGGCATCCGCACTTCTGTCGAGCTGGCGTCGGTCAGGCCGGCCGGCGTTCTCGCTGCCTGGCCGCCACGGCCTTGACGACGGTCTTCAGCGGCGGCGCGGCCGCGAAGTCCGCCTCGTGCGACGCCAGTGCCAGCGTCAGCAGCCGTTGCACCGCGGGCCTGTCGAGGTCGTCCGGCGAGCCGAGCCGGATGCTGCGCACCCGCGCGCCTTCGCCTTCCAGCAGGCCTTCGGGGTCGGGCAGGTCCTTTCCGTACAGGAAGAACAGCGTTACCCAGCGCGGGTAGCCGGCAATGGAGACCAGGCTTGCCGAGGCTTTGTCCGCATGCGCATAGCCGATTGCCAGCGCGTTGTAGTTGTCGTAGACCAGCTCGAAACCCCGCGGCACACGGGCGCAGAGCTTGCGCCGGCAGGCTGTGATGGCATGGGCCATCTCGGGCGTGTAGCGGGCGATCAGGTCGGCCACCTGGCGGGCTGTGGGGTCAGTCGGCATCGGAGCGGCGTTCCCGTGAAAAAGGACAGCCTATCTTGCCGTGGACGCATGACAGGGGTCTCTAACATCGCGGCGCCGTGTTTTGGACTCCTGCATGAAAGAGCCCCGCTTCCAACCGATCGCTGTTCGACTGATCCGCGCCATCCTGGCGTGGAGCTTGTTGATGAGCCTGGCGCTCAGTGCCTGCGTGGGCTGGTGGGCGCACCGGGAGGCTTCGGCGCAAGTGAATGCGGCGCTGAGGCAGCAGGGGGAGGCGCTGGCAAGGAATGTTGCGGAGGCGCTCTGGCAAGTCTCGCCTGACCTCATACAACCGCATATCTCCACCGTGGCCTCATGGCCGGGTGTTGACTATGTGGAAGTCGCTGAACCGGCGGGCGGGGCGCGGTTTGCAGTGAGCGGGTCGGCGGGCAAGCAGCATCGTCATGCCGACATTCAGTTGCCCATAATTCGAGATGCGAGGCCGATCGGGACGCTGAGGATCGACATTGACCAGGCAGCCATCGACCGCATCGCTATGCAGGCTGCGCTCAAGTCCATGGCCTCCAGCTTGGTCTTGGTGGCGCTGGTGCTGGGCGTCGAGCTCGTCATGCTGAGGCGGCAACTGCAGCTGCCGATGCAGGAGCTCGCCGGCTTCCTGCGCGGGCTGGGGGCGAACCAGCTCGATCAGCGGCTGTTGCTGCAGCGGCCGCCGAAGCCGAGCCAGGACGAACTCGATCTCGTCGCCGAGGGCATTGCCAGCTTGCAGGCCCGCATCGCGGGCCATGTGCGTGAACTGGATGCCCGCGTTGCCGAGCGCACCGAACAGTTGCAGACGGCCTTGGATACCCTCAAGACCCTGGCCGTGACCGATCCGCTGACCGGCTGCCACAACCGCCTGGCTTTCACGCAAAAGTATCCGGATGCGCTGACCCATGCCGAGCGCTATGCACGGCCGCTGTCCATCGTGTTCTGCGACGTGGATCGCTTCAAGGCCATCAACGACAACCATGGCCACCCGGCGGGTGATCGCGTGCTTGCTGCGATGGGCCAGTGGCTGCGCACTACCTTGCGAGGGAGTTCCGACTGGGTGGCGCGTTATGGCGGCGAAGAATTCGTGCTGGTGCTGCCGGAGACGCCGCTGGCGCAGGCGCTTGAGGTGGCCGAGCGGCTGCGGGTCCTGGTCGAGCAGAGCGAAGGCGTCGCGACCGAGGGCGGGCGGCAACTGCACGTCACAGTCAGCCTGGGCGTGGCCCAGTGGCAGGCCGGTGAAATGCAGCCGCCCCTCCAGGTCATCGCCTGATCAGTCCAGCGCCGTGACCCGGTCGCCATCTTGCGGCACGCAGCCCGCCGTCAGCGGCGCGCCGGCCTCGCGCTGCACGACGCCTCGCGGCCCGTGGCAGAACTCGACGCGCCGCGCCGCCGGCCAGCGCGCCAGCGCGAAGGCCTCCAGGCTGGTGGGTAGGCTGGTCTGCACGGCGCCATCGGCGAGCTGCGCTTGAGGGTGATCGTCGAAGTGCAGCCAAGGCACGAAGCGGCCTGCCAGCATCAGCCAGGGTGAGGCGTGCACCGGCTCGGGGGCGTAGCCCTCGCGCCGCAGCCAGGCCTGGGCGTCTTCGCGCGTGCGGCCGCCGGCGGTGGCCGCGGCCAGCAGTTCGGCGACCCATTGGTTGCAGTTCTGGTAGCGGGTGCTGAAAGGGTAGGCGTTGGCGCTGTAGCGCGCGTTCAGCAGGCCCAGCACCACGGCGTTGTCCCGCGTCGCCGCCGTCAGCGGTCCGGCGGCCTCGGGGGGCAGCAGCAGCAGGCTGACGTAGCCGAGGTCGGCGTCGTCGCTGCCGGCCACGAAGCCGGCCAGGCCCTGGTCGAAGAGGCGCGAGGCGCCCTCAGCGCAGGCGTAGTAGAGCTGGCGCACGGCCCAGGGCGTGTCCAGGCCGTCGGCCAACGCGACGCCGGCGTGCGAGTAGCGCAGGCCGAAGCGCGACAGGTCGGTGCCCGAGCGCGAGATCAGCGCGGCCTGCGAGCCGGACTCGGCCAGCACTTGCCGGATGACGGCCGTGAAGCGCAGCAGCCGGTCCTGCTGCGTGGCGGTGATGTCATGGCTGCGGTCGCAGCCCCGGGGTGGCGAAGACGTCGGCGACCCCGCCTGGGCCAGGCCCGCCGCCAGCGCGAGGGCCGCCGCGGCGAGTCGACTCAAGGCCTGACGACGCGTGCCGCCAGCTCGCGGTGCCAGGCGTCTTCCAGCACCAGGAAGAAGGCCTGGCCGGTGTCGGCATGGGCGAAGGCGATGCCATAGGGCTGGGGCGTGGCCTGCACCTCGTCGCCGACGTTGACGGTGCGGGCGGCCAGCGCCTGCTGCGGCAACGTCAGCTCCACGGTGTCATTCGCGTCACGGGCGCCATCGCGCGCCAGCGTCAGACGCAGCTTGCCGGCTTCGGCCTGCGCGACCTCGGTGACACGGTAGCGGCCCTCGGCGCGGCGTTCGCCGCCGCTGCTGCTGCCAGAGGACTGCTTGAAGGAGTCGGACACGCTGCCCGACGACGCCGAGCCGGCACCGGCGGCGGAGGAGACGAACGAGTCGGCCTGGGCGGCATGCGCGGCGAAGGCCAGGGTGGCGAGAAGGACGAGGCGCATCGGTGAGGCTCTCAGGGGATGAGGATGGCCAACGATAGCGCGGAAGCGTCAGGCTTTTGTTAACGGTTGCTGCGCGCCAGCGTGTCGAGGATGGGGCAGTCGGGCCGGTCGTCGCCGTGGCAGCTGTGCAGCAGGTCCTGCAGCGTCGCCTTCATCGCGTGCAATTCGGCGAGCTTGGTCTCGACCTCGGCCAGATGCGCCTGCGCCAACGCGCGCACGTCGCGGCTCGACCGGGCGCGGTCCTGCCACAGACCCAGCAGCGCGGCCGTCTGGGCCAGCGAGAAGCCCAGGTCGCGCGAGTGGCGGATGAAGCGCAGCAGGTGGACCTCACGCTCGCCGTAGACGCGGTAGCCGGCCTCGCTGCGGGCCGGCGCCGCCAGCAGGCCGATGCTTTCGTAGTGCCGGATCATCTTGGCCGACATGCCCGAGGCCTGGGCCGCCGCACCGATGTTCATCGCTGCACCGCCATGGCAGCGCCGCGCCAGCGCCGCAGCGTCAGCGCATTGGCGACCACGCTGACGCTGCTGAAGGCCATGGCCGCGCCGGCGATGACGGGGTTCAGAAGCCCCAGTGCGGCGAGCGGGATGCCCACCACGTTGTAGGCAAAGGCCCAGAACAGACCCTGGCGGATCTTGGCGTAGGTGCGGCGGGACACGTCCAGCGCGTCGGCCACCAGGCGTGGGTCACCCCGCATCAGCGTGACGCCGGCGGCTTCGGTAGCCACGTCGGCGCCGCCGGCCATCGCAAAGCCCACCGACGCAGCCGCAAGTGCCGGCCCGTCGTTCAACCCGTCGCCGACGAAGGCGACCACCGCACCGCCTTCGCGCAGCCGCTGCACCAGGGCGGCCTTGTCGCCCGGCAGCACCTCGGCATGGACCTCGGTGATGCCCAGCGTGCGCGCCACACCCGCCGCCGCGCCGCGGCTGTCGCCCGTCAGCATGACGGTGCGGATACCGCGCGCCTGCAGCTGCGCCACGGCCTGCGCGGCTGTGTCCTTCACTTGGTCGCCGAAGGCCAGCAGGCCCAGCGGCTGTGCACCGTCCATCAGCCACGACACGGTGTGGCCGTCGGCCTCCAGTTGTTGTGCCCTTGCCGCCAGCGCGCCGGCATCGACACCGAGCTCCTGCGCCAGCCGCGCGCTGCCCAGGGACAGCGTGCGCTCGTTCACGACGCCTTGCACGCCGCGGCCCGGCAGCGCGCGGGCTTGCTCGACCGGCAGCGCGGGCAGGTCCTTCGCCGCGTTGAGCACGGCGACGGCCAGTGGGTGGCTGCTGCTGCGCTGCAGCGCGGCGGCAAGTTGCAGCAGTCCGTCGCGCGTGCCGCCCTTCACCGGTACGGCGGCCACAAGCGCGGGCCGGCCCACCGTCAGCGTGCCGGTCTTGTCGAAGGCGACTACCGTCACCGCATGCGCCAGCTCCAGCGCTTCAGCGTCCTTGATGAGGATGCCCTGGCGCGCCGCCACGCCGGTGCCCGCCATCAGCGTGGTGGGTGTGGCCAGGCCCAGCGCGCAGGGGCAGGCGATGACCAGCACGGCCACCGCGTTGACGAGGGCTTGCTCCGCACCGGCGCCTTGCAGCAGCCAGCCGGCGAAGGTCAGCGCCGCGATGACCAGCACGACGGGCACGAAGACGGCGCTGACGCTGTCCACGATGCGCTGGATGGGCGCCTTTGCGGCCTGGGCCGACTCCACCATGCGGATGATGCGCGCCAGCGTCGTCTCCGCACCGATGGCCGTCGTGCGCACGGTCAGCGCGCCTTCGGCGTTGATGGCACCGCCGGTCACGCGCTCCCCTGGCGCCTTGGCCACAGGCAGGCTCTCGCCCGTGATGAGCGACTCGTCCACGTGGCTGCGGCCGCTGACGATGTCGCCGTCCACCGGGATGCGGTCGCCGGGCCGCACGGCCACCATGTCGCCCACGGCCACCGCGGAGACCGGCAGCTCGACCTCGCTGCCGTCACCGCGCAGCACGCGGGCCGTGGCGGGCTGCAGCGCGTTCAGCGCGCGGATGGCGTCGGTGGTCTGCCGCTTGGCGCGCTGCTCCAGAAACTTGCCCAGCAGCACCAGCGTGATGACCACGGCCGAAGCCTCAAAGTACAGATGCACGTGGCCCGGGTGCCGCGCCAGCAGGTAGACCGACAGGCCGTAGGCCGCCGACGTGCCCAGCGCGACCAGCAGGTCCATGTTGCCGCTGCCGGCCCGCAGGGCGCCCCAGCCGGCGCGGTAGAAGCGCGCCCCCAGCCCGAACTGCACAGGCGTGGCCAGCAGCAGCTGCAGCCAGCCCGGCAGCATCAGCGCCACGCCGAGCGGCGCCAGCAGCATGGGCAGCATCAGCGGCAGGCTCAGCACGGCGCCGGCTGCGGCCGGCCACCAGGCGGGCCAGCCCGTGGCGGGTGACCCGGCGGGGGCGGTGGTGCCGGTGGCAGTGGCGGGGTAGCCGGCCTTGGCCAGCGCCGCCGTCAAGGCCGCCACCGGCACATTACCCAGCGCCTTGACTGAGGCCTTCTCGGTGGCCAGGTTGACGCTGGCCGCCTGCACGCCGGGGACGGCCTGCAAGGCCTTCTCGACGCGGCGCACGCAGGACGCGCAGCTCATGCCGCTGACCTGCAGCGTCACGTCGTGGAGGGCGGAGGAGGAAGAGGCAGTGGCGGTGTTCATGGCGGCATCGTCAACCTTCCCATCATGGCAAGGTCAAGCGGTTTGTGCATTGACACGGCTCAATCCAGCACCAGGGCCCGGGCCAGATGGTCGTAGACCGCGTGCACGCGCTGCAGGTGGCGGGTCTCGGGGTGGGTCAGCAGCCAGAGGTCGGTCTCGGCCTCGTCCAGCGGCTCGGTCAGCCGGCGCAGCTCGCGGCGTGGCTCGGCCAGGAAGAGTGGCAGCACACCCACGCCCAGGCCTTGCGCCACCAGCTCGGCCACGCTCTGCACGCTGCCCGTACGCCAGGCCGGCTGCAGCGTCGGGAAGTGCTTGTGCCGCCAGCGCACGGACGGGTGCTCGGGCAGGCCGTCGTCGGGCGCCACCCAGGCGGCCTCGCCGGCCTCGACCTGGCGCCAGTGCCGGATGGGGCCGCCGTGCGCCGCGTAGACGGCCACGCGGATAGGCCCGACGCGGCGGCCGATCAGGTGGGGCGGCGGTTTGGCGGTGGCGCGCAGTGCGATGTCGGCGTCGCGCCGCGTCAGGCTGGCCAGCTCGTTGCCGGTGTGCAGCTCGAACTGCAGCCGTGGCTGGGCACGGTGAAGGGCCGCGAGCGCCGAGGCGAGCAGGCCGTGCAGCAGCGTGTCGGTCGTGGTGATGCGCACGCTGCCGGCCGCCTG
Organism: Burkholderiales bacterium; assembly: GCA_016195825.1. Lineage (GTDB taxonomy): Bacteria > Pseudomonadota > Gammaproteobacteria > Burkholderiales > Burkholderiaceae_C > Pelomonas. Next base: position 45,688 of record JACPYV010000019.1, on the reverse strand, counting down.
GCCGGGCTGGGCCTGGGCCGCAGCGCGGGCCGCTTCCAGCGCGGCCTCCACCTGCTCGGCCTGGGTCGCCAGCGTGCGCGCGAGCTCGCCGGCTTGGTAGCCGCGTCGGCCGCGCTCGAACAACGTCTGCCCGAGACCACGCTCCAGCCGCTGCAGCATGCGGAACACTGTGGACGCGTTCACGCCCAGGCGCTCGCCCGCAGCGGCCAGCGTGCCGGCGCGATGCAGGGCCAGCACCAGCGCCAGGTCGGCAGGGGCGAGTTCGTATTGCATGGCTGCAATCGGAGTTGACGGGATTGCGTATTTTGTTGCCTGCCGTGCCTGCCTACATTGGCTGTACCCCCACTCCACGGAGACGCCCCATGGCCTCCTCGACACCCCTGGGCCTGCTGCTGCTGCGCCTGTCCCTGGGCCTGATGTACTTGGCGCATGCCGGGCTCAAGCTGTTCGTCTTCACGCTGCCGGGCACGGCGCAGTTCTTCGCCGGCCAGGGGCTGCCGGGCGCGCTGGCCTACGCCGTCTTCGCGGCCGAGGCGGTTGGCGGTGCACTGCTGCTGCTCGGCGTCTACCCGCGCCAGGTCGCTCTGGCGCTGGCGCCCATCCTGCTCGGCGCAGCCTGGGTGCATGCGCCCAATGGCTGGGTCTTCAACGCACCCGGCGGCGGCTGGGAGTACCCGGTATTCCTGGCCGTCGCGTCGGCGGCGCTGTGGCTGTCTGGCGATGGTGCCTTCGCGTTGCGTCGCAGTACGTGGCTGACCTGGGGTACGCGATGACGGCGGGCCTCACCCTCGTCAGCCATGCGCTGTGCCCCTACGTGCAGCGCGCCGCCATCGTGTTGAAGGAGAAGGGCCTGGCCTTCGATCGCATCGACGTGGACCTGGCTGAGAAGCCCGACTGGTTCTTGCGCTTGTCGCCGCTGGGCAGGACACCGGTGCTGCGGGTCGATGGCGAGGTGCTGTTCGAGTCCGCCGTCATCTGCGAGTACCTGGACGAGACCCGGCCGCCGCGCCTGCATGCGGCCGACGCACTGACCCGGGCTCGCGAGCGGGCCTGGATGGAGTTCAGCTCGGCCGTGCTGAGCGGCATCGCCGTGCTCTACAGCGCGGCAGACGACGCGGCCCTGGCCCGGGCGCAGGCCGCGCTTCGGGCGCGCTTTGAGCAGTTGGAGGCGGCGCTGGGTGACCTGGGTGACGGGCCGTGGTTTGCCGGCACGCGCTTCGGTCTGGTCGACGCGGCGTTCGGCCCGGTATTCCGCTATTTCGACGTCATCCCGCCCGAAGCCCTTTTTGATGGTCTGGCGCGTGTGCAGGCCTGGCGTACTGCGCTCGCCGGCCGGCCCTCGGTGCGCGAGGCGGTGCTGGCAGGCTACGCCGAGCGGCTGCGCGCCTTCCTGCTGGCGCGCGGCACGGCCTTGTCGAGGCGTCTGGCCACAATGGCCGCATGAGCACGACGCGCCGCCTCTTCGCCACCCTCGCCTTCGCCTTCACCTTTGCAGGCTCGCTGGCCGCCTCCGCGGCGCCGGCCTACTACCCCCCGCGGGGCGACTGGCAGCGCGTGGCGCCGGCCGCCGTCGGCATGGACGCGGCCCTGCTGGCCGAGGCCGTCGCCTACGCCCAGGCGCACGAGAACCCCGCGCCGCGGGACCAGGCGCTCGCGCTGGCGCAGACCTTCGGCAAGGCCGAGCCCTATTTCGGCGGCCAGCTGGGCCCCACGCGCGAGCGTGCTGCCGCCAACGGCGTGGTCGTCCGCCGTGGCAAGGTGGTGGCCGAGTGGGGCGACACGCGGCGCGTGGACATGTCGCACAGCATCACCAAGACCTTCCTGTCCACGGTGGTGGGCCTGGCCTGGCAGCAAGGCCTGATCCACAGCACCGACGAGCGCGTGGCCGACGCGATGCCGCCCGGCGTGGACCTCTTCACGTCAGCGCACAACGCGCCCATCACCTGGGATCACCTGCTGCGCCAGACCAGTGACTGGCAGGGCAGCTTGTGGGGCAAGCCCGACTGGGCCGACCGCCCGGTGGGCAAGACGCCCGAGGACTGGCCCGACCGCCCCGTGTACGAGCCCGGCACCCACTACAAATACAACGACGTGCGCGTCAACGTGCTGGCCCTGGCCGCGCTGCAGGTCTGGCGCCGGCCGCTGCCCGAGGTGCTTCGGCAGCAGCTGATGGACCCGATCGGCGCGTCCAGCCGCTGGCGCTGGCAGGGTTATGACAACAGCTGGGTGGAGCTGGATGGCCAGCGCATGCAGTCGGTCTCCGGAGGCGGCCACTGGGGCGGCGGCCTGTTCATCGACGCCTGGGACATGGCGCGCTTCGGCTACCTCTTTCTGCAGAACGGGCAGTGGAGCGGTCGCCAGCTCGTGTCGCGCGAGTGGATCGCCAAGGCCCGTGCGCCGGGGCCGGACAACGCTGAGTACGGTTACTGCAACTGGTTCTTGAACACCGGCCGCAAACCGCTGCCCGCCGCTCCCGAGAGCAGCGTGACCTTCCGCGGCAACGGCCAGAACATCATCTACATCGACTGGGACAACGACGTCGTCGCGGTGGTGCGCTGGATAGACAACGGGCCAGCGTTGAACGAGTTCGTCGCCAAGCTGCTGGCGGCGGTGAAGCCTTAGGCGAGGGGGGCGCAGGCCTCTGGCGTCAGTGATCGCCCTGCCTAGCGATAGCGATCCAACGCAGGCCGGGCGAGCGCTGCCAGCATCGCGACGCCCGTGTAGTGGCCCACCAGCTGCGTGATCTCCAGCAGCGCGGTTTCGTCGAAATGCAGCCGCGCCTCGGCCCAGGTCGTGTCGTCCACGGCCAGTCGCCGCACCAGGCCATCGACGAGCGGCAGCACGGCGCGCAGCGCCGGCGTCCAGAGCGCGGCATCGGGCTCGGCCGCGCGCAGGTCGGCGATCTGCGCGTCGCTCAGGCCCATGCGGCGCGAGATCGTCTGCTCGTGCAGGTTGAACTCGTAGTCGCAGCGCGCCGCGACGCATGTGCGCAGGATGACGGCCTCGCGCAGAGCGGGCGCCAGGCGCTGGCGGTCAGCCAGGCCGGTGGGGCCCAGCAGGCCGCTGTCCACCATCTCCTTGAAAAGCTCGCCGTGGCGGGCCACGGTCAGGAAGATCTGCGGCGGCGCAAAGCCGGGCGGTAGCAGGCGGCCCATGCGCTCGGCCAGGTCGGGTGGCAGCGGCAGGGGTTGGGGGGCAATCCGGGCCGCAGTGGTGGTGGTGTCGTTCATGCTTCGGATTCAGAAGCGTTTAGGTGGTCCGACTCTAGCTGTAATTGCTTCTAAAATCAAAGCATGACGACAACACGCCTCGCGACGATCATGGCGGCAGACGCGCCGCCTTCGGGCAAGGACTCGCTCAACGCGGCGCTGGAGCTGTTCCACCGCCGCTGGACGCTGCGCATCCTGTGGGAGCTGCGCGCCGATGACACGCGCCTGAACTTCCGCGCGCTGCAGGCCGCCTGCGACGATCTGTCGGCCTCGGTGCTGAACCAGCGGCTGGCCGAGCTGCGCGAGGCGCTGCTGGTCGAGCACGACGCGGGCAGTGGCTACCGCCTCAGCGCCCAGGGGCGCGAGCTGCTGGTGGCGTTGGAGCCGCTGATGAAGTGGGCGCCGCGCTGGGCGCGCGAGGTGCAGCGCAGCAGCAAGTTGGGCTGACCCCGAGCGGCCGCTGTTCCGGGGACGTTCGGGCCGAGCGCCGGGCCTGCCATGGGCCAGATGCCCCAAGGCCTTCCGTAGGCACAGGCGGTCCGCAGGGACGGCCTGTGTCCGACTCCAGTTCGCCAAGCCGGTCCGCTGCGCGATGTGCCTGCCGAAGGGCTGCGGCGTGAGCCGCGGCGCGGTCTGAAAGACCGACCAGACTTGCCTGCGTTCAGCGCGGCAAGCCTGGGCGAGGGGCTTCAGTTCAAGCCTGCACGCGCACTGCGAGCCGCGCCTGCTCGATGGCAGCGATCAGCGCTTCCTCCGAGTAGGGCTTGCCCAGCAGTTGCGTGACGCCGGCGGCGGCGGCTTCGGCCTGTTTGTCGTCGGACGAGGTGATCATGACGACGGGCAGCGTGGCCGTGGCCGCGCCCGCGCGCACCTGGCGCGTCAGCTCGAAGCCGTCGATACCGGGCATCTCGACGTCGGTGATCAGCAGGTGCGGGCGTTCGGCGGCCAGCAACTCCAGCGCCTGCTCGCCGCTTTCGGCCAGCGCGACGCGGTAGCTCTGGGTGGCCAGCAGGCGGCTGATCTTGACGCGCACGATCTTGGAGTCGTCAGCGACCAGGACCAGCGTTTCGTCGGCGCGCAGTTCGCGCGTCGGCCGCGCGGCGGCTGCTTCGGCTGCGACAGCCGCCGCCTCAGCGGCGCGGCGTTCGGCCTCCAGGCGCTCGGCCTCGGCCCGTTGTTCGGCGGCGCGCCGCTCGGCTTGCGCAGCGGCCTCGGCCTCAGCCTCAGCCTCAGCCTGGGCCCGCGCTTCGGCTTCCCGAGCGGCTTGTTCGCCGGCTAGGCGCTCGGCCTCCTCCAGTTCGGCGCGCGCCCGCTCGGCGGCCAGGCGCTCCACTTCCAGCCGCTCGGCCTCGCGCCGTTCGGCTTCCAACCGTTCGACTTCGGCACGTTCCTCGGCCAGGCGCCGGGCCTCGGCGGCCTCGGCCTCCCGGGCGGCAAGGGCTTGGGCTTGGGCTTGGGCTTGGGCTTGGGCTTCGCGAGCGGCTTCAGCCTCGCGGGCCAGGCGGTCGGCTTCCAGTCGCTGCGCCTCCAGCCGCTCGGCCTCTGCGCGTCCAGCCGCCAGGCGCTCGACCTCGGCGCGCTCTTCGGCCAGCCTGAGTGCTTCGGCCTCGGCCTCGGCAACTGCAGCTGCTTCAGCGGCCTCCCGCGCCGCCTGAGCACGTGCTTCATGCTGGGCGGCTTCTTCCTGTTCGGCGCGTGCTCGCCCGGCTTCCAGCGCGTCGGCCTCGGCGCGCTGCTCGGCCAGGCGCAGGGCCAGGCCGTCCTCGATTTCGCGCAGCACCGGGTCGGGCGCGGCGGGGCGCTCCTGCTCCTGGGCTACGCGTTGGGCGCGCGCCGCATGTTCGGCCAGCGCCAGCGCGGCAGCCTCGCGGCGGGCGGCTTGCTCGCTGGCCCGCTGCTGGCGGCGGCGGCCCAGCCACAGCAGCATCACGGCCACGAGGGCGGCCCCGGGGGCCAGGATCCAGATCAACAGCTCATTCATTGCTTGTGGGGCCCTGCGGTGCGTCGACGTCACGCATCTTCCGTGGCCAGGGTGTCAGCTTAACGAAGACGGCTGCGCCCGGGCGGGTCGAGCTTCAAAAGCCGAGCCTTGGCGTGGCAGAAGTCTCCGCCGGGCCGGCGCTTCGGGGGCCTGCTCGGCCTGGAGCTAGAGCCTGCTCCGCGGCGCTGGCGCCTGGACCTCGAAGCCGACGCGCGCCCAGCGGCCGCGGCCGTCCAGCGCCGTCAGCGCGTGGGGGCCGGCCTGGCGCAGCGTCAGCGCCAGCACCGCGCCCGCCTGCTCGCTGCTGCCGGCCAGCTGGCCGTCGAGCAGCCAGCTCATGCCCTGCTGGGCGCCGATGGCCTGCAGGCGCAGCGTCACGTCCAGCTGGCCGGGCGAGGGGCGCAGCACGGTGCCGGGCTCCAGGCCGACGATGCGCAGTGCCTGAGCGCTGGGCGTGCGCGGCGCGCAGCCGGGCGCCCAGGGCAGGCGGGCGATGGGGTCGAGCCTGGCGGCGTCGAGGAAGGGCCCCAGCAGGGTGGGCCAGCGCACGGACTCGGCGCGGCTTGCATCCGGCGCGCAATCGGGCGTCACGCGCCGCCCGCCCTGGGTCCAGGCGGCCTCGACGAGGCTGGTGGGCTGCAGCCGGTCCGGCAGCGTGGGCGGCACGGCGCCGTCCAGCGTCCAGGCGGTGCGGCGCTGCAGGCAGTGGCTGGCCGGCGTGGCGGCCTCGGCCGTGCCCAGCGGCCAACAGATGGCCTGGGCGCTGACGCTGGCGGGCTGGTGGCGGGGGGCGAGCTGCTGGCGGGCCTGGTTGGACAAGCCCTCGGGCCCCAGCGCCGCGGCCAGGTCGCGCAGCAGCGGTGCGGCCGAGTTGGCGCCGAAGTGGCCGGGGTTGGGCGTGCCGTCGGGCCGGCCTATCCACACGCCGAAGGTGTAGCGGTCCGTCACGCCCAGTGCCCAGGCGTCGCGAAAGCCGAATGAGGTGCCCGTCTTCCACGCCACGCGCTGGTTGCCCTCGCGGAACGGGTTGCCGGGGCGCCCGCCGTTCTCCAGGATCTCGCGCACGATGAAGGCGGCCCCCTCGCTCATCAGCCGGGTCTCCCGGGCCGGCTCCTGCGGCGTCAGGCGCGCCTTGCCCGCCAGGCCGCCACGTGCCAGTGCCGTGTAGGCGCCCACCAGTTCCTCCAGTGAGGTGCTGCCGCCGCCCAGGATGAGGCTGAGGTTGGGCGCCGCGTTGGCCGGCATGCGCAACCGCAGCCCAGCGTTGCGCAGCCGACCGGCAAAGCGCTCGGGCCCCAGCCGGTCCAGCAGATCCACGGCCGGCACATTGAGCGAGCGCTGCAACGCCTCGCTCACGCTGACCGGGCCGGAGAAGTCCGCCTGGAAGTTACCCGGCGCGTAGCCGCCGAAGTTCTGCGGCGCGTCAATGAGCAGGCTCTCGGAATGGATCAGCCCCTCGTCCAGCGCCATCGCGTACAGGAACGGCTTGAGCGTGGAGCCCGGTGAGCGGTGGGCGCGCACCATGTCCACGTGCGCGCCGCGGCGGGCGTCGGTGAAGTCCGCCGAGCCGGCATAGCCGCGCACCTCCAGCGTGCGGTTGTCGACGACGAGGGCGGCCATCGAGTTGGCGTCGGGCAGCGTGTTGAGGCGGTCGGTGAGCAGTTGCTCCAGGCGGGCCTGCAGGCCGGCGTCCAGCGTGGTCTGGATGACGGCCGGGCTGTCGCCGGCGCGGCGGGCCTGCTGGCGCAGCCGCTCGGCCGCCAGCGGCGCCAGCCAGCGCGCGCGCAGCGGCGGGGCGAAGACGCGCTCCAGCTTGGCGTCGGCGACCTCCGCCGCCGGCCACACGCCCAGCGTCTGCATGCGCGTCAGCACCTTGTCGCGCGCGGCTTGAGCCGCCTGCACCGCGCGGTCCGGCCGCAGCCGGGTGGGCGACTGCGGCAGCGCCACCAGCAGCGCGGCCTCGGCAAGCGAAAGCTCGGCCGCGCCCTTGCCGAGGTAGGCGCGGCTGGCCGTCTCCACGCCCTCCAGCGGCCCGCCCATGGGTGCGAGGTTCAGGTACAGCGTCAGGATCTCGTGCTTGCTGTAGTGCAGCTCAAGCTGAAGCGCGCGGGCGATCTGGCGCAGCTTGGCGGGGACCGTGCGGCCGGTGGCCTTGTCGTCGACGAGGCGCGCGACCTGCATCGTCAACGTGGATCCGCCCGACACGATGCGCCCATGCCGCGCCCACTGCCAGGCGGCACGCGCCAGCGCCACCGGGTTCACGCCCGGGTGCCAGCGGAACCAGCGGTCCTCGTAGTGCAGCAGCGCGGCCAGGTAGCGAGGCGAGACGGCTTCGGGCGTGGTCGGCTGGCGCTGCGCACCGTCGTCGCCGGGCCAGGCGCGCAGCGGGGTGCCGTCAGCGGCCAGCACGGTCAGCGTGGGGGACTCGGCGGCAGGCTGCGGCAGCGGGCAGGCGATGTCCAGCGCGAGGATGGCGGTGAGCAGCGCGGCGAGGGCGAGTTCCAGGCGGCGATAGATCAAGGGCTTTGCGGCCGACATGGCGCGGACGATACCAACGCATCAGCCAAGCCCACGGCCCCCTAGCTTGAAGACAGGCTGAACCCTCGAATGGCCGCGTGGCATGCATCCAGCCGGCGCGCCGTGCGTAAGAGATGGGCCGCGGCGCTGGTTGTTCCTTTTGTTTGCGGCCCACCCACGAACAGGAGTTCCCATGAAATCACCCACGCCCACTTTCACTCGCACGCCCCCGTCGACGCTGGCCTGCGCGCTCGTCACCGCGGGCGTCGTCTGCGCCAGCCTAGCCGTCCTGCCAGCCCAGGCGTCCAGCCACCGCGAGGCCCCGTCCATCGGCGGCATGCCGCGCGTCGATGGCACCGACTTCTACATGTTCAACAGCTACGAAGGCGTGGCCGCCAACGGCACCGGCGGCCGGGCCGGCTACGTGACGCTGATCGCCAACTACCTGCCGCTGCAGGACGCCTATGGCGGCCCTAACTACTTCAAGCTGGACCCGAACGCGCTCTACGAAATCCATGTCGACAACAACGGCGACGCGAAGGAAGACCTCACCTTTCAGTTCAGGTTCACGAACACGCTCAAGGGCATCGCGCTGCCCATCGGCAACCAGATGGTGCCCATCCCGTTGACGCAGGCCGGCACCGTCAGCGCGCCCAACGCCGCGGCGCTCAACGTCAACGAGAAGTTCAGCCTCACCCTCGTGCGCGGGGACCGCCGCACGGGCGCGGCCACACCCATCGCCAACCCGGCGGGCGGCACCTGGTTCGACAAGCCGGTGGACAACATCGGCACCAAGACGATTGCCGACTACCCGGCGTATGCCGCGCAGCACGTCTACAGCGTCAGCCTGCCGGGCTGCGGCTTCCCCGCCAAGGTCTTCGTCGGCCAGCGCCAGGAGGCCTTCGCGGTGAACCTGGGCACCATCTTCGACCTGGTGAACGCCCCGGTGGGCGTGCTCGTCGACCGCACCCAGATCAACGCCGCAGCGGCCAACTCCATCCAGGACAAGAACGTCACGTCGCTGGCGCTGGAGGTGCACAAGAGCTGCCTCACGCAGGGCAACGAGACCGTCATTGGCGCCTGGACGACGGCCAGTGTGCGCCAGAGTCAGATCGTCAATGCCGCGCCGCCCAGCGGCTACGACACCGCCGTGAAGACCGGCGGCGCGTGGGTGCAGGTCTCGCGGCTGGGAATGCCGCTGGTCAACGAGGTCGTCATCGGCCTGCCTGACAAGGACAGGTTCAACGCCTCGATGCCGTCGAGCGACGGCCAGTTCATCAACTACGTCACCAACCCGACGCTGCCGGCGCTGCTGTCCGCCGTGCTGCCCATCGGCGACGCGGCACCCAGGAACCTGCCGCGGGGCGACCTGGTCACCACCTTCCTGACCGGCATCCCCGGCGTCAACCAGCCTGCCAACGTGGTGGGCTCGGAGATGCTGCGCCTGAACACCGCCATCCCGGCCCGGCCGTTTGCGATGCAGAACCGACTGGGTATCGTCGGCACGCTGCGCGACGGCGACAGCCCGCCTGACTTCGCCGGCTTCCCCAACGGCCGCCGGCCCAAGGACGACGTCGTCGACGTGTCGCTCGTGGCCGTCATGGGGGGCCTGTGCTGGCTGAACAACGGCGGCGGCCTGTTCGGCCCGGCCTGCACCCGCGCCGTGGTGCCGCTGGGCGCCACCTCGCTGGAGCTACACGACGCCGTCGACCAGGCCGTCGTGCCGTTGTTGCCCGGCTTCCCCTACCTCAACACGCCCAACCCGGGCGCGAAGTGAACCCCTTCAGGAGCACACCCATGAGACGCTTTCTCGGCACCGTGGCCATCGCGGCCGCACTCTGCAGCGGTGGGGCGGCACACGCCGGCCTCATCAACTTCGACAACCCCGGTGTCATTGACATCGACAACAACACCGGCCTCGCCACCTATGGCGAGGCGGGCCATGTCATCAGCGGGCCCGCCGCCAGCTTCCTGCCCATCGACGGTGCGATGGTGGGTGGCTTCGACGCGACGCCCTTCATGCTGAGCCTCGCGGGAGGCGGCATGTTCGGGCTGCGGTCGCTGGACGTGGCACCGTATGACCTCGGCTTCGGGCCGGGCATGCTGGTCATCGCCGGCCTGATGGGCGGCACCGAGGTCGCCTCGCGCAGCGTGGACCTGGCCGGTTCCGGCAGCCTGTCGTTCGATGCAGCCTGGGCCCACCTGACCTCCGTCAGCTTCTCGGCCACGGGCGGCTTTGCCCTCGACAACATCGCCACGGTGCTGGAGCCCGGCAGCTTTGCGCTGACTGGCGCCGGGCTGCTGTTGATCGCGGCGACGCGGCGGCGGCGCTGACTGGCGCAGGTCGACGCAGGTCGACGCGGGTCGTTCAGGGGGCGGTGGAGGCCGCCCCGCTTTTTGTGGCTGCAGGGCTGGGGGCTGACGCTGCGCGCGCGGGCCTCAGCGCCTGCAGCTCTGTGTTGAGCCAGGCGCCGAGCGGCGCCGTCGGCTTGCCGGGGCAGCGCGCGAGGTAGGGCTTGCCACTCATGCTGCTGGTGGATGCACCAAGGGCGATGAACTGCTCGGTCGTGTGAACCATGTCCTTGCCTTCGAGGTAGTCCAGCTTCTTCAGCAGGTGGCCCTTGGCTTCGGCGCCGGTGTACCAGCTGCCATTGCGGTTGAACTCGCAGCCGGAGGATTGCAGGCGCATGAGAAGGGCATCGACTTCCGCACGCGACGCTGCGGGCAGCGGCGCAGCGCTGGCGGCGCCGACCAGCGCACAGGCGAGCAGGGTCAGGAGGCTGCGCATCGATCAGCCTGGCGTGACCGCCAGCCGCAAGGCCGCCACCGAGGCGCGCCAGTCTGCGGCGGACTCGCTGTCGTCCCACAGCTCGGCCAGCTCGGAGTCCTCAGCCACCACGCGGTCGGCGACGCGGCGCGCCTTGTCCAGCAGCGCCGCCGACGGCCGAACGCCCACGCCGGTGATCCACGCCTGCAGGCCCTCTGGGCCGTTGCTGATGGGCGCGCTGCGGCCCAGCAGCTGCGCCAGCACCGCCACCGCCGCAACGGCCTCTTCGGCGTCGGGCGCCTCCAGGTAGCTGCCCGGGGCGTCAAGAACACGGTCCAGCGTGGCCTCGATGTGGGACAGGTCGGTGGCGTCCAGCAGCACGTCGGCCCAGTCGCTTGCGGTGTCGTTGTCAAAGGGTTCGTGTGACCAGGCACCCATGGGTGGTCCTTCGTTGATCGGTGATTGAAGCGGTGTGGCGGCGGCTGTGGGTGGCGGCTGTAAGTGGCGTTTGGGCGGAACTTCTCGACGCATCCGCAGCGGCCCTGACATTCTGGCGGCGGCGTCAGGCTGTGCCGACCAACAATTCACCTCGTGGCAACTTCGCTGCGCCGGCGTCAAAGGTCACAAACCTCGCTCGCCCCAACTGCGCTGCCCGCGCATTGAGCAGGCAGTCCGCGAAGTCGGCGCCTGGATGCTGGGTCCAAATGTAGAGCGCTTCCTCGACCGTCGGTTCGTGCTCGAAGACGACGCCATCGGTCTCCAGCAGCCGGGCAAAGGTGGCGGCGATGGAAGGCTTGTCGAGGCGGTAGCGGCTGCGCAGCACCCATTCGGTCTCCAGCAGCGCGCTAAGTACGACCAGCAGCGGCTCGCCCGCGGTCTCGGCTTGTTCGACCAGCTGCCGTGCCAGGTTGAACTGGGCCTCGTCATCGCGCACGAGCAGGCGCACGAGGACGTTGGTGTCGATGGCGACGCTCATGGGGCGGTCAGCCTGTCAGCCTGTCAGCCGGTCAGCCGGTCAGCCGCGGAAGGGCTTCATGTCGCCCACGGAGACGGCAGGCTGGCCGGGCCGCGTCAGGCTCCCGGCGAGGTCGGGCAGGCGGCGGGTCTTGGCGCGCATGACGACGGTGCCGTCGCTCAGCGTCGTGAAAGTCAGCTTGTCGCCGGGCTCCAAGCCCAGGCGCTCGCGGATTTCCTTGGGGATGGTGGTCTGGCCTTTGGCGGTGAGGGTAGCGTTGGCCATGCGGGTTCCTTTCGATTTGCAGAATCGTAAGGAAGCTTTGCGTTCCTGGCAAGCCCGGCTCAAAGCCAATCGGTGTCGACAACCGCAGTCTGAGGCCGAGCTCGGCAGCAGCGGTCATTCGCAATGCGTCGACATCCGCAGCACCTTGACGGTCTTTTCGTCGATCAGCACCTGGTACACCAGCCGATGCTGTATGTTGACTCGGCGCAAGTAGGCGCCGGCCAGATCGCCGACGAGCTTCTCGAAGGGTGGCGGGTTCTGGAACGGATCGGCCTGCAGTACCGCGAGCAAATCCTGAGACTTGACCTTGAGGCCACTGGCGGCGAGCTTTTGAGCGTCCTTTTGGGCGTCCTTTTGGGCGCGCCTGGTCTAGACGAGGCGCCAACTCACCAGCCGGGCTCCGTGGCGCCGCAATCGATGGGTTCGGCCAGGCCGTCCTTGATGGACTCGCGCATGCCTGGCACGGCGAGCAGGTGCAACGTCTCGTGGATCGAGTTCCAGTCCTCGGCCGAAACGTGACATCAAGGCCGCCTGGGCTACAAGACCGAGCCCTGCGGGGTGTGTCTTGAGCCTTAGGAAGGCTGCGTGGTTCAAGGTTTATCTTTTGTCCACCACCGTGATCTCCCCCTCCGCCTTCCCAATCCCCCTCACCTCCGGCCGATACATATCCTCCGCAAACGTCGCCGGCACCACGTACTTGCCCGGCGTCACAGCCCGCACCAGGTAGAACAGCTCCAGCGGCTGGCCTAGCTGGGCCGCCGCGACAAACCGGTCGTCGCGGTATTCGGTGTGCACGATGCGTTCGTTGGCATTCGCCTGCGCGATGTTGGTCCCTTCCACCGTGAACTCGCCCGCCTGCGGGCCCTGGCTGAGGTTGAGGTTCTCGATCTCGAAGCCGGCCGGGATGCGGTCCACCACCAGGCCGTCCTTGATGGTCTGGCTGGCCTTCACGCGCAGCCGCACGATGAACATCTCGCCGGTGGTGAAGCCGCGTGACGCGGCGACCGGCTTGCCGTCCGTCGTGAACATCGCGCGCTCGACCGAGATGCGCTCGCTGCTGGGCGCCAGTGGCTTGACCGGGTAGCCCTGGGCCGTGACGTCGAGGTAGACCGGATTGGCCCCTTCGTTCTTCAGGCTGATGCCGCTCTTGAGCTGCGCCAGGCTCAGGCTCTGCTGGCCGGTGCCGCTGGCGGCCCAGGTGTCGGCCTTGGGACCGAGGGTCAGCGTGGTCTTCCAGCTGTCGTCCTTGCCAGCACCGTTGGTGGCAGCCTGCACGGCCAGGAAGAGGGCCAGGCGCTCCTGCGTGGAGTAGTAGTTGCGGCGGCTGAAATCGTCGGCCAGGTCGAACAGCAGGTTCTCGCGCTTGTCGTGCTGCACCTTGTGCCGCAGCAGCAGCGCGTAGGCGAGGGCCTTGTCGCGCACGCGGGACCCGTAGTCGCCCAGCCATTCGCCCCACCAATAGTTGCCGACGTCGGCGGGCTGGTAGCCGTATCCGCGCGTCATCGCGTCGTCCAGTGCCACCTTGGCGCGGGCCTCGTCGCCCATGGCCTTGAGCGCCAGCGACAGGTGCACCAGCGGCAGCGGGGACAGCGCGTTGGCGCGGTACTGGTCGTGCAGCGTGCGCAGTGTGGCCAGTGGCGCCTTTTGCTCGCGGGCCAGCATGTAGCCGGCGTGCGCGGCCTCGGCGAAGCGCTGGTGGGCCATGCGCAGCGCTTCAGCGTCCCGGTAGTCGGCGATGGCGCCCTTGTCGTTGCGGCGCGGTTCCTTGGGTGGCGTGGTCTGCTGGCCAGGGCTGCGCTGGAACTGCTCGGTCAGGTTGTCCAGCGACTTCTTCAGCTGGCCTTCCGGCACCGCAAAGCCGGCGTCGCGCGCGTCCTGCAGGAAGCCGGTGACGTAGGCGCTCAGCCAGGCCTCGTAGGGGCTGCTGGCCGCCCACAGGCCATAGCCGCCGCGCGCCTGCTGCATGCCGGCCAAGCGGGCGAAAGCGCCTTCCAGGCGTTTCGCGCGTTCTTCACGAGGGACTGGCGTCATGCCCCAGCGCTTGGCGGCCTCGTCGTCGATGAAGACCAGCGGGTAGGCGCTGGACGTCGTCTGCTCCAGGCAGCCGTAGGGGTACATCAAGAGGCCCTTGACCTGCTCCTTGATGTCGATGGGCGGCGTATTGGAGACGCTCAGGGCCAGCGTCGCGGAGCCGGCCCAGTAGGCGTCCAGCAAAGCCTTGTCGACGACCTGCGTGGCGCCAGCGTCCAGGCGGATGCGGCGGCTCTCGCGCGTCAGCGGCGTGACGGGCTGGACCTGCAGCGCGGCCTCGCGCTTGATCTGCAACGGCCCGGCGCTGACGGTCAGCGCGATGGGCGCCAGTCCGTAGGCATCCAGTGCCTCGGCCTGGAAACGCAGGATCTGTCGCTGCTTGTCGGCCAGCCTGATCGTGTCGGCCGTGCCCGTGATGCGGACGGGGCCGGTGGCGGACAACGCGACCTTCACGTCCTGCGGCGCGCCGCTGAGGTTGGTCACGTCCAGCGCGATGGTGGCCTTGTCGCCCGGCGCGATGAAGCGCGGCATGGACAGCTCGGCCACCAGCGGCGCAGCGACGACCGTGTCCGCCTGCGTCGAGCCGTAGCTGTCCGCGCTGCTCACTACCGCCATCAGCCGCAGCGTGCCGTTGAAGTCCGGCAGCGTCAGGTTGATCGTGGCTTCGCCCTTGGCGTCCAACACCACCGGCCCGCTGAACAAGTCCACCAGCAGCACCTTGCGCGGCATGGACTGCGTGTCGCGCTTGCCGGCGTCACCGCCGAAGCGTTGCTGCGCCACGTTGCCGTCCATCTTCTCGATGAGGCGGCCGTACAGGTCCAGGATGTCGGCGCCGTAGCGGTGCTTGCCGAAGAAGAAGTCGGCCGGGTCGGGCGTCTTGTAGTTGGTGATGTTGAGGATGCCCAGGTCCACGGCGGACACCGTGACGATGGCCGCCTTGCCGGCCACTGAACCTGCGAGTTGGGGCACCTTGACCTTGATGGGCAGTGGTGTGGACGGCACCGCCTTGGCCGGCGCTTCGAGTGCGACCTTGAGCTTGCGGTCCTCGCGGTTCAGCGGCAGGTGCACCAGGCACAGCGCGCGGGCCGGGGTGACGCGGTCGCCCTCGCTGCCGGGGCGGAAAGCGGCGACGGTGACGTAGAGGTCTTGCCGCTGCCAGTCGGGCGAGGCGTCGATGGGAATCTCGAGGTCCGTGCCCGAGGCCTTCACGGCGAGGCGCCTGGACCACAACACCTTGTCGCCTTCGACGGTGACGACGGCCTCGCCGTCGTGCGGCGGCTTGATGGTGAGCTGGGCCTTGTCGCCTGGCTTGAAGGGCGAACCCTTGAGCTGCAGCTGCACGCGGTCGGGGCGGTTGCCGATGTCGTCGGCGTCCTGCGCGCCGTAGCCGGCGTAGAAGCCGTAGCGCAGCGTCTCGCCGGTCTCGGGGTCTTCGATTTCCAGCCGGTAGCGGCCCCAGCGCACGGGCAGGTTGACGGTGGTCTTGGCGGGCAGCTTCAGCGAGCGCGCCTCGACCAGTTCGTCCGTCGTGTTGAAGCCGGAGTGCCAGCCGCGGCCGTCGTCATAGCGCCAGTACCACTGGCGCTCCTCGTAGGTGAGCGTGAGCTTCAGGTCCTTGGCGGGCTTGAAGGCGCCGGCCGCGTCCACGCGCACGACCTCGAAGCCGGCGAGGCCCCCTTCGGGCGCCACGTTGCGATCGAACAGCGGGCGGATGGCGACCAGCGCCTGCGCCGGCCACCAGGTGCGTTCGATGCTGCGCACCACCGGGCGCCCGCCGCTCTCCAGCAGGCTGAAGGCACCGCGCACGCGCATGGGCGAGCTGCGTTCGGCCAGGTTGGCTGTCAGCGCGACCTGGGCCTTGCCCTCGGCGTCCAGCTCCACGTCGGCGACGTCCGCGCGTGCCTTGGCCTTGTCGTCGGCAAAGTCGCCAAAGATGAAGCCCGGGAGCTTTTGCGCCAGCGGGTTGGTCAACCGTTCGCTGGACACCGTGGCCTGCAGCCGGTTGCCTGCGGCGGGCGCGCCGTAGAGGTAGTCGCCCTGCACCTGCACGGGCAGGTTGACCTCGCCCAACAGCGGCGCGTCGGGCGCGGTCAGCGTGAGCTTCATGCGCTCTGGCAGGAACTCCTCGACCTTGAACGCCCACTGCGCATCCGGCTGCTTGGCCGCGGGGTCGACGCGGGCCTGCACGGTCCAGCCGCCGGTGGGCGCGTCGGCCGGCAGCACGATGGCCTGCTGGAAGTAGCCCTGGCCCGACTTGTGCGGCTGCACCAGGGTCTCGACCAGCTTGCTGCCGTCGGGCTTCTTGACGGTCAGCGTCAGGGGCAGCAGCTTCGCGGGCAGGCGGCCGTCGGCATCGCGCGACAGCACGGAGACCTGGAAGTTCTCGCCCGGCCGGTACAGGTCGCGGCCCGCGTAGACGAACAGCTTGCTGCTGCGTGACGGGTGGCCGGTGGCGTCGAACTCGGACAGGTCCAGCGCTGCATCGCGCAGCGACAGGATGGACATCTCGCTGCCCTTCTTCGCCATGACGGCGCGGGCCTTGTCGCTGCGGCCGGTGAACACGGCATGGCCGTCGCCGTCCGTCTGCGCCTGGGCCAGCGCCTTGCCGGCCTCATCGACGAGGCTGAGCTCAATGCCGCTCTGTGCCTTGCCGCTCTTCAGCGAGGTGGTGAAGACGTCCAGCTGCGCGGCATGGCGGCGCAGGTGCAGGCCGATGTCGGTGACGTAGTAGTGCGTGACCTGGTAGTCCCAGCCGAAACGGCCGGGCTGGCTCATGACGGCGATGTAGATGCCCGGTTCCTGCAAGGCCTTGATGGTCTCGACCGGCAGGAAGCTGACGTTGCGGCGGTTGGCGCGGTCGTCGGTCTTGAAGCGGGTGATGAAGACGCTGTCGGTCATCGCCCGCAGCTCGTCCAGCGCCCAGCCGCCGACCGTGCCCTTCAGCCGGCGCTGGTTGTCGCCGTAGCCGTCGTAGTAATAGTCGCCCTCGTCGTCAGCACTGCCCCGGCCCGAGCGCTCGCGCCGGCCGCCCACCTGCTCCAGGAAGGCCGGCAGCGACGCCGGCTTCACGCGCAGGAACTGCACGTCCACCTCGGGCGTGTTGATGCTGACCACCGGCAGGCCGCCGTTCTGGCCGGCCGGCAGCACCAGGCCCTTGCTGGCGAAGTAGAAACTGGGCGGCATGGCCTCGCTGGCGGCCTCGCAGGTCTGCGCCGTGGCCAGCTTGTTGCCCGAGTGCGAGGCCAGGTCCGCGTTCATGGTGATGCGGTAGGCCCGGTCCGGCGTGACGAAGGGCAGGTAGAGCACGCGCGGGTTGTCGCCCAGCACCCAGCGGGCGGCCAGCGGCTTGAAGCTGGCGGGGTCGGCGGGCGCGGCCTTGGCCGAAGGGTTGTCGGGATCGGCCTTCTTGCCGGCCGTGCCCTCGGCGGCGGTCAGCAGCGCGCCGAAGTCCTGCTTGCGGTCCAGCGCCTGCGTGAACATGACGGCGATGGCCGGCGAGCCGTCCAGCAGCCGAGCCTTGCACTCGGTGAAGGAGAAGGCGGCCTCCTCCGCGCCGATTTCGGCACTGCTGGGCATGGCCGGCGTGCGGTGGGTGGCCCACCAGCCGGCGGCGGCCGCGCCTGCCACGACCACGGCCGCGAGTGCGCCTTGTACAAGCCTGGATGCCATCCCGTTCCTCCGCTGAGTGCGCGGGCAGTGTAGGGAGCCTCAGGGCAGGATTCGGGCGGAGAAATTCCCCAAGTTGGGGAGTCGCACGGCCGCTGGATCAGCGCTGCGGCGCCTGCATGACCAGCGGCGTGTCGAGCAGGCTGCCGTCGACGACGTTCAGCGTCACCACGAAGCCCAGCACCGACACGATCAGCGTGGCAGTGAAGCGGAGGCGGGCGGCCGTGAACATAGGTTTGATAGTGGGCCACGCCGCCGCCCGGCGCGCCCCCTAACTCGCAAGTGAATGCTGACGGCGTGTTGGCAGCAGTCGACAGTTCGAGGGCGTCAGCGCAGGCCCAGTGCCTGCCGGAACTGGCCCGGCGTGGCCCCCGTGGCGGTCTTGACGTGCCGGCTGAGGTGGCTGGCGCCGGCATAGCCGCATGCGGCGGCGATGTCGGCCAGCGGCAGGGCCGTGGAGCGCAGCAGCCCGCGGGCGCGGTCCAGCCGGCGCGCAGCCACCCAGTCGTGCACCGTGCAGCCCATGGAGGCGCGGAACATGCGCGCGAAATGGAACTCGGACAGGTGGGCCTGGGCCGCCAGGCGGGGCAGGCTGAGGTCGGCATCGTCCAGGTGAGCGTCGACAAACTCCAGCACGCGCCGCCGCGCGGCGCCGGACAGGCCGCCGGCCGAGCGTTCCGCCCGCTGGCGCTGCCGCGGCTGGGCGGCCTGCAGCACCAGGTGGTCCAGCGCGGCCTGGCTCAGCGCGTCGATGCGCAGGCGCTCGGTGGGGTCCAGCCAGTCCCGCGCGGCGACGCCCTGGGCCCAGGCGGCCAACGTGGCGTCTTCGCCAAAGATGCGTTGCTCCAGTGTGATGGCGCGGGGCTCGGCGTCCAGCAGCCGCACGATGCGGTCGGCCCAGGTGCCGGCGGACAGGTAGAGGTGCACGAAGCGCAGCGGACCGGCCACGTTCCAGCGCGACTCGTGTTCGGCCGGCAGCACGCAGTGGCAGCCGGGGTGGCCGGTCTCGCGTGGTGTCTCGATCAGGTGGGTGTCGTGCCCGCCCTGTAGGTAGACCGACAGCGTGTGGTGGCCCGGCCGCTGGTAGTCCATGCGGCCGCCGTGGTTGCACCACTGCACGAGGCGCAGGCCGTCAGCGAGTGCCAACTCACGCTCGCGGCGCGCGCTGGAGCGGCCCAGCACGTCGAAGACGGGCAGCTGGTCGGTCGCGCCGGCGGTCAGGTGGGCCATGTGCCGATGCTAGGGCCGGCGCCCTTTCCCGCGCCAAGCGAGGGTCGACGAAGCGCAGGAATGTGCAATCGCGCCGCCGGCCCGCGCGCCACGATGGCGGCATGAATGCATTTCTCTACGTGCTGGTCGTGCTGATCTGGGGCACGACCTGGATCGCCCTGAAGTGGCAACTGGGAACGGTGCCCATCGCGCTGTCCATCGCCTACCGCTTTGGCCTCGCGGCCGTGGTGCTATTCGCGTGGCTCCTGTGGCGCCGCCAGCTCGTCGTGCCCCGCGGCAAGGCGTTGGGCTGGGTGCTGGCGCAGGGGCTGTGCCTGTTCTGCCTGAACTTCGTCTGCTTTCTGAACGCCAGCCAGACCGTGGCCAGCGGCCTGGTGGCGGTGGTGTTCTCCAGCGCGGCGCTGTGGAACGCGCTGCTGGCGCGGGTCGTCCATGGCCGCGTGATCGCGCCTCAGGTGCTGGCGGGCGGGGTGCTGGGCCTGGCCGGGCTGGTGCTGCTGTTCTGGCCCGAGATCAGCGGCGGCCATGCGACGGCGGCGGGCCTGGCCTGGGCGCTGGGCGGCACGCTGTGTTTCTCCACCGGCAACCTGCTGTCGGCCGCGCTGCAGGGTGAGGGGCTTAAACCGGTGCAGACCAACGCCTGGGGCATGGCGGTCGGCACGGTCATCCTGACGGCCTATGCGCTCGTGGCCGGCGTGCCCTTCGCGTTCGATTCGAGTGCCCGCTACGTCGGGGCGCTGCTCTACCTGGCCATCCCGGGCTCGGTGATCGGTTTCACGGCCTACCTGACGCTGGTCGGGCGGTTGGGCCCGGAGCGCGCGGCCTACAGCACGGTGCTGTTCCCGGTCGTCGCGCTGAACGTGTCGGCCTGGGCGGAGGGCTATGTCTGGACGGCACCGGCCCTGATCGGCCTGGTTCTCGTCATGGCAGGCAACGTGCTGGTGTTCAGGCGGCGGGCTTCTTCTTCGTCGGCGCCGACCACCGCTCCCACAACGCCACGGTCTCGCCCACCAGCCCGCGTCTGAAGGCCAGCACGCAGACGATGAAGATCAGCCCGGTGACCAGGCTGACCGACTCGCCCAGGCCGTTGAACCAGGCCACGCCTGTGAGGTCAGCCAGCAGGTTGCCCAGGTCGCCGATCTTGTTCTCCAGCGCGATGATGACCAGCGCTCCCACCATGGGCCCGACCAGGGTACCCATGCCGCCCACCAATGTCATCAGGATGACCAGGCCGGAGGTGGTCCAGATCGCGTCGGTCAGCGTCGCGAAGCCCAGCACCAGCGTCTTGGTGGCACCGGCCAGGCCCGCCAGGCCCGCAGACAGCACGAAGGCCAGCAGCTTGAACTGCGCCGTGTCGTAGCCCAGCGATGTGGCGCGGGCCTCGTTCTCGCGGATGGACGTCAGCACCTGGCCGAAGGGTGAGTGGACGATGCGGTAGATCAGCCAGAAGGCGGCGATGAAGATGCCCAGCACGACGTAGAACAGTGTCAGGTCGTTCTCCAGGTGCAGGCCCAAGAAGCTGCCGCGCGGCACGGACTGCAGGCCGTCTTCCCCGCCGGTGAACGGCGCCTGCAGGAAGAAGAAGTACAGCATCTGCGCCAGCGCCAGCGTGATCATCGAGAAGTAGATGCCCGAGCGGCGGATGGCCAGCAGCCCGAACAGCAGGCCCACGCCGCCTGCGCCCAGGGCGCCGACGAGGAGACCCACCGGCGTCGGCAGGCCCCAGACCTTGAGCGCATGGCCGGTCACGTAGGCGGCCGTGCCCAGGAAGGCCGCGTGGCCGAAGGACAGCAGGCCCGTGAAGCCGACCAGCAGGTTGAAGGCGCACGCGAAGAGGGCGTAGCAGAGCACCTTCATCACGAAGACGGGATAGGCGCCCAAGGTGGGCAGCAGCGCGATGCCGACGAAGAGCGCGGCGTAGCCGAGGAGCTTCTTGTTCATTTCTCTTTTCCGAACAAGCCAGCCGGGCGCACCAGAAGCACGATGGCCATGACAACGAAGACGACCGTGTTGGACGCTTCGGGATAGAAGACCTTGGTCAGCCCCTCCACGATGCCCAGGCCCAGGCCGGTCAGGATGGAGCCGAGGATGGAGCCCATGCCGCCGATGACGACGACAGCGAACACCACGATGATGAGGTTGGACCCCATCAGCGCCGAGACCTGCAGGATGGGTGCGGCGAGAACGCCGGCGAACGCCGCCAGCGCAACGCCACCCGCGTAGGTCAGCGTGACCATCAGCGGCACATTGATGCCGAAGGCCTGCACGAGCTTGGGGTTCTCGGTGCCGGCGCGCAGCTTGGCGCCCAGCGAGGTCTTCTCGATCAGCGCCCACACCGCGAAGCACACCACCAGCGACGCGACGACGACCCAGCCGCGGTAGTTGGGCAGGATCATGAAGCCGAGGTTGGTGGCGCCCTGCAGCGCATCTGGCACCTGGTAGGGCTGGCCGGACACGCCGTAGACCGAGCGGAACACGCCCTCAATGACCAGTGTGATGCCGAAGGTCAGCAGCAGGCCGTAGAGATGGTCCAGCTTGTAGAGCCACTGCAGCATCGTGCGTTCGATGACGATGCCGATGACGCCCACCGCGAGCGGCGCGAGACCGAGCATGAACCAATAGTTCAGGCCCAGGTATTCCAGCCCCATCCAGGCGAAGAAGGCTCCCATCATGTACAGCGCCCCATGGGCAAAGTTAATGATGTTGAGCATGCCGAAGATGACCGCCAGGCCCAGGGACAGCATCGCGTAGAACGAGCCGTTGACCAGGCCGAGCAGCAGTTGCCCGAGCAGCGCGGGCAGTGGAATACCAAAGAACTCAGTCATCGCGCAGCGCTCTCAGCGGATCACTTCTTGACGAGCGGGCACTTGGAGTCGGCCAGCTTCGTGAACGCCTCTTCGCCCGGGATGCGCGTCACGACCTTGTAGTAGTCCCAGGGCTCGGTGGATTCCTTCACCGACTTCACCTGCATCAGGAACATGTCGTGGATGCCGCGGCCGTCTTCCTTGCGGATGGTGCCCGTCGTGTAGAAGTCCTTGATCGGCAGCTCCTTCATCTTGGCGATGACCTTGTCGGCGTCGTCGGTCTTGGCGGCCTCGACGGCCTTCAGGTAGTGGGTCACGGCCGAGTAGTCCGCCGCCTGCAGCGAGGAGGGCATGCGCTTCATCTTCTCGAAGAAGCGGCGGCTCCAGGCGCGGGCCTCGGGCGTCTGGTTCCAGTACCAGGAGTCGGTCAGGTACATGCCCTCGGTGGTCTTCAGGCCCAGCGAGTGAACGTCATTGATGAACATCAGCAGGCCCGCGAGCTTCATGCCCTTGGTGACGCCGAACTCGTTGGCGGCCTTGATCGCGTTGATGGTGTCGCCGCCGGCGTTGGCCAGGCCCAGGATCTGCGCGCCCGAGCCCTGCGCCTGCAGCAGGAAGCTGGAGAAGTCGCTGGCGTTCAGCGGGTGCTTGACGCTGCCCTTGACCGTGCCCCCGTTCTTCTGGACGACGGCCGTGGTGTCGTCCTGCAGCGCGGCGCCGAAAGCGTAGTCGGCGGTCAGGAAGTACCAGTTCTTGCCACCCGCCTTGGTCACCGCACCGCCCGTGCCATTGTCCAGCGCCACGGTGTCGTAGGCGTAGTGGATGGTGTAGGGCGTGCAGTTGGCGTTGGTCAGAGCGGAGCTGCCAGCGCCGATGGAGATGAAGGGCTTCTTCTTTTCGGCCGCGACGTTGGCCATGGCCAGGTTGGCGCCGGAGTTGGTGCCGCCGATCAGCAGGTCCAGGCCCTGCGTGTCCATCCATTCGCGCGCCTTGGCCGAGGCGACGTCGGCCTTGTTCTGGTGGTCAGCAAAGATCAGCTCCACCTTCTTGCCGGCGGTCATACCCTTCAGGTCCGCAATCGCCATCTTGATGGCCTCCACGCCGCCGGCGCCGTCGATGTCCGCGTAGACGCTGGACATGTCGGTTAGGAAGCCGATCTTGATGACGTCGCCGGAGATCTGGGCCTGGGCGGCAAAGCCGCAGGTGGCGAGGGTGGCGGCGATGAGGGTCTTTTTCATGGTTGTCTCCAGGGGTTTGTCGGGTTAGACGCTGAGCAGCTCGTCCATCTGGGCCTGGTGGGCCGGGAGCTCGGCTGCGGGGAAGGACAGCACGACTTCGCCGTGCTCGATGACGATGAAGTGGTCGGCCAGGGGTGCCGCGAAGCGGAAGTTTTGCTCCACCATGACGATGGTGAAGCCCTGGCTCTTCAGCGCGCGGATCATGCGCGCCAGGGCCTGGACGATGACGGGTGCCAGGCCTTCGGAGATCTCGTCCAGCAGCAGGATGTCGGCGCCGGTGCGCAGGATGCGTGCGACGGCCAGCATCTGCTGCTCGCCACCCGACAGTCGCGTGCCGGGGCTGTGGCGGCGCTCCGCGAGGTTGGGGAACATCGCGTAAATCTCGGTCTCGCTCATGACCTTCCCGCGCCGGGCCTTCAGCAGAGGCGGAAGTCGCAGGTTCTCCTCAGTCGTCAGCGACGCGAAGATGCCGCGCTCTTCGGGACAGTAGCCGATGCCAAGGTTGGCGATGCGGTGCGTGGACAGGGCGATGGTCTCTTCGCCATGGACCTTGATCGAGCCCTTGCGCGCGCCGGTCAGGCCCATGATGGCGCGCAGCGTGGTCGTGCGGCCCGCGCCATTGCGGCCCAGCAGCGTGACGACCTGGCCGGGCTGCACGCTGAGGTTGATGCCGTGCAGGATGTGGCTTTCGCCGTACCAGGCGTTGAGGTTCTGGATTTCGAGTGCTGGGGTTGCCATGTCAGTGAGCGCCTTGGAGTTCGGTCGCCTCGGTGCCCATGTAGGCCTCCAGCACCGCCGGATGCTTGGACACCGTCGCGTAGTCCCCCTCGGCCAGCACGGCGCCGCGGGCCAGCACGGTAATGCGGTCGGCGATGCTGGCGACAACTTTCATGTTGTGCTCCACCATCAGCACCGTGCGCCCCTCGGCTACGCGCTTGATCAAAGCCGTCACACGGTCGACGTCCTCGTGCCCCATGCCCTGCGTGGGCTCGTCCAGCAGCATCAGCTGCGGCTCCATGGCCATGGTCGTGGCGATCTCCAGCGCACGCTTGCGGCCATAGGGCAGGTCGGCGGCCTTGAGCTGGGCCATGTCGCGCAGGTCCACCAGCTCCAGCAGCGACAGCACCTTGGCGTCCAGTGTCTTCAGGCCGGTTAGCCCCTTCCAGAAATGGAAGCTGGTGCCGGTGAAGCGCTGCAGGCCGATGCGCACGTTCTCCAGCACGGTCAGGTGCGGGAACACGGCCGAGATCTGGAAGCTGCGGATGACGCCGCGGCGGGCGATCTGGGCCGAGGTCTCGCCGGTGATGTCGACGCCGGCGAAGACGATGCGTCCGCGCGTGGGCGTCAGGAACTTGGTCAGCAGGTTGAAGCAGGTGGTCTTGCCCGCACCGTTGGGGCCTAGCAGCGCATGGATATGGCCGCGTTGCACCTGCAGGTTGACCGAGTCCACGGCGGTGAAGCCTTTGAACTCCTTGGTCAGGTCTTGCGTCTCGAGGATGAATTCGCTCATGGACTTACCAGTTGGCTGCGCGACTCTAGGCCTTCAAGCCTGATGCTGACTTACGGGCATTCACGGGGTCTGGCCCGCAGAGAGGAACCGTTCGATGAGGCCGATCTGCTCGGGCGTGTTCAGGGCCGGCGCGTGGCCGCAGCCTGGGATCAGCGCGACGGCCGCACGCGGACCGCGCTCGCGCATGGCCTGGGCCGTCTCGGCGGTCAGCAGCGTCGAGTCCTCGCCGCGCAGGCACAGCACCGGCAGGTCGAGCTGGTCCCAGGCGTCCCACAGCAGGTAGTCGTCGGGGTGATGCTCGAACTGCCGGGCCAGCGCGGGGTCGTAGTGCGTGGTCACGCGACCATCGGGCAGGCGGCGCAACGAGGTCTCGGTCAGGTGGCGCCATTGCATGTCCGTCAGATGACCGAAGCTCGCGTAGATCTCGCGGAAATAAGTTTCCAGTTCGGTGACCGTCGCGAAGCTGGGTGGCTGGCCCGCATAGGTCTTGATGCGGGCCAGCGCCGGCGCTGCCAGCTCGGGGCCGTTGTCGTTCAGCACGAGGCGGCGGATGCGGCCGCGCAGGCGGGTCGCGGCGCCCAGCGTGCCGATGGCACCGCCCATGGACGTGCCGACCCAGTGCACCTTTTGCAGGCCCAACTGGTCCAGCAGTGCCTCGGCCTGCTCGACGTAGAAGTCCAGGCAGTATTCGCGCGCCGGGTCTATCGCCCACTGCGACAAGCCACGGCCCAGCGTGTCGGGGCAAACCACATGCCAACGGGGTGCGAGCGCCGCCGCGAAGTCGTCGAAGTCACGGCTGCTGCGGGCCAGCCCGTGCCAGGCCACGATCACGTTCGTGGGCGGCGCGGCCGGGTCGCCCCACTCGGTGACGTGGAGCTCGCGGCCCAGACAGTTCAGGTAGCGCGATCTCATGTTCTCTTCCTTCCCCGTGCCCATGCTGCGAGCCGCAGCCGCCCGACGATGCCGCCAGGGAAGTGATAGACGGCCAGCACGAACAGCAGGCCCAGCCACAGCAGCCAGCGGTCGGGCGACACCAGGGTGCTGACGACAGGCACGCCTTCGACGAGGCTGCCGGCCCACTTCAGCAGCGCCTGCAGGTAGTTCTGGGCCACGATGAAGAGCACGCTGCCGATGACGGCGCCGTAGACCGTGCCCATGCCGCCGATGACGACGATGAGCAACAGGTCCAGCATGATCTCCATGGACATCGCGGTCTCGGGGCCGGTGTAGCGCAGCCACAGCGCCAGAAGCGCGCCGCCGCAGCAGGCCAGCAGGGCCGCGATGACGTTGGCGCCGGTTCGGTAGACGACGGTGCGATAGCCGATGGCCTCGGCGCGGAACTCGTTCTCGCGGATGGCCTGCAGCACGCGGCCGAAGGGCGAGTTGACGATGCGCAGCAGCAGCGCGATGAGGGCTGCGACGGCGATGAAGAGCAGGTAGTAGGTCAGCAGCCGGCCGTCGAGCGTGACGCCCAGAACTGGCTCTTCCATGAACTCGGTCGAGGGCCTCAGCACTTCGGGCAGCTGGAAGTTCAGGCCGTCCTCCCCGCCGGTGAAGTCGCTGAGCTGCGAGGCCAGCGTCATGAAGGCCGACGCCACGGCCAGCGTGATCATCGCGAAGAAGATCGCCTTCACGCGCAGGCTCGCCAGGCCCATGGCCAGCGCCAGCACGGCGCTCAGCGCGAGCGCGGCCACAAAGCCGATGGCGAGCGAGCCCCAGTCCGCACCCAGGCGCGTCGATGCGATGGCGATGCCGTAGGCGCCGATGCCGACGAACATCGTGTGCGCAAAGCTGACGATGCCGGTGTAGCCCAGCAGCAGGTCATAGCTGGCCACCAGCAGGATGAAGACCAGGATCTTGGCAGCGACGTTGAGTGCCTGCGTGCCTGGGAAGATGAAGGGCGCGCCGAGCAGGCCGACGAAGCAGGCCAGCAGCAGCGCGGCAAGGATGCGGCTGCGCGGCAGATCGTGGGAGAGCAGTGCGCGGATCATTTGGCGCCGACCGGGTAGAGGCCTTGCGGGCGCCAGAGCAGGATGGCGACCATCAGCCCGATGTTGGAGAACAGGGCCGCCTTGGGTGCGATGAAGCCGACGTAGTTGGCGACCAGCCCGACCAGCAGCGCGCCGATGAGGCAGCCCACCGTCGACCCCAGGCCGCCGATGATGATGACGATGAACAGGAGCAGGTTCACCTGGCCGCCGATTTGCGGCGTGACGCCCTGCTGCACCAGGCCCCAGAGCACGCCGCCCAGGCCGGCCAGCGCCGAGCCGGCGACGAACACGCCGACGAACAACCGCCGCACGCGGTAGCCCAGCGCCTCGACCATCTCGCGGTCCTGCACGCCGGCGCGGATCAGCAGGCCGATCTTGGTGCGGTTCAGCACCAGCAGCAGGGCGATGAGCACGGCGACGCCGATGAGCATGGCCAGCACGCGGAACCTCTCGACCGCGACGTCGCCCAACAGGAAGATGCCGCGCAGGGCATCGGGCATGGGCAGCGGGATCAGCTGTGCGCCCCAGGTTGCCTTGATCAGCTCCTCGCCGATGATCATGCCGCCCATGGTGATGAGAATCTGCTTCAGGTGCTGGCCGTAGACGGGTCGCACCAGCACACGCTCGAAGACGACGCCCACGGCCGCCGCGATGGCCATGCCGGCCGTACAGGCGGCGGCGAGTGCGGCGAGGTTGGACGCGACGTCAGGGCTGGTGGCCCAGGGCGCAAGGAACGCGAGCACCGTCGTCGCGGTGAATGCGCCCAGCGCGATAAAGACGCCGTGACCGAAGTTCAGCACGTCCATCAGGCCGAACACGAGCGTCAGGCCCGAGGCGATGACGAAGATGATCAGGCCCATGGCCACGCCGGCCAGTGTGAGGTTGAGCCAGGTGCTGGCGCTGCCGGTGAGGGGCAGGGCCAGCAGCATGAGAGCCGCGAGCAACGCGAGGGGGCGGGGGTCGAGCTTCATTGGTGGGCCGCCAGAGAAAGGCCGAGCAGCCGTTGCTGCAAAGACGAGTCTTCGATCAGCTCGCGCATCGCGCCGGCATGCACGATGCGCCCGTCGTCCATCACCGCGACCTGGTCACCCAGCTCAGCGGCTACGCGAAAGTTCTGCTCCACCAGCAGCACCGTCGTCTGCGACGTCTTCTTCAGCTCGCACAGCGCCGTGATGAGGTTCTGCACGATGGCCGGCGCCAGGCCCTTGCTGGGCTCGTCTATGACCAGCAGCTCGCGCGGTTCGATCATGGCGCGGGCGATGGCGAGCATCTGCTTTTGCCCGCCCGACAGCTTGCCGGCCGGATGCATCCAGAACGTCTTCAGCGCCGGGAACAACCCGAACAGCCACTCCAGCCGCTGCGCATCCAGGTCGCCCAGCCGCTTGGCAGAGCGAGCCGCCAGCAACAGGTTCTCCGCCACGCTCAACTCGCCGAAGATGCCCATGGTCTCGGGCACATAGGCAATGCCGTGCGACGCGATGTCGGGCGTGGCGAGCTTCGTGATGTCCTCACCCTTGAATTGCACGGTGCCGCTGCTGGCCGTCCACAGGCCCATCAATGTGCGCAACGTGCTCGTCTTGCCGGCACCGTTGCGGCCTAACAGCATGGTCACTTGACCCGCAGGCACCGCGAGATCCACGCCATGCAGGATGTGATACGCCCCGACGTGGGTGTGAACACCCTTGAGTTCGAGCAGGTTCATGCGGCCATCCCCAGATAGGCCTGCTGCACGATGGGAGACGCAATGACCTCGGCCGGGTCGCCATCGGCCACCAGCTTGCCCTGGTGCAGCACGATGATGCGGTCCGCCAGCTCGCGCACCACGTCCATCTTGTGCTCCACCAGCAGCAGCGTGTGCTTCTTCTCGGCCTTCAGCGCGCGGATCAGGTCCAGCACCACGGGCACCTCGTCCACGCTCATGCCGGCGGTCGGCTCGTCGAACAGATAGACCTTGGGATCGAGCGCGATCAGCATGGCCACTTCCAGCTTGCGCTGGTCGCCATGCGGCAGGCTGGCAGCGAGGTCGGTGGCTCGCTGGTCCAGGCGCACGCGCGTGAGGATGGCCTCGGCCTCGGCGATCAGCTCCTTGTGCGACAGCCACGCCGACAGCATGCGCAGCCCCTTGCCATGGCGCGCCTGCACTGCCAGCCGCACGTTCTCCAGCACCGTCAGGTGCGCGAACAGCTGCGTCAGCTGGAAGGCCCGCCCGAGGCCGCGGCGCGTCCGCACCGGCGCCGGCAGTCGGGTCAGGTTCTCGCCGTCCAGCCAGACCTCGCCGCTGCTGGCGGGCAGCTGGCCCGAGATCAGGTTGAAGTAGGTCGTCTTGCCCGCGCCGTTGGGGCCGACGATGGCCGTCAGTGTGCCGGGCTGGAAGGTGCACGACACGCCGTCGACAGCCACATGGCCACCGAAGCGGATCGTCAGGTTCTTGGTTTCGAGCACGGGCCGCCGTCCGCTTTCAACGCTTATTGCGGATCGGCACGGCCATTTCTTCCGGTTTGATCTCCCGCACCAGTTCGGGCACACCCCATGGGAACGCCGGGTCCACCTTGATCTTGAAGTGGTACATGGACTGCATCGCCTGGTGGTCCTCGGCGCGGAAGGTCATCTTGCCCTTGGGCGTCTCGAAGCTCATGCCCTCCATGGTCTTGATGAGCTTGTTGGTCGTCGTGTCGCCGCCGCTTTTCTTCAGCGCCTCCACCAGCGCGATCGCGGCGCTCATGCCGCCAGCCGTGAAGAAATCGGGCGGGGTCTTGAACTGCTTGTAGTGGTTGGCCACCAGCCACTCGTTGACCGGGTTCTTCGGGATGCCGAAGTAGTAGTAGGTCGCGCCTTCCATGCCCGGGAACTGCTTGTAGGCCGTCATGGCCGGCAGGATGTTGCCGCCCGAGCCCACACCAATGCCGTAGCGTTTCTGCAGGTCGAGAGCGGCCAGCGCGCCGAAGGGCGGCGTGGCGCCGGCCCACACGACGGCGATGACCTTGGGGCCGGGCTTGTCCTTCAGCGCGTCCACCAGGCGCTGGATGCCGGCGGTGAAATCGGTCGTCGCCGTGGGCAGGTATTCCTCGTGGACGATCTTGGCCTTCTTCAGCGCTTCCTTGTAGGCCTTCACGGCGTCGCGGCCGAAGGCGTAGTCCTGGGCCAGGATGCCGATGTTCAGGCCGGCAATGTCGGAGGCCACGGCGTTGCCGATGGCGTCCTGCGACGAGTTGCGGCCAGTGCGGAAGATGTACTTGTTCCACTTCTCGCCGGTGATGGAGTCGGCCACGGCCGGCTCCACCAGCAGGATCTTCTTGTACTCCTCGGCCACCGGCAGCATGGCCAGTGCCACGCCGCTGGACGACGGCCCGACGGCAATGTCGGCCTTGTCGTCACCGTAGGCCGCGGCCAGCAGGCTCTTGCCCACGTCGGGCTTGCCCTGGTCGTCCTTCTCGATGACGACGAGCTTCTTGCCGGCGACGGTCAGCGTGCCGCCGGTCGCGTAATCCAGGCCCATCATGAAGCCGATCTGCGTCTGCTTGCCGTAGGCCTCCAACGGGCCGGTCTTGCTGTAGACGTGGGCGATGCGGATCTCGTTGCCGGCGGCCAGGGTCAGGCCAGGCAGGGCGACCGCCAGAGTGGCTGCGGCGATGGCAAAGCGGCGCGTGATGTGGCGCATGGGCTTGTCTCCTGAGGTTCGTCATGTCTGCTCTGTCGGCAGACGGTGTCTTCCCTTTTTGCAAGGGCCGTGCCCGGCGGGGAAGGGGGCGCCGGGGCGGTTTATGTCGGGGTTGTCCCGAGGTTTTTGGCTGTTGAGAACGGTGGGAGTGTCTGAAATTCAGGCGTCGCCTGGAATTTGGACTTCCAGGTCGGGCCAGCGCGCCAGCCTCTCGTACAGCGACGCCCGGGATATCTGCAGCAACCTCGCCGCAGCCATGCGGTTGCCGCCGGTCGCCTTGAGCGCGCGCGCGATGGCATCACGCTCCAGCGCTTCGATCAGCTCGGGCAGCGGCGCGACGGCCTGCGCGGTTGCGAGGCTGGGTGAGGTGATCTTCGCTGGTGGCGCCGGTGAGGCGGTCACTGCCGGAGCAGCGCTTCCGCCCTGAAAGCTCGCCGCCGTCAGCTGCATGTCGTCGCTCATCAGGCTGACCTGCTCCAACGTGTTGCGCAGTTCGCGGATGTTGCCGGGCCAGGCCTGCTGCATCAGCCATTCGATGGCGTCCGGGCTGAGCAGTTTCTGCGGCATGCCGCTGCGGCGGGCGATGTCTTCACCCAGCGCCTCGGCCAGCGCCTCGATGTCGTCCAGTCGCTCGCGCAGCGCCGGCACGCGGATGGGCAGCACGTTGAGGCGGTAGTACAGGTCGGCGCGGAACTGACCGGCGGCGACCATCGCGGCCAGGTCGCGGCTGGTGGCGGCAATCACTCTGACGTCGACGCGCAGCACCGTGTTGCTGCCAAGGGGCTCCACCTCCTGCTCTTGCAAGACACGTAGCAGCTTCGACTGAAGCGCCAGCGGCATGTCACCGATCTCGTCCAGGAACAGCGTGCCGCCGTCGGCCAGCTTGAACTTGCCGTCGCGGCCCTTGCGGTCGGCGCCCGTGTAAGCGCCCGGCGCGACGCCGAAGAACTCGGCCTCCAGCAGCGTCTCGGGCACGGCGGCGATGTTGACGCCCACCAGCGGCCGGTGCGCGCGGCGCGACGCGGAGTGGATGGCGTGGGCCATCAGCTCCTTGCCGGTGCCGGTCTCGCCCAGCAGCAGCACTGTTGAGTCCGTTTGCGCCACGCGACGTGCCTGGCGCTTGACCTCCAGCGCCGCCGGGCTGGCGCCGATGAAGCTGGCGATCGTGTACTTGGGCCGACGCTGCGCGGCCAACTGGCGGCGCGTGTCCTCCAGCTCCTGCTGCAGCCGGCCGAACTTCTGGATCAGCGGCTGCATCGTCGTCTCGGGATGGTCCAGCAGCACCAGGCCCAAGGCGCCGATGACCTCGCCGGCGTCGTTCCTCAGCGGCAGTCGGCTGACGAGGAAGGTACCGGCCCGGTTGGTCAACAGGTCCACCAGCACCGGCTTGCCGGTCTCCAGCACCTGCAGCATCTGCGTGTTGGGCACCACGTCTTCGACCCGCTTGCCGACGAACTCGTGCTCGCCCGTGAACCCCAGCGCCGGCAGAAAGCGCTTGTAGCCATCGCTGATCCAGACGACGCGGTGGTTGCGGTCGATGACCATCATCCCTTCGGTCGACCGGGCCAGCACGTCGAACATGGACTGCGCGGCCAGGCGCAGCAGGCCGTCGACATCCTGCGGGATGTCGTGCTGGACGGGTGTCTGAGATTTGGACAGCGGCATGGCCGCGGCAATGTACCGCGCCACGCCGTCCGGCAGACCCGGGCCGAACCCGCTCGGCCGCACCGTCAGAACTTGTACGTCCCGCCCACCGTCAACGTGCGCGGCGCGCCGTAGTAGGCATTCAGCACGCCCAGGCCGGCGATGTTGTAGCCGTCGGTCTTGTAAGCCTTGTCGGTCAGGTTGCTGCCTTGCAGGAAGAAGCTCAGCTTGGCGTCCTTCTCCCAGATCAGGCCGCCACCCACCAGCGTGTAGGCCTCCTGCGCCAGGGCCTCGGACAGGTCGGTCGTCGGGTAGACCTTGCTGCGGTGGCTGACCGAGAGGCGCGAGCGCAGCACGCCGCCGAAGGGCATGCGGGCGTTGTGCTCCACGTTCAGCGCGGCCTGGAACTTGGGCGTGTTGGTGAACTTCTTTTGGTCGGCCACGTTGACGCCGCGGTCGATGTACTCGTCGTACTTGGCGTTGATGGTGGCCAGGTTGCCGCTGATGCGCCAGTCGGTCGTGGGTGTCCAGAGGAACTCGAACTCCGCGCCCTGCACCGTGGCCTTGCCGGCGTTGGTGAAGTCGCCGAAGAAGCCCGGCTGGCCGTTGGCCTGGGTGTAGCTGGTGAACACCGACAGCTGCACGTTCTTGTACTTGTTGTGGAAGACCGCGGTGTTGAGCTCCAGCCGGCCGCCATCCAGCACCATCTTGGCACCCAGCTCCAACGAGTCCAGCTTTTCATCCTGGAAAGGCTTGCTGGACGTCGGGAAGGCCAGTGTGTTCGCGCGGATGTTGTAGCCGCCGCTCTTGAAGCCGCGCGAGGCCGTCGTGTACAGCTTCACCGCGTTGCTGAGCTTGTATTCCAGCGACAGCCGCGGCGAGGTGTTTTTCACCGAGCGCGAGTTGTCGAAGTTGGCCGGCACGGCGATGGGCGTGCCGCTGAACTGGTCGTTCGAAAACGCCTGGTTCAGCACCACGGCGCGCTTGCTTTCATCCGTGTAGCGCAGGCCGGTGCTGACGGAGAAGCTGGGCGTCAGCCGCCAGCTCCAGTCGCCGAACAAGGCCTTGCCCTTGGTGTAGACGATGCCGTTGGTGGTGCCGAATGACGCATTGAAGAAGTTGTTGCGCACCGTGCCGCCGGCGTTGCCGTCGAAGTAGTACGCGCCGACGACGCCCGAGCTGCTCTGGCCCTCGTAGATGGCCTGCAGCTCGTGGCTCTGCGAGCTGTCGTGGTACTCGGCGCGCACGTCGGCGATCTTGTTGGGCAAGCCGTCGAAGTCGATGGACGTGTTGGTGTCGGACGCGCGGTGGGCCAGGATGTACTTCAGGCTCCAGGCTTCGCTGACGCCCCAGTTCAGCGTCAGCGATTCGCCCTCGCTGCTGGTGTGGTTCGCGTTGGGCATGCCCGACGCAATGTCGTAGCGGCCCGTCGTGGCGGGTGTCTTGGCCGGGTCGAAGGGATTCACGTTCAGGCGCTGGAAGCCGCGCATGTGCGAGGCGTCCTGTGTGCGGTCCACCGACACCTGGGCGTTGAAGGTCGAGCCGGTCGGGAACCAGCCGGCCGACACGCGGCCGCTGGTGGTGTTCTGGTCGCTGACGGCGCTGCCGTCGGTCAGGTTCTTGCCGTAGCCGTCGCGGTTCAGGCTGGCGGCGGCGACGCGAAAGCGCACCTGGCCGTCGTTGACGGCCGTGCCCACCGCGCCCTTGGCGTTGACCTGGCCATAGCTGCCCATGGACAGCGTCAGCTGCCCTTCCGTCTGCGTGGGCAGCGGCTTGGACACGTACTTCACCGCGCCGCCGACCGTGTTCTTGCCGTACAGCGTGCCCTGAGGGCCGCGCAGCACTTCCACGCGCTGTACGTCGTACACGTCCAGCAGCGCGCCCTGCGGTCGGGCGATATAGACGTCGTCGAAGTAGATACCCACGCCCGGGTCCACGCCCCACAGCGGGTCGGCCTGGCCCACGCCGCGGATGAAGGTGGTGATGGTGGTGTTGCTGCCGCGCGCGGCATAGATGGTCAGGTTGGGCACCTGGCCCTGCAGGTCGCCCAGGTCCTTGATGGCGAGCTTGTCAAGCTGGTCTGCCGTCAGTGCGGTGACGGCCACCGGCACGTCCTGCAGCGACTCCTCGCGCTTGCGCGCCGTGACCTTGACGACGTCCAGTGTCGTCACGGCGGGCTCGGCCGCCGGGGTGGTCTGCGCGCCGGCGGGCAGCGCGGCGCCCAGGGCGGTGAGGATGGCGAACTGCAGGCGCTGGACGCGAAAAGGCGCCGCTTGGCGTCGGATCATGGCTTGTCTCCTCGTATGAATTTGTGTGTCAGCCATCCCCTGAAGCGCAAAGCCCATGCCAGCGCCAAATCGGTGCCCGGACCTGCGGGTAGACCCGCAATTTGGAGACCTTGGCGGCTGGCGGCGTCCGTTTTGTGTCCGGATTTCAGTCAACGGCTTGCCGCGCGGCTGTCCGGCGGGTGGACAGTCCGAGTGGTGACCTTGGGGCTGCAAGCCTATGGCGGCGCCGCTATCCTGCGCCGCGATCCCAACCCCCACCCGGAGACACAGAAGATGTTCAAGCAATTGCTTCCCGCTGCTCTTGCCCTGGCCGTCATGTCGAGCCTGAGCACCCCCGCCCTGGCCGCCGGCCCGCAGCTCAAGGGCCAGGCCCCCGGCTGGTATCGCCTTCAGCTCGGCGACTTCGAAATCACCGCGCTGTCCGACGGCACGCTGGACCTGCCGGTGGACAAGCTGCTACAGCAGCCCGCGCCCAACACCCTCAAGGCCTTGCAACATGCCTACCTGGGCGTGCCGCTGGAGACCTCGGTCAACGCCTACATCGTCAACACCGGCAGCAAGGTGATCCTGGTCGATACCGGCGCGGCCGGCCTGTTCGGCCCGACCGCAGGCCGCATGCTGGCCAACTTCAAGGCCTCGGGCTACGCGCCCGAGCAGGTCGACGAGATCGTCATCACCCACCTGCACGGCGACCACATCGGCGGCGCGGGGACGCCGGACGGCAAGGCCACGTTCCCCAACGCAACGCTGCGCATGGACAAGCAGGAAAGCGACTACTGGCTGGCGCCCGAGCAGGTCGCCAAGGGTGACGGCGCCAAGGCCATCGCCGCCATCGTCAAGGCTTATGCCGACGCGGGCCGCTTCAAGCCGTTCGCCGGTAGTGCCGCTGGCGTCGAGATCGTCCCGGGCTTCAAGGCCTTGCCGGCCTACGGCCACACCCCCGGCCACAGCAACTACGTGGCCGAGAGCAAGGGCCAGAAGATGATGTTCTGGGGCGACCTGATGCACGTCGCCGCCGTGCAGTTCGCTGAGCCGGCCGTGACCATCCAGTTCGACAGCGACCCCAAGGCCGCCGCACCCGCCCGTGAAAAGGCCTACGCAGCAGCCGCCAAGGACGGTTACTACGTGGCCGTGACCCACGTCAGCTTTCCCGGCATCGGCAAGCTGCGCGTGGACGGCAAGGGCTATGACTGGCTGCCGGTGAACTACTCCGCCAATCGTTGAGACCCTCGTCCAGCCTTGCCACGCTGGGCGCGGGCAAGGCTGACCGGTCTCCCGAGGGGACGGCGATGTTGGCGTCATTGAGCTGCGAGCATCGGCAGACGGGCTGGCTTGTGAGCGGCCTGGCGCTCGGCCTGCGACGTGCGGAAGTGCTCGGTCCGGATGCGCCTCAGTGCTCCGCGGTATGCAGGCGGCGCATTTCGGCCGGCGTGCGCGCACCGCTGCAGAACAGCGCGATACGCAGCTCCAGTTCCTGCCGTGCCATCCAGTCGTCCAGCGCAGCGTCGCCCCACAGTGCCGCCTGCAGCGCGGGCTTGGCATAGCCCACGCGCTTGGCGCCTAGTGCGATCAGCTTGGCCGCGTCCAGCCCCGAGCGCACGCCGCCGCTGGCCCAGAGTTCGGTGTCGGGCAGCAGCCTGCAGGCTGCGCGCACGGCGTCCACCGTGGGCTCACCCCAATTGGCGAAGGTGGCCGCCGCCAGCGCCAGTGGGCTGCCCTCCTCGGCGCGGGCGCCTTCCACCCGCCCCCAGTGCGTGCCACCCAGGCCACTGACGTCCACCGCGCCCAGGCCCAGGCCTTGCAGCTTGGCCAGCGTGCGCGGCGAGAAGCCGCAGCCGGTCTCCTTCAGCACGACCGGCACGCCCAGCCACGCGCACAGGTCGCGCAGCGCGGCCAGGCCGCCGCGGAACTGCGGCGTGCCCTCGGGCTGCAGGCATTCCTGCAGCGGGTTCAGGTGCACGGCCAGGGCCTGCGCGTCCAGCGACTGCACCAGGCGGCGCAGCAGCGGCAGCGGCGTGGCGACGATCTGGCTCAGGCCCAGGTTGCCGATCAGCACCAGGCCCGGGGCCGCGTCACGCAGGCGCCGCCATTGGTCCACCGCGCCGGTCAGCTCTGCCGGGCCGGCGAGCTGGCGCCGCTGCGAGCCCACGCCCAGGGCCCAGCCGCGCCGTGCGCAGGCGCGGGCGAGGCGCAGGTTCAGCGCCGGCGCGTCGGCGTGGCCAGCCGTCATGCCGGCGACGAAGAAGGGCGTGGGCGCCGCCTGCCCCAGCAGCTGGGCGTCCAGGCGCACGTCCTCCAGGTCCAGCTCGGGCAGCGCGTCGTGCATCAGGTGCACCGCGTCCAGGCCCGACAGGCCGCGCGCCTCGTGGGCGGGAGCCAACGCCAGGCGCAGGTGGTCGCGCTTGCGTTGTTCGAAGCCGGGCTCCAGCGCGGCGGGGCGGTCGTTCAGAAGCAGGTCCATGGGTTCTTTCCTTCGGCACGGAAGCGGGCGTGCAGCAGCACGGCGTAGATGAGGCCCAGCCCGATGAAGCCGGCATACAGGAACAGCATCAACGGGCCGGCGCCGGTGATGCGCCACTCCAGCGGGACCAGCGCAAAGCTGCCCACCAGCGTGGCCAAAGCCACGTAGATCGACTGGCCGCGCGTGTCGCCGCGGCGCAGCAGCATCGCGATCAGCGCAGCGGGGATGACCAGGTTCTCGCCCCAGCCGGTGTAGCTGCCGGTCCAGTCGCGGAACTGGTAGGTGATGGCCAGCACACCCCACAGCGCCAGCACCTGCACGGCCAGGTAGACGGGCACGAAGCTCCAGCGCGGCAGCAGCGCCGGGAACTCAGCCCGGCCGTGGCGCCAGTAGGTCCACAGGATGCCCAGGTCGGCCGCCAGCCAGGCGATGTTGACGAGGTTCATCGGCGGCTGGTCGGCATGCAGCACGCCGAACACGAACTCCCAAGCGATGTTGATGCACAGCGGCACCAGTGGCATGCCGTAGCTGCGGTCGATGAGGCCGCGACGGATGATGACCACGTAGGCCACCAGCCAGCCCACCAGGCCGATCGAAGCCCAGGCCAGCGCGGTCGCGTCCAGCATCTCAATGGGTTGATGGTCCATGGCAGATCAGGCGGCCAGCCAGACGAGGACGGGCCAGGCCAGCCATTCGGCATCGACCCAAAGGTTGCACAGCAGCTCGTCATCGACGAGCCGGCGCCGTGCCGCGCCCAGCAGCGCATCGGCGCTCAGCGTGGTCAGTGCCAGCGCACCGGCGGCTGGCGGCAGCGCGCTCAGGGCGATCAGCACCCCCAGGGCCGGCAGCAGCGCCAGGTTCAGCATGCGCAGGTGGCGCACCAGGCCTGCGCGACCCAGGCGCGCGGCCAGCGTCGGCACGCCGGCGGCGCGGTCGCGCTCGATGTCCTTCAGGTCCAGAACTGCGTGTTCACCAGCAGCCGTAGCGCGAACAGGACGAAGCCGCCGGCCAGCAGCGCCGGCCGAGCGCCGCACAGCCAGCCGGCGTAGACGGCCAGCACGCCCCAGAAGAGCGCCGTGTAGGCCGCCTTGGCATGGGGAATGTCCTTCACGCAGGCCCAGCGCAGGCCCAGCCGCCCGAGCAGCGGTAGGCCGTAGAAGGCCACCGACATGGGAAACACGGCCAGCAGCGCGGCGGCGAGCGTCGAGTGCAGTGCCGTGGCCAGCCACGCGGCGGCGGCGAAGGCGGCCAGGCCGTCCAGCGCGGCCCAGCCGCGCCAGCGCGCCAGGCCGCGGCTGCGCGCCGAGGCCAGCGGCTCCAGCAGCAGGTCGCCCAGCGCGTCCAGCCGGTAGCTGGCATGCACGATGAAGGCGGCCAACAGTGCCACATCGGGCCGCGCCCGGCCGGCCAGCAGGGACAACGTCAGCACGCCCGCAAAGCCGTAGGCCAGTGGCACGACCAGGCCACTGGCGGCCACGCGCCGCGCCCAGCGTCCTGTCCCGCGGTCGGCGGGCTGGCACACCATCTCCATGACAAGCCCTCCTGGGCCGCCAGGGCCCGTTGATCAGGAGGTCATCGTCGACAGCGGCGGTTGCCCTGCCGTTTCAGCCGAGGGCCCGGCGTGTTTCATTGGTTTCAGCCGGCCGCGGTGGCGCGTTGCTCGCGCCACATCCGCGCGATGGTGGTCAGGTTCACCGCGGCAACCACCACCTCCAGCGCCGTGCCGCCGATGGAGCCGGCAATCAGGTTGTTGGCGATCCACAGCCCCGTGCCGCACAGCATCAGCAGCCGCATCGGGATGCCTTGCAGCGTGAAGAGGGCGATGGTGCCCAGGCAGGAGGCCGTCAGCGGCAGCCAGTCGGCGGGCCGGTGTGCCAGCCCCAGGCCGAAGCCGATGTTGGCTGACACCACAGCCACCGCCACCCATGCCGAGCGCGTGTGCAACGACAGCACCGAGCGCAGCAGCGACAGCAGCGAACTCGCCACCGCCGTGGGGTTGCCCAGCAGCACAAAGTGCACGACATAGGCCAGGCACTCGCCGGCCATGAACCCCTTGAAGCGTCGGTCGTCAGCCTGCAGGAAGCAGCCCACGCCGAGCACGAAAGCCAGATAGCCGAAGAGTTGAGCGGGCGAGAACCAGACGGGCATTCGGTCGATTGTCGGCGCCAGGCCGGCGCGCTTCAGGTGCCCATCAGCGCCCCGACGGGCTTGAGTTCCTCCACCCGGTCGCACACCGCCTTCACGCTGGCGAGGATGGGCACGCCCAGCAGCAGCCCCCACAGGCCCCAAAGCCAGCCGAAGGCCAGCACGCCGATGAACACTGTGACCGCATTCATGCGGCTGCTGCGGCTGCTGAGCCATGGCATCAGCAGGTTGCCCGACAGCGTGTGCACGCCCAGGGCGATGCCCGACACCAGCAGCACCATGTCCACGCTGCCGAACTGCACGAAGCTCATCAGACCCGCGCTGGCAGTGAGCACGGTGGCGCCCACGTACGGCACGAAGTCCAACACGAAGGCCGTCGCGCCCCACACGGCTGCGTGGTCCATCCCCACGGCCAGGAAGGCCAGCCAGATAGTCAGCCCGACCACGGCGCTGGTGAAGACCTGCACCAGCAGGTAACGCCGGACCTGCGCGCTGATCTCGTCCAGGGTCTGCACCGTCAGCCGCCGCCTGGCGAAAGTGGGGCCGGCCAGGTGCACCAGCTTGCGCCGGAAATGATCACCCGAGGCGAGCACGAAGAAGGTGATGAACACCACCACCACGGCCTGGCCCAGCGAGGCCAGCAGCCCCAGCGAGCCGGTCCAGAGGTAGTCCTGCAGGTTGAAGCGCGGCCGCTCGACGATGACGCGCGTGGCGCCACGCGGGCCTGCTGCCGGCACCGGCCCGCCGACTTCGGCGGCCTGCTCCAGCTGGGTGGCTGCCTTCTGCACCTGGGCCAGCGCGCCGCCGTTGCCGTGCTGGCGGGCCATGGCGGCCCGCACCTTCTCGGTGGCCGCCGGCAGCGACTCCAGCAGCGTGCTGGCGTCGTCGGACAGCGCGTACCCGGTCCACCCGAAGCCGCCCACCAGCCCCATCAGCAACACCGCCGCTGCCAGCGTGCGCGGCAGCCGCAGCTGCTCCAGGCGGTTGACCAGTGGCCCCAGCGCGTGGCTCAGCATCAGGCCCAGCAGCACCGGCACGAACACTGCGCTTGCCCAGTGCAGCAGGAACAGCAGGGCGGCCAGCGCCAGGATCACCAGCGAGGAGCTGCGCACATGGATCGGCATGTGCAAGCGCACCGGTTCGCTGGCGGTCGGCGCGGCGGGCGTGTCGGGTGTTTCAGGCGGGGATGCGAGGGTCATGCCCCAGCGTAGCGCCGCACGGGCAGCTGTCGCATCAACTGGCGGCGCCCGCTGACGGCGCTGTGGAATGCCGGCCTACACGCTGCACGGCGCGCCCCGCAGACCCTCCTGCGATGAGCCTGTTCGCCCGTCCTTTTTCCCGCCAGTTCGCACGCCAGACTGCCCGGGTGCTGCATGACCCCTGGGGCTTCGCCTGGCAGACGCTCAAGGCCTTCCGCGCCAACCAGGGGCTACTGCTGTCCGGCGCCGTGGCGTACTACGCCTTGCTGTCCATCGTGCCGCTGCTCATCCTCAGCGTGATCGGCCTGTCGCACTGGGTGGAACAGGCGCAGCTGCTGCAGACGGTGGGCCGCTACCTCGAGTGGCTTGTGCCGGGTCAGTCGGCCGCCGTGGTGGCTGAGCTGGCGCGCTTCCTGGCCCACCGCGAGCTGATGGGCTGGGTGCTGCTGGCCAGCATGCTGTTCTTCAGCTCGCTGGCCTTCTCGGTGCTGGAGAGCGCGATGTCGGCCATCTTCCATCACCGGCGCAAGCTGAACCGGCGGCACTTCCTGATCTCGGCACTCATTCCCTACGTCTACATCTTCTGCCTGAGCGCGGGCCTGCTGCTGGTGACGCTTGTAGCTGGCAGCTTCCAGGCCCTGGGACAGCGGGAGGTCGAGTTCCTGTGGGGCAGCTGGTCGCTGCACGGCGTGTCGGGCGTGATGCTCTACCTGCTGGGCTTTGCAGGCGAGGTGTTCGTGCTGGCCTCGGTCTACATGGTCATGCCGGGCGGGCGCCCGTCACTGCCGCTGGCACTGATCGGCGCAGTGGCGGCGGCGCTGCTGTGGGAGCTGTCGCGCCATGTGCTGGTCTGGTACTTCGGCACCTTGTCGCAGATCGGCACCGTGTACGGCTCGCTGACGACGGCCATCGCCGTGCTGCTGAGCCTGGAGATCGC
This sequence comes from Burkholderiales bacterium, assembly GCA_016195825.1. Taxonomy (GTDB): domain Bacteria; phylum Pseudomonadota; class Gammaproteobacteria; order Burkholderiales; family Burkholderiaceae_C; genus Pelomonas. The sequence goes on along the minus strand of JACPYV010000019.1, from coordinate 5,172 downwards.
GGCCACGCTGCTGCTGTTCGGCGCACAGGTGATCGCCGAGTTCGAGCGGCTGGGGGAGCCAGCGCCGGCGCGGGTCTGACGGGCAGCCCCGCCTGCATCACTGCGCCGGCTTGACCCGCACGAGGCGGCCGTGGGCCTCCAGCACCAGGTAGAGCAGGCCGTCCGGACCTTTGCGCACGTCGCGCATGCGGCCGGCATCGGGGAACAGGCGCTCCTGCTCGGCGGGCCGGTTGTCGGCGTCGAGCCTGACGCGCTCCAGGTGGCCGAACTTCAGCGAGCCGATGAAGAAGCTGCCCTGCCAGGTCGGGCCGTACTTGGCACTCTTCAGCCGCACCAGGCCGGCCGGCGCGATCGACGGCACCCACTTGACGATGGGCTGCTCCATGCCGGTCTTGGCGAAGAGGCCCTCGCCGATCTTGCCGCCGCCGTAGTTCTCGCCGTAGGTGATGACGGGCCAGCCGTAGTTCAGCCCAGGGCGGACCAGGTTGAGCTCGTCGCCGCCCTGCGGGCCGTGCTCGTGCTGCCACAGCCGGCCTTTGTCGTCGAAGGCCAGGCCTTGCGAGTTGCGGTGGCCGTAGCTCCAGATCTCGGGCAGGGCGCCGGGCGTCTTCACGAAGGGGTTGTCGGCCGGCACGCTGCCGTCCTTGCCTACGCGCACGATCTTTCCGAGGTGGTTGTCCAGCGTCTGCGCCCGGTCCATGCCCTTGTAGCGCTCGCCCAGACTCAGGAAGAGCTTGCCATCCGGCGCCTCGGCGATGCGGCAGCCGAAGTGCAGCTTGCTGTCCATCTTCGGCGCCTGGCTGAAGATGACCTTCACGTCGGTCAGGCGCTTCAGGTCCTCGCTGAGCCGGGCGCGGGCCAGCGCGGTGCTATTGGTCGCCTTGTCGGTGCCGGGTTCGGCAAAGCAGAAGTAGATCGTGCGGTTGCGCGCGAAATCGCTGTCCAGCTGCACGTCCAGCAGGCCGCCCTGGCCCACCGCGTCCACCGCCGGCACGCCCTGGATGGGTGCGCTGGGTTTGCCACCTGCCTTGGCGGTGCGCATGGCGCCGTCACGCTCGGTGATGAGGAACTGGCCGTCGGGCAGAAAGGCCACAGCCCAGGGGGTCTTGAGGCCTTCGACGACGGTTTCGAGTTGCGGGGCCTGGGCCTGGGCCACGGTGCAGCCCAGGGCGAAGACCAGGGAAAGAAGGCGCTTGCTCATCGGAGGCGGGTGGGGACGGGACGACAGGCCGCGATCATCGCAGCGACCGGTCCCGCCACCTCGGCCCACGGTCATTGCCGTTCAGTCGTGCCAGAGCTTGCCCAGCAGGCTCAGGCCGACGCTGAACAAGTCCACGGTCAGCACCCCGCTCACGAGCCGGGCGTCGGTGGCTCGGCCGTCCTCGCGCTCCGCGCGCGAGCGTTCCTTGGCCATGGCGATGAGGGCGTCCGCGATGTCGGTCGGGCCGGCAGCCGCACGCGAGGCGGTGGCATTGGTGTACGTCTGCATGGCCCGTTCGACGGCCTGCGGGTCCAGCAACGACAGCGCGCTGCGGCAGTGCGAGCAAGCGTCTTCCTTGCGCAGGTCCACGGGGGCGCCGCAGCTGCTGCAATGGATGACGCCGACCCGGCGCGCGATGTCGGCGATCTCGGGCCTGGTCAGCTGCCGCACAAAGCCCTTTTCGATCATGACCGACGCAAAGCTGCTGAATCGCCCGTGCCGGCTTTCGCAGCGATGGGTGATGTAGCGGCCGCTGCGCACGATGTCGAATCCCTGCACCAGTCGGCTGCGGCATTGCGGGCAACGCAGCACCTCGGCCAGCGGCCGGTGCGGTGCCTCGGCATGGCGGTGCATCGCCTTGAACACCGTCGCGATCGCCTCGGGCGCCAGCTTGAGGTTCTCCATGTGGTCGAACCAGATGCCTTGGCACCCGAAGCAGAAGTCGATCTCCACGTCGCCGCCGTACTGGCCCGGCAGTGCGAGCACCTGCATCGCATCGGCGCAGGAGGCGCACGGCCGTGCCGCAGGCATTAGCCGTCCAGCCTTTGCTGGAACACCAGCCCCGCGTGCTCACGCAGCGCGTGGAACTTGATCTTGGGCCAGTTGGCCTCGATGGCCCGCAGCTCGGGCGCGTACTCCACCAGCACGGTCGGCGCGTCGACCGCGTCGTAGGCCATGCGGTGGTCGTTGGCGTCGATGAAGCGCTTGAGCTCCTTCTCACCGCCGTCCTCCGGCGCGCAGGTGACCCAGCGCGCGACCTGGAAGCGGCTGGGCATGATGCGGGCTTTGCACCCGTACTCGTGCTCCAGGCGACCGGGCGAAAGACCTGGATCGCGCCTTCTTCGCCCAGCTGGGTGAGGCCGGCTTTCAGCTGCTTGGTCTTCAGCGGGTCGGCCACTTCGACCATTCGGAACATCTCGGGCGCGAAGAAGGGCAGGCCGGTGAACTGCAGGCTTTCGCCTTCGGTCAACGTGTCGCCCAGCTGCAGCACGCCGTGGTTGGGGATGCCGATGATGTCACCGGCAAAGGCCTCGTCAAGCAGCTCCCGGCGCTGCGACAGGAAGCTCACCACCGTGTTGGGCCGCAGCTCCTTGCCTGAGCGCACCACCTTCAGCCGCATGCCGCGCTCGAAGTGGCCCGAGGCCACGCGCAGGAAGGCGATGCGGTCGCGGTGGGCCGGGTCCATGTTGGCCTGGATCTTGAACACCACGCCGGTGAACTTGGGCTCCTCGGGCTGCACGGTGCGCTGCATGGCCACGCGCGCGTCCGGCGCGGGCGCCAGCTCGACGAGGGCGTCCAGCACTTCCTGCACGCCGAAGTTGTTGACGGCCGAGCCGAAGAACATCGGCGTCTGCCGGCCGGTCAGGAACTCATCGCGGTTGAATTCGGGCGCGGCCTCGCGCACCAACTCGATCTCGCCCTGGGCATGCTCGTATTGCATGCCGAAGCGCTGGGCATACGCGGGGTTGTCCAGCCCTTCCAGCACTTCCTCGGTGCCGGCTGCGCGGTCCTCGCCGGGCGCGAACACGCGCATGCGCTGCTGGCGCAGATCCATCACGCCGTGGAAGGCCTTGCCCATGCCGACGGGCCAGGTGAACGGCACCACCGTCATGCCCAGCTCGCGCTCGATCTCGTCCATCAGCGCCAGCGGCTCCTGCACCTCCCGGTCCATCTTGTTGACGAAGGTCAGGATGGGCGTGTTGCGGGCGCGGCAGACCTGCAGCAGGCGGCGGGTCTGCGGCTCCACGCCGTTGGCCGCGTCGATGACCATCAGCGCCGCGTCCACGGCGGTCAGCACCCGGTAGGTGTCTTCCGAGAAGTCCTGGTGGCCCGGGGTGTCCAGCAGGTTGATGACGCAGTCGCGGTACTCCATCTGCATGACGGACGAGGCCACCGAGATGCCGCGCTGCTTCTCGATCTCCATCCAGTCGGATGTCGCATGCCGGCTGGCCTTGCGCGCCTTCACCGAACCGGCGATCTGGATCGCGCCCGAGAACAGCAGCAGCTTCTCCGTCAGCGTGGTCTTGCCGGCGTCGGGGTGGGAGATGATCGCGAAGGTGCGGCGGCGGCGCACTTCCTTGGCCAGGGCGGCGGGGGTCAGTTCGGACATGCTGATGCGGCCGCAGCAGGCGGGCCGCCTCGAAAGGGCAACCCGCGATTATCGCGGCCCGGGCGCGACGAACGGCCGCACGGCCGCGAGCAGGCGTTCGACGTAAGCGTCCTTCTCGCCCACCGGCGCGGCGTAGTGCAGTGCTTGTTTCGCCGCTGCTTCGCCGGCACCGCGCAGCATCATCCAAGCGGCCAGGTACTGCGAGGCGAGGCAGCCGCCGGCCGTGGCGACCGGCCCGCGCGCATGAAACGGCGCTTCTTCGACACGCACGCCGGCTTCGATCAGCCAGGGTTTGGTCGTGAGGTCGGTGCAGGCAGGCATGTCGGCGAGCAGACCGAGCCGCGCCATCAGCAATGCACCCGAGCACTGCGCGCCGATCAGCTGGCGCAAGGGGTCGAGCTGCAGCCGGTCGAGCAGCGCGCCGGCCTTGCCGTGGTCGTCGGCAATGGCCCGGGTGTAGATGCCGCTGCCGAAGATCACGGCATCGGCGTCGTTGGCGAACTCGAGCGGCTTCTGCGCCTGCACCGTCACGCCGTTCATCGAAGTGACGTGTCGACTCGGGCTCGTGATCTCGGCTTTCCAGCCCTGCGGGCGCAGACGATTCAGCAGACCGAGCGCGATGAACGAGTCGAGTTCGTTGAACCCGTCGAAGGTGAGGATGGCGACCCGCATCGACGTCGACCCGCTCAGCCCTTGCGCGCGAGCGGGTTCGGCGTGGCCTCGCCGATGCGCGTCAGCAGGTTGCGATCGGTGTGATGAAAGGGCTCGGTCTGGCCGCGGATCATCAACACCGTGTCTTCGTCGTAGGCCCAGGTGCCGTCGGCGTTGACGGTCACCTCGATGCGGTACTCGACGGTGCGGAACGCCGCGTCGATGAATTCGGTGGAGCAGATGCCGTACAGCTCGCTGCCGCGGGTGGCTTTCAGTTCGAAGCGCTTCGCGTTGGGCGCGGTGTGGCCCACGGCCATCGCGGTCTGCCCACGGGGGATCGTCAGCGTCTGGATGATCTTGCCGGTGGCTGGCTCCCAGAGCCAGTAGCCGACCTGGTCGTGGTAGGTCTTGACCTGGTCGGGCTTGGTGATGTGCACGTGGTAGCGCAGCCCGTAGAACAGCTGCGGCCCGTTGGTCTGCGGGTCGATCGGCTGGAACTCGGCGCGTTCGACGAACGCCTGCTTGCGCGGCCCGTCGGCCTTGGGCTTGACGTCGAGGCCGCGCGAGCCGGTCCAGATGCCCGCCATGCCGGTGAGCGGGCCGAGGTTCTTCAGCGTGTCGACGTCGAACGCGGGTTCGGTGTAGATGTCGGCCGGGAAGGTGTCACTCATGGGGCAGCGGGGCGTCGGCGGGCGGCGCGGGGTGCAGTCGGAACAGGCCGCCAATATCCCACAGATCGGGGTGTGGGCGGCCTGTTCGTGCACGCGGCGGGGGCTCAGCGCCCGAGCTTGCGCGCCACCGCGGCACCGTAGGCCGGGTCGGCTTTCGTGAAGTGGCCGATCTGCACCGTCTTCACGGCGTCGCTCACGCTCTTCATCGCCGCGGCGATGTTGCTCGTGAGCCGGTCCTGCGCGTCGGGCGTCATCACGCG
>JACPYV010000028.1 GCA_016195825.1 Burkholderiales bacterium | reverse complement strand
GCAAACTCGGTGCCAGGCAGGAAATTCATTGCCGTACAACGACTTGGCGAAACCCTCTTGTCCTTGTGCTAGAAATTGTAAGAAACCCCGACAGGCTCCCCAAGGGCTTATGCCCCCTCAGTTGAGGGTGGAGAGCAGCTGTTTGGCGTCGGCTGCCGTGGCAAATGTCGCGTCGTTGCGCAGTGCAGCATTCAATTCCTCGCGCGCTTCGCCTTTGCGTCCCGCCTGAGCCAGTACTGCGGCCAGGTGGTAGCGGATGTCCGGGTTGTCCGGGGCGCGCAGACGCGCGTCGCGCAGCAGCTGCAGCGCGCGGTCGGCCTTGCCGGCGCGGTGGTTGGCCCAGCCGGCGGTGTCCAGCAGCACCGGATTGCGGGGATCGTTCTTCAGCGCTCGCTCGGCCACATCGCCGGCGCCGGCATCCTTCAGTTCGATGAGCACATTGGCGAGGTTGTTCAGCACGGCGGTGTCGGACGGGCTGCTCTTCAGGATGGCCTCGTACTGCTTGCGGGCGCCGGCGAAGTCTCGCGACCGCACCAACAGTTCGGCGAGCGCGCTGCGCACGGCGTTGTCGGCGGGGTTTTTCTTCAGCCATGTATCTGCCGAATCGACAGCGGCTTTCTGCGCGCCCTGCGATGCCTGGGCGCGCATCAGGCGGGTCAACGTGATGGCCGACTTGTCTATGTCGTGGGCCTTGCGCAGCGCCTCCAGTGCGGCCGCGCCCTGGCCGCGGCGCATGGCGACCTCGGCAAGCAGGTTGTAGCCCAGCGCCGACTTCGGGTTAGCGTCAATCACCTGGCGGGCACGTTGCTCGGCCTGCGCGACATTGCCCTGAGCCAGCTCGACACTGGAGAGCATGGCGATGGAGGCCGGGTCGTTCGGCGTGCCGCTGAGCGCTTTTTCCAGCGTGTAGGCCGCGCCCTTGAGGTCCTGGCTGACCACCTGCTGGCGCGCGACCTCGACGAGACGCGGGGTGTCGAAGGCGGCACGACGAGCGGCGTTGGTGAGGGTGGTCTTGGCGCCGGCCGGGTCGCCGTTGGCGAACTGGGCTGCGGCGTAGGCCTGCAGTGCCTCGACGTCCTCGGGCAGCTTGGAGAGCAGCACCTTGGCGGCTTCGACGGCCTGGGCCGCCTGGCCCTTGCGCAGATGCCAGGCGACCAGGGCGAAGTTGGCGCGCGTTTCGCGGGGCCCGCTGGCTTCCGCTGCGCTGCCCAGCCACTTGAGCGCCTCGTCGTCCTTGCCGCGCAACTCGTTGACCAGGGCCAGCTCGAACAGGGCGTTCACGTTGCGCTCGTCGTCCTTCAACGCGGCCTTGAGGCGGCGTTCCGCGGCGTCGTAGTTGCCAGTGACGGCGTCGATGCGCGCCAGGCCAAGCTTGGCTTCCATCTGTCCGGCGTCCAGGCGCAGCGCCTTCTCGTAGCCGGCGCGGCCGCCGGCGTAGTCGCGAGCCTGGGTCTTGGCATAGGCCTGCACCATCAGTACCGTGGCGCTGTTGGGGTTGGCGCGGGCCAGGGTCTCGGCCACGGCCAGGGCCTTGGCAGTCTGCTTGTCGCGCAGATAGACCGTGACCAGCGCCAGGCCGGCATAGGTCTGCTTGGGGTCGGCCTTGTAGGCCTTGGCCAACTGGTCTTCCGCCATCGAGGCCTGGCCCGATTGCAGCAGGGACAGGCCCAGCGCCGTGCGGTACTCGGCCGAGTCCTTGGCCTTCAGGGCGTCCTGCATGAGCTGGACGGCGCGCGCGTGCCGGCCCTGCTTCATGTGGGCCGAGGCCAACATCAGCAGCGCCTGGCCGTCGCCGGGCCGTGCCTTCACATAGGCGTCGAGCAGTTCGATGGCCCGGTTGACGTTGGGCTCGGCCAGCGCAATCTGGGCCAGCAGCTTGACCAGCGGGCTGCCAGGCTGCTGGCGAGAGGCCAGTTCCAGGAAGGGCTTGGCCTTCTCCAGCTCGCCCAGGCTGTAGTGGGCCAACCCATTGAGCATCAGCAACTGGGTGCGGTAGCGGATGTACTCGATGGGGACGGGGTCGAGCAGGTCGGTGATCTTCTTCAGCGCGCCCTTGGCCGTGGGCATGTCGTTAGCGCGTTCGGCCAGCACGGCGCGCAGGTAGGAGCCGCGCGGGTCGTTGGGCTTGAGGATCTGGAGCTCGTTGACTTCCGCCAGCGCGTCAGCGTCGCGGTTCAAGTCGACCAGCAAGCCAGCGCGCGCGAGATGCGATTCAGCGTGCTTGGGCTGTGCCTTGATGGCGCGCTCGTAGCCCGCCAGTGCCTGGGCGACCTCACCGTTGGCATGGAAGATCGAGGCCCGGTGGTAGAGGGCCTCTCCGTTCTCGGGCGCCAGCTTGACGGCCTGGTCGGCGGCGGCCATGGCTTCGGTGAACTGGCGGTTGCGCACGCGCAGCGGCACCTCGGCGATCCAGCCGTTGACGTCGCTGACATTGATGGCGCGGGCCTGCATGACGCTGGCCAGCGCGGCCTTGATGTCGCCCAGGTCGGACTGGGCCAGCGCGCGCTCCAGCAGCAACTGCTGTTGGATGCCCGGTGGAAGGCCGGCGGTCTGCAGGCGCGGGTCGTCCAGCATCTGCGGCTGCTTGCCCTGGGAGTTCATCGCCATGGCCAGCGCGACCGCAACTTCGGCGCGGTTGACGCCCAGGCGGATGGCCTCGCCAAGCTGGAATTCCGCGGAGGCCGGTTCGCTGTTGGCCAGCAAGGCCTTGCCCAGCAGCACATGCACGGGCAACTGCGTCTTGTCGGCCTGCAGAGCGTTCTTGAGCTGGATGATGGTGCCGGGAATGTCGCGCTTCTCGTAGCGCTGCAACGCGTCCTCGTAGAAGCGCGCGGCCTTGGTGGCGTCCTGGGCCCGGGCGGCCGGGGTGGCGGCGATCAGCAGGGCGGCCAGCAGGCCAGGGAGTAAGGCACGGTTGGTAGTGGAACGAGGGGTCATCGAGGCGGGCCGGCGGATGTAACCATCGGATTCTTGCAGAAGCCCGCCCCTGCGCGTCAGTAGCGCAGCTCCAGAGTCATGACGTCGTTCTCGCGCCGCAGCCTGAAGCGGTTCAGGAAGCTGTTGCCGAGCAGCACATGACTCATCTGGGCAGGGATGACGATGGCCTCGACGTCACGCACCTCGACCTCGCCGATGCGGATGCTGGCGAGGTCGATCATGTAGGCCGGCACGACGCCGTTGGCCGTCTGCGTGACGACGCGCTTGCCGTAGAGGTAGCGTAGCCCCAACTTCTCGGCCTCGATCTGGCTGATAGACACGCTGGTGGCGCCGGTGTCCACCAGAAAGCTGGTGACGTGGCCATTGATCATGCCGATGGTGGTGTAGTGGCCGCCCGTACCCATGGGCAGCAGGATCTGGCGCGGTGGCGGCGGGCCGTTCTGCCCCGTGACGCGGGCGGGTGACGCGCCCAGCAGCAGCGTCTGGCGTCGCCCGCCCACCTCGACGATGGCACGGCCGTCTTCCAGTCCGATCAGCCGCACGCCCTTAACCGTGGCGCCCACCTCCAGCATGCGCGCTTCGCCGTCGATCATCAGCAGCGCGGAGCGGGCGCCCAGCATGCCGTTTAGCTGCACCTGGGCGGCGGGCGGGGGCTGGCCGGCCGCGGCGAGGGGCAGACCCAGCAGTGCGGCCAGGAGCCAGGACTGGCGCATCTCAGTCGCGGAAGTTGTTGTAGGTCAGCGGCGTGTCGCTGAAGCTCTTCTTCAGGTGGGCAATGGCCGTCTGCAGGTCGTCGCGGTTCTTTCCGGTGATGCGCACGGCGTCGCCCTGGATGCTGGCCTGGACCTTGAGCTTGCTGTCCTTCAGCGAGGTCACGATCTTCTTGGCCAGCGCGGCTTCGATGCCTTCCTTGATCTTGTAGACCTGCCGCACCTTGTCGCCGCCGAGCTTCTCGACCTTCTCAACCTTGTCGAGGAAGCTGATGACCACGTCCTGCTTGGTCAGCTTGCCGTAGAGCACGGCCTCGATCTGCTCCAGCTGGAATTCGCTGTCGCCGGTGGCCTGGATTTCCTTGTCCTTCAGCTCCACCTTGGCGCCCGTGCCCTTGAAGTCGAAACGGGTACCGATTTCCTTGATGGCGTTGTCCACGCCGTTGCGGATCTTGACGTGGTCGGGCTCGAGAACGGTGTCGAAGCTGGGCATTTGCAGGGCCGGTAGATGAATCAGCGAAAATTTTCCCATGTCCTCCGCCCCAGCCCGCCCCTTCACCCCCTCGAATGAACCCCCCGGTCTCGTGATCGAGACCGACGTCAATCTCAAGCCTTACAACACTTTTGCGCTGCCTGCCGTGGCCCGGCGGCTTGTGCGCATCCGCGAGGCGGCCGACGTGCGTCGCGTCGTCGACCATCCTGACCTGGGCCGTGCGCCCAAGTTCGTGCTGGGCGGCGGCAGCAACCTCGTGCTGACGCGCGACGTCGAGGCCGTCGTGCTGAAGGTGGAAATTACCGGCATCCGCTTGTTGGAGCAACGCGACGATGCCTGGATCGTCGAGGCCGGCGCCGGTGTCGTCTGGCACGACCTGGTCCGCTGGACGCTGGACCACGGCTACCCCGGCCTGGAAAACATGGCGCTGATCCCCGGCACCTGCGGCGCAGCCCCCGTGCAGAACATCGGTGCCTATGGCATCGAGGTCAAGGACCGGCTGGAGGCGGTGGAAGTCATGGACCTTGTCACCGGCCGCCCGGCGCTGCTGCCGGCCGAGGTCTGCCGCTTTGGCTACCGGGACAGCGTGTTCAAGCACAGCGACTTCGGCGGGCTGGCAGGCAAGAGCGTCATCACCCATGTGCGCTTCCGACTGCCCAGGCCCTGGCAGCCGGTGCTCGGGTACCTGGAGCTGGAGCGCAAGATGGCCGAAACGGGCATCTCGGCGCCCGACGCGCGACAGATCTTCGACTGGGTGGTGGCTGTGCGCCGCGCCAAGCTGCCGGACCCGGCCGTCATCGGCAATGCCGGCAGCTTCTTCAAGAACCCGGTCGTCACGGCCGAGCAATGCAAGGACATCATCGGCCGCGACCCCGGCATCGTTCACTATCCCATGCCGGACGGAAGTGTGAAGCTCGCCGCCGGCTGGATGATCGACGCCTGCGGCTGGAAGGGGAAGACGGTGGGTGGAGCGGCGGTCTACGAGAAGCAGGCGCTGGTGCTGGTGAACAAGGCGGACGCGCGCGGCGCGGAGGTTGTCACGCTGGCGCGGGCCATCCAGGAAAGCGTCTACGGGCGCTTCGGCATCAGGCTGGAGCCGGAACCGGTGGTGGTGTGATGCTGACCCGGCGCGTGCCGGTGGCCTGGCTGGGCGCCACCGGCTTGCTGGCGCGCAGCGTGCTGAACGGTATAGACCCGACGCCCTACCTGGTCAGCGGGAAGCTGGACGGCGTGCACGCGCTTTGGAATGGCGCGCCGCTGCGTTTTCGCAGCGGGTGCACGGTTGTGGCGGCGTCCTAGTTCCTGGCGGTGCTGCCGAAGGTCGTACTTGACGGCGAGCTGTGGATGGGGAGGCGCAGCTTCGACCCGCTGTCTCGTGCAGTCTTGTGCTGTCAGGCGGACCGAATGGTCGACGCCGAATGGCGCCGCATCCGCTATCGCGTCTTCGAGCTGCCGGCAGGCAAGCGCACGCTCGAGCAGCAGGCCGACAACTTGGAGAGCGCCATCGTCGTGCCAGGCGAGCAACAACACTTCAGGTCGAATGCGGAGTTTCGAGCGAAGTTGAAGCAGGTCGTTGATGCCGGCGGAGCAGGCCTGATGCTGCACCGCGCCGACGTGCTATTGGCGTCGGGCCGCAGAGATCTGCTGCTGAAGCTCAAGCCGCTGACCGACGCCAGCGTCGTGGGCCACGCGGCGCGCAAGGACAGGTTTGCCGGCCAGATGGGCACCGGCTTCAGCGACGCTCAGCGCCGTGTTCCGCCGCCCATCGGCGCGACGGTCACCGACAGCTATAAGGACCTGACGCCGGCACGGAAACCGCGGTTCGCAAGCTTCCTGTGCGTCGCCGACGAGCTCTAGCCTTCCAGCTTCGGCAGCCCGCCGCCTGCCAGCAGGCCCACGCCGGTGTACACCCCCAGCTTGCTGCGCGTGTCGCTGATGTCGAGGTTGCGCATAGTCAGTTGGCCGATGCGGTCGGCGGGGCTGAAGGCGCCTTCGACCTTTTCCATGCTCAGGCGCTCGGGCGCGTAGGTCAGGTTGGGGCTGCGCGTATCCAGCAGCGAGTAGTCGTTGCCGCGGCGCAGCTCAATGGCGACCTCGCCGGTGATGGCGCGCGCCACCCAGCGCTGGGCGGTCTCGCGCAGCATGATGGCCTGAGGGTCGAACCAGCGGCCCTGGTAGAGCAGGCGACCCAGCTTGCGGCCGTTGTCGCGGTAGAGCTCGATGGTGTCTTCGTTGTGGATGCCGGTGACCAGGCGCTCGTAGGCGATGTGCAGCAGCGCCAGGCCCGGGGCCTCGTAGATGCCGCGGCTCTTGGCCTCGATGATGCGGTTCTCGATCTGGTCGCTCATGCCCAGGCCGTGGCGGCCACCGATGACATTGGCCTCGGCCAGTAGCGCCACCGGGTCACGGTATTCGACGCCGTTCAGCGCGACCGGCATGCCTTCCTCGAAGCGCACGGACACCGCTTCGGTCTTGACAACCACGTCGTCGCGCCAAAAGGCCACGCCCATGATGGGGTTGACGATCTTGATGCCGCTGTTCAGATGCTCCAGGTCCTTGGCCTCGTGCGTGGCGCCCAGCATGTTGGAGTCGGTCGAGTAGGCCTTCTCCGCGCTCATCTTGTAGGCGAAGCCCTTCTCGGTCATGAGGGCCGACATCTCGGCGCGGCCGCCCAACTCGTCGATGAAGGCCTGGTCCAACCAGGGCTTGTAGATGCGCAGGGCCGGGTTGGTCAGCAGGCCATAGCGGTAGAAGCGCTCGATGTCGTTGCCCTTGTAGGTACTGCCGTCGCCCCAGATGTGCACGTCGTCGGCCTGCATTGCGGCGACCAACATGGTGCCGGTCACGGCGCGGCCGATGGGCGTGGTGTTGAAGTAGGTCACACCGGCGGTGCTGATGTGGAAGGCGCCGGCCTGTAGCGCGGCAATGCCTTCGGCCACCAGCTGCGCGCGGCAGTCCACCAGCACGGCCTTCTCGGCGCCGTACAGCATGGCCTTGCGCGGGATCTCGTCGTAGTCGGGCTCGTCGGGCTGGCCCAGGTTGGCCGTGTAGGCGTAGGGCAGGGCGCCCTTGAGCTTCATCCAGTGCAGCGCAGCGGAAGTGTCGAGGCCGCCCGAAAAGGCGATGCCGACTTTCTGGCCGACGGGAACGGATTTGAGGATCGTGGACATGGAAATTCTCTCAGGCGACGAAGTTCTGCCACTCGGGGTGGCGCTGGATGTAGACGTGGACGTAGCTGCAGGCCGGCACGATCTTGAGCCCCTGCTCGCGGGCCCATTGCAGGCCGGCTTCGACGAGCCGGGCCGCCAGGCCCTGGCCGCGGTATGGGTCAGGTACGCCGGTGTGCGTGAAGATGACGCGGCCGGCGCTCAACTCGTAGTCGAGCACGCTGACGGGCGTGGTCGGCAGCGTGAAGCGCTGGCTCTGCGGTTCGTGTCGGGGTGTCATTCGGTGGGCGCCTTCAGGGCGACGGGATGGATCTCGACCGAGGCGTCGGCGGTCGACACGTAGATGCTGCCGTCCTGGATGCTGATCTGCAGCTGCATGCTGCGCTCGGCCAGCTTGGCCAGTGCCTGCGACTGCTCGGCGGGAATCTGCCAGACCGCCAGCCGCGGCGCGCGCGTCAGCTTGTTCTCGATGCCTGTCCACCAAACTGGCGTGCTGGACGCGAAGCTGTAGACGCTGACGCGGCGGGCACGGCCGTGAGCCTTCATCAGGCGGCGCTCGTCGGGCTGGCCGAGGTCGACCCAGTGCTGCACCTCGCCAGTCAGGTCGAGCTGCCAGAGATCGGGCTCGTCTACGTCAGACAGGCCCTTGGTGAACTCCAGCCGGCCATTGAGGTCGTCGGCCGTCACGTTCAGCGCGTAGGCCAGCACGCGGATCATCATGCGCTCGTCGGTCTCGCTCGGGTGGCGGGCGATCGTGAGGGCGTGGTCGCCGTAGACATGACGGTCCATGTCGGCGATTTGCAGCTGGGCTTTGTGGATGGTGGCTTTGAGCGCCATGAGGTGGTAACCAAGAGAAGCCCATGATTATCGCGGCGAAGCCTCGTGGCATCATTCCGTCTCCCGTTCTGAACCTTCGCAACCCGCGTTGCGCCCTCGACATGAAACGCATCCTTCTTCCGCTGGTCCTGGTCTTCGCCGTCTCCGCCCAGGCGCAGATCGTCAACAACCCCAAGGCCAAGGTCGACCCGAAGAACAACAAGGTCAGCAACCCTGTCGTGGAGAAGCCCAAGGTCAAGCTGATGTCGCGTGACGAGCTGCGCGCGTGCATCGACCAGCAGGAAGCCAACGGCAAGGAAGCCGAGGCCATTAAGGCCGAGCAGGCGTCCTACAAGGCCAACGCCGACAAGCTCAAGGCCGAGAAGGCCGACATGGAAGTCGGCGAGGCCGCGCTGGCCAAGCGGGTCACGGAAGTGAAGGCCGAGCGCGAGGGCATCCTGAAGGCCCACGAAACGCTGACGGCCGAAGCGCCCAAGCTGGAGAAGGCGGAGCTCAAGGCCCGCAACGAGGCCTATCAGGCGCGCACCGCCGCCTTCGGCACGCTGATCGACACGCTGAAGGCCGCGGATGCCGAGCAAGGCCTCAAGCGCAAGGCATTCAGCGACAAGGTCGATGCACTGGACGCGCAGTTCAAGAGCATCGAGGACCGCACCGAGAAGCACTTCGACGCCAACGACAAGTGGAAGGCCGAGTGCCAGAACAAGCCCTACGACGAGAACGACGAAAAGGCCATCCGCAAGGAAAAGGCCGCTGCCAGCAAGTGATCGCCACCGGCCGCTGACGCCTCCGACGGGCCGCCTCCGGCAAGGACGCGGCCCTTCTTCTTTTATTGCCAGGAACTCCGCATGAGCAACCCGCTGCTGCAGGACTGGGCCGGCCCGCACGGCCTGCCGCCCTTCGCCGACATCGCGCCAGCCCATTTCCAGCCCGCCTTCGATGCTGCACTGGCGGCGCATCGCGCCGAGGTCGACGCCATCGCAGCGCAGACCGAGGCGCCGAGCTTCGCCAACACCATCGCCACCTTCGATGCCAGCGGCCGTCAGCTGACGAAGCTGGAACATCTGTTCTACACGCTGGCCGCGTCGGCCACGTCGCCCGAACTGCAAGCCGTGCAGCGCGCCTTGGCCGGCCCGCTGGCCGCGCACAACAGCGCCGTCTACATGCATGCCGGCCTGTTCGCGCGCGTCGATGCGCTGTTCGAGCAGCGCGAGCGCCTGGGCCTGGGCGCGGAGCCCCTGCGGTTGTTGGAGCGCGTGCACCTGGACTTTCTGCGCGCCGGTGCCCGGCTCGCGCCCGAGGCCAAGGCCCGCTACGCCGCCGTCATGGCGCGGCTGGCCGAGCTGAACACGCGCTTTGCGCAGAACGTGCTGGCCGCGGAAAGCGGCTACCAGTTGCGCCTCGCGACCGAGGCCGAACTGGCCGGCCTGCCGGGCTTCGTGCGCGCCGCCGCCCGCCAGGCCGCCCTGGACCGCGGGCTCGATGACGGCGTCCACGTCATCACGCTGTCCCGCTCGCTGATCGTGCCCTTCCTGAGCTTCAGCGCACGGCGCGACCTGCGCGAGCAGGCCTGGCGCGCCTGGGTGGGGCGGGGTGATGACACCGGCGACACGGACAACCGCACCATCTGCCACGAGATCCTGGAACTGCGCGCCGAACAGGCGCGCCTGCATGGCCACGCCTGCTACGCGGATTACGCGTTGGAGGACACGATGGCGCGCAGCCAGAGCGCGGTGATGGGGCTGCTGGAACGTGTCTGGCACCCGGCCATCGCCGCTCAGGCGCGTGAGCGTGAGGCCGTGCATGGGGCCATGGCCGCCGCCGGCGCCACGCACGCGCTGGAACCCTGGGACTGGCGCTTCTACGCCGAGCAGGCCAGGCGCGCCCGCTTCGAGCTGGATGAGGCCGAGGTCAAGCCGTACTTCTCGCTGGACCGCATGGTGGTGGCGATGTTCGACTGCGCCAGCCGCCTGTTCGGCCTGCAGTTCAAGGCGCGGCCCGACATTGCTGGCTACCACGCCGATGTACGCGCCTACGAGGTCTTCAACGCGGACGGGTCGCTGCGCGGCCTGTTCCTGCAGGACAACTTCGCACGGCCCACCAAGCGCAGTGGCGCCTGGATGAATGCGCTGCGCAACCAGAGCCGCGCGCTGGGCAACACGCCTGTCATCCTGAATAACAACAACTTTGCGCGTGGCGTGGCCGGTGAACCGACGCTGCTCAGCTTCGACGACGTGCGCACGCTGTTCCACGAATTCGGCCACGGCCTGCATGGGCTCTTGTCCAGCGTGGAGCATGAGCGCCTGGCCGGCACCCAGGTGCTGCGCGACTTCGTCGAGCTGCCGTCCCAGCTTTACGAGCACTGGATGGCCGAGCCGCAGGTGCTGAAGACCTTCGCCCGCCACTGGCAGACCGACGAGCCGCTGCCCGATGTGCTGCTGGCCAAGCTGCAGGCCGCGCGCCAGTTCGGCCAGGGTTACGAGACGCTGCGCTACACGGCCAGCGCCATCGTCGACATGGCGGCCCATGCACTGCCCGCAGCGCCTGACGACGTCGTCGCCTTCGAGCGCGAGACGCTGGACAAATGGAAGCTGCCGGCCGAGGTCGGCATCAACCACCGGTTGACCCACTTCCAGCATCTCTTCAGCAGCGCCGGCTACGCGGCCGGCTACTACGTCTATTTGTGGGCCGAGGTGCTGGACTGCGATGCCTTCGACGCCTTCGTTGAGGCGGGCAATGTGTTCGACGCAGGCGTGGCCGTGCGGCTGCGCGACTGCATCTACGCGGTGGGCAACAGCCGCGAGCCGGGCGAGGCGTTCCGTGCGTTCCGCGGCCGCGACCCGGTCGTCGAGCCCATGCTCAAGGACCGCGGGTTGCTGCCGGCTTGAGGGCTGGGCGCGTGACGTGCAGGGCCAACGCGATGACGGCGCACATCGTCGCGAAGGCCACCCAGGCGTAGGGCCACAGCAGCGGCAGCCCCAGCAGGATGAGGCCGTCGTTGCCACCCGGGATCAGCAGGCTGCCCCAACCCATCAGCACGCCGCCGGCCAGGCAGCGCGCCAGGCCGGCAGGCGTCAGCCGCCGGGCCCGCCACAGCCCGGCGCGCCAGCCGCCGAACATCGCGCCGGCCAGCAGGCAGGCGAACAGCGAGAACCGGATTGCGCTGCGCATCGTCATGCCCTGGGCCAGTTCGGCCAGGGCGTCGGTGTAGGCCCAGGCACCTTCGAGCAGCAGCAGCGCGAGGAAGCTCAGGCCGATGGACACGGTGGCGACATGCGGCGTCCACCACGGCTGACGCCAGCGCGCCAGCGCGCGCCACAAGGCCCAAGCGGCCAACGCCAACCCCAGTGCGGCCGGGGTCTGCCACAGCGTCGATTCAGCCGGCAAGGCCTGTGGCCTGGCCGCGGCGAACAGCCCGTCGACGCTGGCGCAGCCGAGATAAAAGCCCAGCGGCGTGGCCGCATAGGCCCATTCGCCATTGCCCAGCCGCGCAATGGCGCCGAACACGCAGGCCTGGTTGACGAAGGCACCCAGGCCCAGCAGCCCGGCGCCCAGCAGCGTCCACCCAGTCAGCGCAAAAGGCGCAGGCAGGCTGGGCTGGGGCACGCGCAGGAGGCGCAACAGCAACAGGCCGCCCGCCACCCAGAGCGACGCCTCCAGCAGGCTGCGCAGGCGGCCGGCCTTGCGCTGCGTCATCAGCTCGCCGACGGCGGCCACCGTGCAGGTCGCGCCGCGCTGGATGGCAGCGCCCATCAGCAGCGCGCAGGCTGCAGCGCCGATGAAGGCCAGCGGGTTCATGCGAGCTGAGCCTGGTCCAGCACATGCTCGATGACGCCTTCGATCGGGTCCACCGGCGCCTGCCACGGTGCGCGCTCGATCATGCGGCGGGCGTCTGCCAGACCGGCCGAGCGGCGCGCCTTGACGCCGGCCGGCGTGAAGTCGATGTCCTTGGTGTGGTCCTCGCCCTCGATGCGCGGCGCCAGCAGATGCGCCACATGCATGGTCGTGCCGCAACCCCAGGCGCTGAGCTCCCGGGCGGCCTTCTGCTGTTCGGGCGGCAGCAAGCGGTTCAGCTCGCGGATGACGTGGCGCAGGCGGTGGATCTGCTTCTGGCGCGCGATGTGGCTGTCGGCCCGGCTGGCGTACTGGATGTCCTTCTGCCGGCCCATCACCTGCCAGATGGATTCGGGTTGCGGTGCGGTCTGGTGCCACACGTTGACAGCGAAGATCAGCGCGTCGCGGCGCGGGTTGTCGTCCAACACAGCCTCGATGGGCGTGTTCGAGTACAGGCCGCCATCCCAGTAGGCCTCGCCATCGATGCAGACGGCCGGGAAGGCCGGCGGCAGCGCGCCCGAGGCCATGATGTGCTCCAGCCCGACCGGCTCTTCACGCGAGTCGAAATAGCGCATCTGGCCGCTGCGCACGTTGACGGCACCCACGGTAAGCCGCATGCCACCGTGCTGCAGTTGCTCGAAGTCCACCAGCGCGCGCAGCGTGTCGCGCAGCGGCTCGGTGCTGTAGTACGACGCCTTGTCCACGCCCAGCGCGGCCCGCGTGCCGCGCAGCGCGGCCAGGTTGGGTTCGAAGAAGGCCGGGATGCCGCGCATCACCGTCGTCATGTTGGCCAGCAGGTTGCCCATACCCAGCCAGTCCAGTGGGCCGGCCAGTGTGTTCTGGTGTTCGACATGGCGCCAGAAGGCATCGAGCCGTTCCATGCGCCGCTCGGGCGGGTTGCCCGCGATCAGCGCGGCGTTGATCGCGCCGATGGACGTACCGATGACCCAGTCCGGTTCAATGCCCGCTTCATGCAGGGCCTGGTACACGCCGACCTGGTACGCGCCAAGCGCGCCGCCGCCTTGCAGCACGAGGACGACCTGGGGGCGCGGGGACGAGGGGATGGATTTCTTGGCGGGCATGGCGGGTCTCGGCTGCGGTTGGCGATGGCTGTGTCGGCGGGCAGTGCCCCAGGCTTACATGTGTTCCTTCATCGTGGCGGGCTTGCCGTCGTTGACGATGTCGGCGATGGTCAGCTCCACCGGCGCGGCGGTGCTGTTCTTCCACCAGTGCTTGGTGCCGAGGAACTCGCGCGAGATGTCGCCGGCCTTGTGCAGGATGGGCACGGCGCACTTGCTGGAGTGCTCGTGGATCTCGCCGCTGTTGACCATGATCAGCGCGGGCCGGTCCTCGTGGCTGTGGAAAGGCACGATACCGCCGGGCGCGATGGTCATGTGGCGCAGGCGCAGGCGGCGCTGGCTGAGGTGCACGTTCTCCTTGGCCAGGTCGATGGACGACAGCTCGGTGTCGGTCACGCCGACGGGCGCCGTGGCGGCATCGGCCAGCGCGTTGGCCATGACCTTGTCGGCCGGGCACTCGCCGGCGTGGGCGTTGCCGGCGCCGAGGCTGGCGACGAGGCTGGCGACGAGGGCGGCCACGGCAGCCAGCAAGTGGCTGAGGCGGGACGCGCGGGTGCGGATGATCGAGTTCTTCATGGGTTTCTCCTTGAGCGTTGGGGTGGGGAAGGGGCGGGAATCACTGCGCCGTCCAGCCGCCTTCGATGGGCAGCACGGCGCCGGTGATAGAGGCGGCATCGTCGGAACAGAGGAAGGACGTCAAGGCGGCGACCTGTTCGACGGTGACGAATTGCTTGGTGGGCTGCGCGGCCAGCAGCACGTCACGGATGACGGCCTGCTCGCTGATGCCGCGGGCGCGGGCGGTGTCGGGAATCTGTTGTTCGACCAGCGGCGTCAGCACGTAGCCCGGGCAGACGGCGTTGACCGTGATGCCGGCCTCTGCCAGCTCCAGCGCCACCGTCTTCGTGAAGCCGGCCACGCCGTGCTTGGCCGCCACGTAGGCCGATTTGTATTTGCTGGCCACCAGCGCATGCGCCGAGGCCACGTTGACGATGCGGCCCCAGCCCTTCCTCTTCATCGCCGGCACGGCCAGGCGCGTCGTGTGGAAGCCGGCCGTCAGGTTGATGGCCAGGATGGCGTACCACTTGTCGACCGGGAACTCGTCGACCGGCGCCACATGCTGGATGCCGGCGTTGTTGACGAGCAGGTCGACAGCGCCAAACTCGGCAATCGCCTTGCCCATCATGCGTTCGATCTGGTCGGGCTGGCCCATGTCGGCCGGATCGTGGCGGACCTGCACGTCGTGCCGCTCGATGAGCTCGAGACGAAGCGCCTCGATGGCGTGCGGGTCGCCGAAGCCATTGAGCACAACGTTGGCGCCCTGTGCGGCCAGTGAGCGGGCGATGCCCAGGCCGATGCCGGAGGTGGAGCCGGTGACGAGGGCGGTCTTGCCGATGAACATGAAGGTTCTCCTAGCGGGGAGTGGTGGTTGATGTGGCGCCGCGATCGACGTCGGCCGTGCGGGTGAAGCGCAGGTGCGTGATGTCGAGCGGGAAGAACAGGCCCCAGGTCCACTCGACCCAGATGCGCGTCTTGCGGCCCAGCGTGGGCATGCGCAGCAGGTAGTAGCCGCGCCACAGCAGCCAGGCGGGCAGGCCGGACAAGCGCAAGCCGAACAGCAGTGCCACGCCCTTGAGGTGGCCGGTCGTGGCCATCATTCCGCGCGCCGCATAGGCAAAGGGTCGCGTGGGCTGGCCGTTCAGGTGGCGCAGCAGGTTGTCGGCGAGGGCCTGGCCTTGAGCGACGGCGAACTGCGCTGTCGGCGGACTGGTTTGGCCGTCGCGGGCATTCGGCTGGGCCGCGCAGTCGCCGAGGGCCCACAGGCACGTCTCACCCAGCACGCGGCCATCGGCCTCGGCGGCGATGTGGCCGCGCTGCATGGGCAGCGCCAGCGCTTCCACCAGCGGGTTGGGGCGGGTGCCGACGGTGCAGATCACGGTGGCGCTGGGCAGCGTCTGGCCGTCGGACAGCGCCACGGCGTCGGCGTGGATGTGCTCTGCTCGGGTGCCGCAACGCACCTGCACGCCACGGCGTGCCAGCGAACGGCCGGCGGCGTCACCCAGCGCGGCAGGCAGCTCGGGCAGCAGGCGTGCGCCGTCGTGCAGCAGGCTGATCTGGAAACCCTCGACATGCGTCCTTGGGTAGTGGCGGCTGGCACTCTTGACGAAGTCGGCCAGCGCGCCGGCCACTTCGACCCCAGAGAATCCGCCGCCGATGACGACGAAGCGGCTGAGGGCCTGGCGCTGCGCCGCGTCGCTGCTGAGTTCGATGCGGGCCAGCGCCTGCAGCACGCGGTTGCGGATGTGCATGGCGTCCCCCACCAGCTTCAAGGGCAACGCGTGCTGGGCCATGCCGGGCAGCAGGTCCAGCCGTGCCCGCTGTCCCAGGGCCAGCACCAGATGGTCATAGCCAAAATCCAGCGGGCCGGACAAGGTGTCGCAGGTAAGCCGGCGTGCGGCCTTGTCGACTGCGCTTACGGCGCCCATCACGAAGCGCACGCCGGGCAGCATCTCGCGGATAGGCGCCACCACATGTTCAGGGAAGACGCCGGCCCCCACCACCTCCGGCAGCATGGGGTTGAAGGTGGTGTAGCTCTCCTCGCTGATCAGCAGCAACTGCCAGCCGGCAGGCAGGCGGCCGTGCAGAGACCTGGCCAGCGTGGTGCCGGCAAAGCCGCCACCGATGATGGCGAGGGTACGGACTGGCGGGTTAGGGTAGGCGGTGAACATGGCGGCCTGGGGAAAGCGAGGGCCGCAGTGTCTGGATCGCCGCCAGAGTCGTGAAATCTCATCAATTCATGGCGTGATACGCGCCGGTTATCGCCTGCGGTGTAAGGAAACCGCCGCTTCGTGCGACCCCGCACGCATGGAGCTCTACCAGATCCGCTACTTCTTGGCCGTGGCCGAGACGCTGAACTTCACGCGCGCGTCGGAGCGGTCTTTCGTCTCGCAGCCGGCGCTGACCAAGGCCATCCAGCGACTGGAGGAGACCATCGGCGGGCGCCTGTTCGACCGCACCAAGAATTCCGTGCAGCTCAGCGACCTGGGCCGGGCCATGCTGCCCAACTTCCGTCAGATCTTCGACACCGCGCAGGCCGCACGGGAGCAGGCGCGCCGCTTCAAGCGCGAGAAACGCGAGGTGGTGCGAGTGGGTGTGATGTGCACCATCGATTTCCACCAGGTGCTGCCGGGCTTCGTCGACAGCCAGGACCGGCATGCCATCGAGCTGCACTTCCGTGAAGGCAACCTGGAGGCATTGACCGACGAACTGGACCGGGGCGATGTCGACATCGGCATCATGTGCTCGCCCTACGAGACGCCGCGGCGCTTCGATGCCCAGCTGCTGTTCCGCGAAGACTACGTCGTCGCCATCGGCGAGGACCATCGCTTTAGCGGCCGCGAGACCATCGACATGGCAGAGCTGGACCGCGAGCGCTACTGCGAGCGCATCTACTGCGAGTTCTCCAGCTACATCGAACGCCTGCTGATTGATCGCGGCGTGCGGCTGGAGGTGGTGCAGCAGTCGCACCGCGAGGACTGGATCCAGGCGTTCGTGCGCTCCAACTTCGGCGTGGCCTTCATGCCGCGGTCCATCGCGGACGCGGCTGGGCTGATGCATGTGCGCACGGCGGACTGCCCCATCGTGCGCGAGGTCAAGCTGCTGGTGCAGTCCGAACGGCCGTTGAGCGCGGTGCAGAAGGCGGTCGTCGAATCCCTGGTCGCGCACGACTGGCGGCCCAAGGCCTGAAGGCAGCGATCAGACCTCGGGGCGACGCCACAGCCAGAAGGCCACGGCCGCCATCACGGCCGGCACCGCGATCTTGGCGACCAGCGGCAGCGAGGTCAGCGCGAGCATGACGGCGCTGCCCGTCATCATGACGCTGGCCAGCCATTTGGCGCGGCGCGGCACGGCGCCGTGGTCGCGCCAGCGGCGGATGGCGGGGCCGAAGTGCGCGTGGTTGAGCAGCCAGGATTCCAGCGCCGGCCAGCCCTTGACGGCCGCCCAGGCCGCCAGCAGCACGAAGGGCACCGTAGGCAGAACCGGCAGCACGACGCCGGCCAGTGCGAGCGCGATACTCAGCAAGGCCAGCGAGCGCCACAACAGCTGGCGCATGGCTGCAGGCCTACTTCAACCCGCCACTGAGGAACTGCTGCAGCCGCTCGCACTGCGGGCGCAGCAGCATTTCCTTGGGGTTGCCTTCTTCCTCGACCTTGCCCTGGTGCAGGAACAGGCAGTGGTTGGATACCTCGCGCGCAAAGCCCATCTCATGGGTCACGACGATCATCGTGCGGCCTTCCGCGGCGAGGTCGCGCATGACCTTGAGCACCTCGCCGACCAGCTCGGGGTCCAACGCCGACGTGGGCTCGTCGAACAGCATGACCTCGGGGTCGACCGCCAGCGCGCGGGCGATGGCGACGCGCTGCTGCTCGCCGCCCGACAGCTGCGCCGGGTAGACGCTTGCGCGGTGCGACACGCCCACGCGGGCCAGCAGCGCCTGCGCACGCTCGACGGCCTCTGCCCTGGGCTTGCCCAGCACATGGATGGGCGCTTCGATGACGTTCTCCAGCACCGTCATGTGGGCCCACAGGTTGAAGTTCTGGAACACCATGGCCAGCTTGGCGCGCCACAGCTGCAGCTGCTTCGCGTCTGCCGCCTTCAGGCTGCCGTCGCGGTCGCGCGTGAGCTTCAGCGCTTCACCGCACAGGCTGAGCTCGCCCTCGTGCGGCTGCTCCAGCAGGTTGAGGCAGCGCAGCAGCGTGCTCTTGCCCGAGCCGCTGGAGCCGATCAGCGTGACAACGTCACCGGACTTGGCGGAGAAGGAGACGCCCTTGAGCACCTCGCGTTCGCCGAAGCGCTTGTGGATGTTGGTGGCTTGAAGTTGGATCGTCATTTCAAGTTCTCTTTGCGAGCCGAGCGCTGGGCCGCTCCCAAGCCGGCCCGTACTGGCGATGGGCTCGTCGCTCAATGCCGCGAGCATTGCCGTCCCCCAGGGGGACCGACCGGACCTGCCCGCGTTCAGCGCGGCTGGGCTGGGCGAGGGGCTTCATGTCATGCCCCCAGCAGCTTGCCGGTGCGCAGCGCATCGCGGCCCGCCACCTTGGCGACGCGCATGCCGGCGCTCGCGAAGCGCACGAAGTCGCGCGCGAAGAACAGGCCATCGACGGGGCTCTTCAGCTCCGCGACTTCGGCCGTGACGGGGTCGATGACATGGGCGAGCACCTCGCCGGCCTGCACCTCGGCGCCGACGTCCTTCAGAAATGTCAGCACGCCGGCCGTCGGTGACTTGATCGGCATGCTGCCGGCCAGCGGGCGCGCTTCGCCCACCACTTCAGGCAGCGCCGGCTTGTCACCGGCAATGAGGCCGCGCCAGCGCAGGAAGTCGACGATGTGCTGCGCATCCGCCGTGGCCAGCTCATGCGTCACGTCGGCGGCGCCGCGCAGCTCCACGGTGACCGACAGACAGGCCTGCGGGATGGGGAATTTGCCGGCGAAATGCTGGTCCCACTTCCACCAGACCTGAGAGCAGGCTTCGTCGAAGGGGTTGTCGCCGGAGTCCTGAGCCAGCAGCGTCACGCGCGAACGCAGGAAGCGCGCCAGCGGCTCACAGTCGGGCCAGCAGGGTGTTTCCGTGTAGAGGTGCATCAGCGCCTGCGCGTCGCAGTGCAGGTCCAGCACGATGTCGGCGTCGCAGGACAGGCCCAGCAACGTGCGGCGCTGCGACTGCAGCTCGGTCTCGACGGGCGAGGCCAGCACGGCTGCCTTCAGCACGCGGCGCAGGCGGCGACGTTGGCGGCGGCGTCCGGCCCCAGGTCAGACGCGACGGCCTCTGCGACATTGGCGATCTGGTCGGGGTAGTGACGGTTGAAGTTCTCGCCCGTCGTCAGTTCGAAGCGGCCCTGGTGGCCGTGCATGACGAACTGGCTCAGGCCGATGGGGTTGGCCATGGGCACGAGGATGATCTCGCCACTGATCTGGCCCGCCGCATCCAACTCGTTCAACAGCCGGCGCAGGTGGTGGGCCACCAGCATGCCGGGCAGCTCATCGGCATGCAGCGAGGCCTGGATGTAGGCCTTCTGGCCCCCGGGCTCACCGTAATGCAGAGAAACCAGCTCGCGATGGGTGCCGGGCGCGGGGGAGAGCAGCGGGTGACGGATGACTTGCATGGAAATAGTGCCTAGCGGCTCATCATGGGTTTGAGCCAGCGGTTCTCGGCCCAGCGGAACAGCCCGACCAGGCTGAGCGTCAGCACGAAGTAGAAGGCGCCAGCGGTGATGAAGGCCTCGAAGGGCAGGTAGTACTTGGCGTAGACCTGCTGAGCCGCGCCGGTCACGTCCAGCAGTGTCACCGTGCTGGCCAGCGAAGTGCCGTGCAGCATGAAGATGGCCTCGTTGCCGTAGGCCGGCAAAGCGCGGCGCAGTGCGGCGGGCAGCACGATGCGGCGCAGCATCAGGCCGCGGCTCATGCCCAGCGCCTTGGCGGCCTCGATCTCGCCGGCCGGCAGCGCACGGATGCTGCCGGCGATGATCTCGGTCGTGTAGGCGGCCGTGTTCAGCGTGAAGGTCAGCCAGGCGCAGAACGTGGCAGAGGACAGCCAGGGCCAGGCGAAGCTGTCACGCACGACATCGAACTGCGCGGCGCCGTAGTAGACGAGGAAGAGCTGCACCAGCATGGGCGTGCCGCGGAACACATAGGTGTAGAGCCAGACCAGCCGCGAAGGCCAGCCCAGGAGGGCCGTGCGCACGACGGCCAGCGGCACGGCCAACAACAGGCCGCCGGCCAGCGACAAGACCAGCAGCTGCAACGTAGTGACCAGCCCGGTGAGGTAGAGCGGGAAGTTCTCAGCGACGGCGTCGAAGTTCATAGCCGACCCTGCCTGGTGCCGATGGCCAGGCGTCGTTGTGCCCAGGCGAAGAAGAGTTCGGACGCGCTGGTGAACACGAGGTAGATCAACGCCACGGCCAAGAAGAAGGTGAAGGGCTCGCGCGTGGTGCCCGCGGCCTGCTTGCCGCGCGTCATCAGGTCCGACAGGCCGATGACGGACACGATGGCCGTGCTCTTGATCAGCACCAGCCAGTTGTTGGACAGGCCCGGCAGCGCGTGACGCAGCATTTGCGGCAGCGTGATGCGCCACAGCACCTGCAGCGGGCTCATGCCGTAGGCCAGGCCGGCCTCGCGCTGGCCTGGCGGCACCGCCAGGAAAGCGCCGCGGAAGGCCTCGGTCAGGTAGGCGCCGAAGATGAAGCCTATGGTCAGCACACCGGCGAAGAAGGGATCGACGTCGATGTAGTCCTCGTGGCCCAGCATGGGCGCGAGCAAGTTGATGCCGAGCTGGCCGCCGTAGAAGACCAGCAGCATCAGCACCAGGTCCGGCACGCCGCGGATCAGAGTCGTGTAGATGCCGGCCACGCTTCTTGCGGTGCGCGAGCGCGACAGCTTGGCCAGCGCGCCGGCCAGGCCCAGCAGGGCGGCGACGGCCAGGGAGGACAGCGCCACGGCCAGCGTGATGGCGGCGCCTTCGAGGAGGCTGGGAAGGAATCCGTGCAGCATGGAGGTCGGCGTCAGCGCGGGCTGACTAGGTCGAAGCTGAAATAGCGGTCGTTCAAGGTCTTCAGTGCGCCGCTGCCGCGCAGCGCCGTGAGCGCGCCGTCTAGCCGCTGGCCCAAGGTCGCCGCGTCGGTCTTGCGCAGGCCCACGCCGATGCCTTTGCCGTAGTAGCGCACGTCGCGCCCGAAGTCCGGGCCGGCAAAGCTGAAGCCGCGGCCGTCGGCATGGTTGAGGAAGCCGAACTGCGCGATGACCGCGTCGGCCAGCGTTGCGTCCAGCCGGCCGGACTTGAGGTCCAGGAAGACCTGGTCCTGCGTGGCATAGCGCAGCACCTGGCTGTCCTTGAACTGCTCGGCCAGGAAGCGCTCATGGATGGTGCCGCGCTCCACGCCGATGCGCCGGCCCTTCATGCCCGCCGGGCTGACGTCCAGCTTCGCATCGCTGCGCATGACCATGCGCGCCGGCGAGAAGTAATAGGGCGCCGTGAAGGCGATGACCTGCTGGCGCT
>JACPYV010000047.1 GCA_016195825.1 Burkholderiales bacterium | reverse complement strand
GCCCCTGCGGCACCGGCTACGCCTTCCACAACATGCCGTTCATGGACCAGGCACCGGCGTCCGACCCCACGTCGAGTTGGCAGGTGCGCCACAAGGGCAAGACGCTGAAGGCACTGATGGGCCCCTGGGCCGCGTACGCAGGCGACCATGTCGAGTTGAGCACCGGTGGCCAGGACTTCGCGTCCAGCGTGGGCATCGGCGCCGTTGTGGCCAGCAAGTTCACCTGGCCGGTGGACCCCAAGCCCAAGGACAGCTTCCTGCTGACGCCCGAGCGCGAGCTGCACTGGCGCCAGTGGGTGGACCTCTACAACCGCCAGCGGCTGGCCGAAGGCCGCTACCGCGGCGAGCTGTACGACCTGGGCTTTGACAAGCCGGAGACGCATGTCGTCGAGCAGGGCGGGGCGCTGCATTACGCCTTCTATGCCGAGCGCTGGGATGGCACAGTCACGCTGCGCGGCTTGGCCGCCGGCCGATGGACGTTGCGCGATTCACTGAGCGGCCAGGCGCTGGGTGTCGTGAGTGCCGACAAGCCCACGCTGCCCCTCAAATTCACGCACAGCCTGCTGATCGAGGCGCACCCTGAAGCGGCCGACTCGCTGCCCGTCGCCTTTGCTGGCAAGGTGGCGCAGGTGGCCGGCGACGGCTTCCCGCTCGCGTCGCAGTGGGCTGACGCACCCACCACGTTCTTCCGGCATGACTGGCAGGGCAAGCCGCTCGCCGGCCCGCAGTCCACGCGCGTGCAGCTGCTGCGGGGATCGAGCCAGCTCTACCTGCGCTTCATCTGTAGGTTCGACGCGCTGAGTACCCATGAGCGCGCTGGGTCGGCGACCGACATCTGGCCGCTGTGGGAGCGCGACGTCGTCGAGGTCTTCCTGCAGGCACCGGACCGCGCTGGCCTGAAGAGCTACCGCGAGGTGGAGGTGTCGCCCAACGGCCTGCTGCTGGAGATCGCCGTTGAAGCCTCGGGCAAGCGGCGCCTCATCGGCGAGAGCCGCGCCAGGGCGCACATCGACGAACAGGCCCGTGTGTGGACCGCTGAGCTGGCCGTGCCCATGCACGGTGCCGACGACGGCTGGCGGCTCAATCTCTTTCGCGTGGAGGGACAGGAGGGCAAGGATGCGGGACGCGTCTATTCCGCGTGGAGCCCGACGAAGACTGCGACCCCCGACTTTCACATTCCCGCCGCCTTCGGCCGCCTGATGAACCACGCTGCATGAAGCTGCTTGCCCTTGCCCTTGCCACCTCGCTGACCACCGCGCAGGCCCAGCAGCCGCTGGCACCCACCAGCCGCTGGCAACACCAGCCGGTCGGCAGTGCGCCCACGCCGCCCATGGGCTGGTCCAGCTGGAACGCCTTCCGCGTCGACATCACCGAGCAGAAGGTGCTGGACTCGGCCCGTGTCATCGTCGACTCCGGCCTGGCCGGCGCGGGCTACCGCAGCATCAACGTGGACGACGGCTGGTGGCTCAAGCGGCGCACCAGCGACGGACGGCTGCAGGTGCGCACGGGGCTGTTCCCGAGCGCAGCCCTTCGTGATGAGGCAGGGGGCGACAAGGGCTCGTCGCTGCGCCCCTTCACCGACAAGATCCACGCGATGGGCCTGAAGGCCGGCATCTACACCGACATCGGCCGCAATGCGTGCTCGCAGGCCTACGACGCCGACAGCCCCAACCTGCCCGAAGGCACGCACGCCGAGCGCGAGGTGGGTCTGATGGGCTTCGTCAAGCAGGATGTGGCGCTGTTCTTCGGCGAGTGGAACTTCGACTACCTGAAGGTGGACGGCTGCGGGCTGTCGTCGTACGGCCGTGACCGGCCGCATGTCGCGTCGGGTCAGTACCGCGAGGTCAAGCCCAGCATCGTCGAAGGCAATGTCAACCAGTCCGACGTGCCAGGCACCCAGGCGCTCTACGCCGGCCTGAAACAGGCGCTGCACGAGGTGAGGCCGAATGGCGACTACGTGTTGTCGGTGTGCCTGTGGGGCACTGTCAACGTCCGCAGCTGGGGGCAGGACTACGGCACGATGTGGCGCACCAGCCGCGATATCGCCAACACCTTCTCGCAGATGGTGCACAACTTCGACACCGTCGCCACTCGCGAGTTCTACGCCGGCCCCGGCCGCTGGAACGACCCCGACATGCTGGAGATTGGCAATGGCGATTTCGATGGAAGCCACCTGCTGGAAGCGCGCACCCACCTAGGCCTGTGGGCCATCACGGCGGCGCCGCTGATGATCGGCACGGACCTGTCGAAAGCCGCGCCCGCGCTGATCGACATCCTGAAGGCGCCCGAGGTGGTCGCCATCAACCAGGACCCGGCTGGCCACCAGGGCGTCATCGCCTATGCCGATAGCGACCGGCAGATCCTCGTGAAGACGCTGGCTGATGGACGTAAGGCGGTGCTGCTGTTCAACCGCACCGGCGCGCCCGCCAGGTTCACACTGACAGCTGAGCATCTGAAGATGGATGCCGCCGCGCCCATCGCGCTGCGCGACGCCTGGGCGCGCGCCGACGCGGGCACGTTCACCGGCCAGCGCGAGTTTCAGTTGCAGCCGCGCGAGGCGCTGCTATTCACGGCCACAGGCAAGCACCTGTTACCGCGCGGCTATTTCGTGTCCGAGCGGCCCGGCAATGTCTACGTCGCCCGCGACGGCATCCGTGCGCCGGAGCAGGACCCCGTCGGCTATCGCTCGCTCGCGTCATGGGCCACCACCGACAACGGCGGCACCCGCCCCGCCTATGCTGGCTGGGGCGGCCCGCGTGCAGATTCGACGCCCTACGAACAGGCGTTGAGTGTGCAGCGCCAGGCCTTTCGCCACGGCATCGGCGTGCTGGCCGACTCGCGCCTGCAGGTGCAGGTGGCACCCGGCTCGCAGCGCTTCGTGGCCCGCGTCGGCGTTGACGATTCGACGCGTGGCAAGACCGCGGCCGTCAGCTTCGAGGTCTGGGGCGACGGCCGCCGCCTCGCCGCGACCGCACCGATGAAGTTCAACCAAGCGGCGCGCGAACTCGGCGCCGACCTGCGCGGCGTGAAGCTGATCGAGCTGATCGCGCGCCAGCATGGGGCCGATATCGTCGGGCCCATCGTCGTGACCTGGGGTGAGGCTCGCATCGAGTAGCCGCCCTTCGACGCACCACGCTCACTGCCCACAGCCTTTTGGCACCGGTTGCGCCGGTGCCCCGGCCGCGCTCGCGCTGACGTGGTCTGGCCCCTCCCGTTCAGCGCCCAGTCGTTCATGAGGAGAACCCGATGCCTTCCATGCGTCCCTGCCCCCCGCCCCGCTTTCGTGCCGGGCTCATTGCCACTCCGCTCGCCAGCATTCTCGGCTGTGCCTTGCTTGCCGTTGCGCCTGTCGCCGCCAAGGCCGCACCCCTGGTGGCCAATCAGCTCGGCGCCTGCACCCAGGCCATCACGGCCAGCTGGGACGTGAGTCTGGCGACCTGCAATGCCGGCACGCTTCAGGACTTCGCCTTCACGCCCGTCAGCACCGGCAGCAGCATCTCGACGATCCGCAACACCCAGGCCGGCCTGTGCATCGCCGCCACGGGCACCGGCTCCGGCTCGTTCGTCGAACTTGCCACCTGCGTCAGCAGCCAGGCCGGCCAGCGCTTCCAGACGGTGGCCATCGGCGGCGGATCGCTGGTGCAGCTGAAGCTCGCGTCGGCCAACGTCTGCCTGACCGCGCCGGCCCAGCTGAACCAGGTGGCCTTCTCGGTCACGACCTGCAACGCCAGCGACGCGAAGCAGGCCTGGCAGCTGTCGGCGCCTGCCCCCACGCCGACACCGCCTCCGGCGCCCGCGCCGGTCGAGACCAGCTTCACCGTCAGCACCGCCGAGATCGCCAACCCCGAGCGCGGCATGTACACCTGGGCGGCCGACAACCTGCTGTTGTGGACCCAGGCCGACGCCGACGGGCAGTTCCGGGCCGGCTACCGCGTGGTCTATGCCGCTGTGCGGCTGGACGCCTACGCCAACACCACGCTGCCTGCCAGCCTGCTCACGCAGCTTGCCGACCGCTTCGCCATCGCCCGCCGCGCCGGGCTGAAGGTCGTGCCGCGCTTCCTCTACAACTACCCGGCCAACGAAACCGAGTATCTCAACGCGCAGGATGCACCGTTGACGCGCGTGCTCGGCCACATCAGCCAGCTCAAGCCCGTGCTGACGGCCAACACGGACGTCATCGCCTACCTGCAGGCAGGCTTCGTCGGTGCCTGGGGCGAGTGGCACACCTCGTCCAACAACCTCACCGCCAACCCGGCCCGCACGCAGATCCGCGACGCGCTGCTTGCCGCCCTGCCGGCCGAGCGTTTCCTGCAGCTGCGCTATCCCGCCTATCTGATGCAGTGGGCGCCGCAGGTGCCGGGCTGGCGCGACGGCTCGGCGGCCTCGCGCGTCGGCGCGCACAACGACTGCTTCCTCGCCTCAGTTACTGACGTCGGCACCTACAGCGAGGACACGGCCGCCCGGCAGACCGAGCGCAACTACATCGCCGCGCTGTCGCAGGTGGCGCCCTTCGGCGGCGAGACCTGCAACCCGGCCGACGAGGCGGGCGCCGTGCCGCGCACCAACTGCGCCGATATCCTGGCCGAGGGCCGGCAATTCAGCCTGACCTATCTCCACAACGACTACTACCGCGACCTCTTCCATACCCGTTGGGAGACGCAGAGCTGCATGGCCGAGGTCAAACGCAGCATGGGCTATCGCTTCGAGCTCGTCACGCTGCGGCACAGCGCGGCGGCGACGGCTGGGCAGGCCGGCGACATTCTGCTGACCGTGAAGAACAGTGGCTGGGCCCGTGCCTTCAACCCGCGCGTCGTGCAGCTGCTGCTCAAGCACAAGACCACGGGCGCCGTCGTGCGCATCGCGCTGCCGGCTGTCGACCCGCGGGGCTGGCTCCCCGGCAGCACCAGCACCGTTTCGGCGGGCTTCACGGTGCCCGCAGGAACGCCCACAGGCGCCTACGACGTGCTGCTGGCCCTGCCGGACGGCGCCCCATCGCTGAGCGCCGACGTGCGCTACAGCGTGCGCCCGGCCAATGCCGACAACGCCGGCAAAGCCCAGGCCTGGGATGCCACGCTCGGCGCATTCCGCGCAGGCACAACGTTCACCGTGCGTTGACGAACAAGGAGCCTCTCATGAAACGCCTGAAAACCCTGCTCACCGCGCTGGCCCTCGCCGCCACGGCCCCCTTCGCCTCGGCCGTCGAGATCGTCGTGCCGGCATATTTCTACCCGTCGTGGATGCCGTCGCAGAACGAATGGCACCAGCTCACTTGGGCTGCCCAGCAGGGCGCACGGGTCACTGCCATCATGAATCCTGGCAATGGGCCGGGCACGGCGTCCAACAGCGACTACGTGGCTTCGGTCAACGAGTTCCGCGCGGCGGGCGGGAAGGTGGTCGGGTACGTGTACACCTGCTATGGCGTCAACCACTGCACGCCGGAAGTGCCGCCCACGCGGTCCACGGCCGAGGTGCTGGCGGACGCGCAGAAGTACGCAAGCTGGTACAGCGTGGACGGCGTGTTCCTGGACGAGATGGCGACACAGCCCAGTGCGCTGCCGTTCTATCAGACGGTCAGCAATGGCTTGAAGGCGGCGCACCCGGGCTGGCAGATCGTCGGCAACCCGGGCGTCACGCCGGCGGCGGGGTACACGGCACTCGCCAACACACTGA
Organism: Burkholderiales bacterium; assembly: GCA_016195825.1. GTDB lineage: Bacteria > Pseudomonadota > Gammaproteobacteria > Burkholderiales > Burkholderiaceae_C > Pelomonas. The sequence goes on along the minus strand of JACPYV010000047.1, from coordinate 30,556 downwards.
TGAGCTTCGAGGGCTCGTACGCGGACTTCGTCAACGGCCCGTTTCTGAGCGGGCTGACCAACGCCGCGTCGACGGGCGCGATCGTGCACACCGTGGCGACCGCCGCACAGATGCAGGAGGTGATGGGCCTGGCCAAGCAGCATGGGCTGGGGGCGATCTACATCACCGATGGGACGATGGCCAGCGGGAACCCGTATCTGCATCTGCCGGGCTATTGGGGTGCCGAAGTGGCAGCGGCGGCGGTGCCGGAGCCTGCGTCGGCCGTGTTGCTGCTGGCCGGGCTCTCGCTGGTGGGTGTGGCGCGTCGGCGCCGCACGGTGTTGCGGGAGACGTCCTGCTGAAAAGGGGCGAGGGGCCTCTCGACGCCTCGCCCTCGACTTACGCTGCCATCGCCGCGACGCTTGCCGGCGCCTCGGCGTAATGGCCCAGCTGCATCGTGAACTGCGCACGACCCGAGCTGAGGGCGCGCAACTGCCCGATGTAGCCAAACATCCGCTCCAGCGGCACATGTGCCGTCACGACGACCGCGTTGCCGCGTGCGTCCTGCGCCTGCACCTGGCCGCGCCGGCGCAGCAGGTCGCCGATGACGTCGCCCAGATGCTCGGCCGGCGTGATGACCTCCACGGTCATCACCGGCTCCAGCACCATGGGCGACGCCTTCATGACCGCCTCGCGCAGCGCCGTCGCTGCCGCCAGCTCGAAGGCCAGCGCCGACGAGTCACGCACGTGATGGCTGCCGTCCACCAGCGTCGCCTCGAAGTCCACCAGCGGAAAACCGGCGAACGGTCCCGCCAGCGCCGCCTTGCGCACGCCCGCTTCGACCGCCGGGATGAACTCGCGCGGGATCGCGCCGCCCACCACGGTGTTCTCGAAGCGGATGCCGTCGCCGCGTGGCAGCGGTGCCACGCGCAGCGTCAGCTCGGCGAACTGGCCGGGGCCGCCGCTCTGCTTGCGGTGCAGGTGGCGCACCTCGGCCGCGCCCGCGAGGGTCTCGCGGTAGGCGACCTGGGGCCGGCCGACCTGCACTTCCACGCCAAAGCGCGCGCGCAGCTTCTCCACCGCCACTTCCAGCTGCAGCTCACCCATGCCCGACAGCAACGTCTGGCCCGAGTCCGCGTCCTGGCGCAGTCGCAGGGACGGGTCTTCGCGGATGAGCACGCCCAGGCCCTTGGACAGGGCCGCTGCATCGGTCTGCCTGCGCGGTTCGATGGCCACGTCGATGACGGCCTCGGGCACGGCGATGCTCTCCAGGACCGGCGCGTCCTTGGTGGCTGCCAGCGTGTGGCCGGTTAGCACGTCCTTCAGGCCCACGACGCCCGCGATGTCGCCCGCGACGAGTTCGTCGCGCTCAACGCGCTGGTCCGCGTGGATCTCGTACAGGCGTGAAACGCGCTCAACCTTGCCGGTGCTGGCGTTGAACACCGTGTCGCCGCGCTTCAGGCGTCCGCTGTAAACACGCACGAACACCATCGCGCCGTGGTCGTCGGCGGTCAGCTTGAAGGCGAGGGCGGACAGCGGGCCCTCCGTCGTCGACGCGCCGGGTGTCTCACCGGGGCGAGGCAGGTAGGCCACGACGGCATCCAGCAGCGGCTCCACGCCGCGGTTGCGGAAGGCCGAGCCGGCCAGCACAGGCACAAAGGCGCCCGCGATAGTGCCGCGGCGCAGCGCCGCACGCAGCTCAGTCAGCGGCAGGTCGGCGCCGCGCAGCCAGGCGTCCAGCAGCGCGTCGTCCTGTTCGGCGGCGGCTTCCAGCAGGCGTGCACGCGCGGCCTCGGCCGCGCTCAGCAGCTCGTGCGGGATAGCGTCCACGCGCGGCGGTGCCGAGGCGTCGTCCTTGTCCCAGACGAGCGCCTGCATGGTCAGCAAGTCCACCACGCCGCGGAAGTCGCCTTCCGCGCCAATGGGCAGTTGCAGCGGCAGCGCGCGCACGCCCAGCCGTTCCTGCAGGGACGCGACGACGCGCTGGAAGTCTGCACCCACGCGGTCCAGCTTGTTGACGAAGGCCAGGCGCGGCACGCGGTACTCATCCGCGAGGCGCCAGTTGGTCTCGGTCTGAGGTTCCACCCCGGCCACGCCGTCGAAGACGACGACTGCACCGTCCAGCACGCGCAGCGAGCGGCGCACCTCGAGGTTGAAGTCGATGTGTCCGGGCGTGTCGATCAGGTTGATCTGCGTGCCGTGCCAATGCACGGTCGTCGCTGCGCTGTGGATGGTGATACCGCGTGCGCGTTCCTGCGGATCGAAGTCCATCGTCGTGGCGCCGTCATGGACTTCGCCGATGCGATGGTTCTCGCCCGTGTAGAACAGGATGCGTTCGGTGGTCGTGGTCTTGCCGGCATCGACGTGGGCGATGACGCCGATGTTGCGCAGGTTGCGCAAGGATGTGTGGATGTTCGAGTTCATGGCGATTCCTGAATGGGTGAGGAGCCAGCCCCTCGGTCGGAATCGCCGGGGGAACTAGCGCAAAGGCAGGACGCCGAAGCGCGCACGCGACAGGCAGAGCCGAGCCGCGCTCCGGCGCTCGGGAATCGTGGCGATCAGCTTGTCGAAGGTGCGTGTGCGCATGGTTGAACTCAGGGATCAGAAAAAACAAAACCCCGGGAGGTGCGAGCCTGCCGGGGTTGGTTGAACCGGAAGGCTGGACGCCTTCCGAACACGGTCGAAGGGCGCTTCAGTGGTTGAGGCGGGCTTGGATAGTGTGGTTGAGCTTCATGATGTGCAGAATTGTGAGCTGGTCACAAATCTTGGGCTTCGCGTAGGGGATTTCAAGCCTGCAGCGGCGTGGCCGCCAACTGGGCCGTCGTCGCATTGCGATACGGCGCGCAGAGCTGCTCGACATAGGCCTGGTGGCTGGGCAGGCCCGCCACGGTGCGCGAGACCTTGAGATGGATGTCGCCGAGGAACTGGTTCAGCTCGGCCGGGCCCATCAGGTCGGCAACCGGGTGGTAGCTCTGCGGCGTGATGCCCTGGCCCATCATGACCTGGATCCAGGAGTTCTCGGCGAACAGCTCGTCGCTGGGGCGGAAGGCGCGGGCGCTTTCGCGGAAAAGCTCGATGCGGTGCCTGAGCGTAGCGGGCACTTCCATCGTGCGCACATGGTTCCACAGCGCGGAGTCGCTGCGGTCGGTCACGTGGTAATGCAGGATGATGAAGTCGCGGATGTGGGTCAACTCGCGCTCGCACTGGGCGTTGAACTCGTCCACGTCGGCCGGGTTGACGCCCCGGGTCGGGAAGAGCTGCATCAGCCGGATGGCCGAGCGCTGGATGAGGTGGATGCTGGTGGATTCCAGCGGCTCGATGAAGCCGCTGGCCAGGCCCACGGCGATGCAGTTGCGATGCCAGACCTTGTGGCGCTGGCCGGGCAGGAACTTGATGACGCGCGGCTGGATCAGCAGCTCGCCCTCGACGTTGTTCTTGATCACCTCGGGCGCGTCGGCATCACTGAGTTCCTTGCTGCTGTAGACCAGGCCGTTGCCGACGCGGTGCTGCAGCGGGATGCGCCACTGCCAGCCGAAGGGGTGGCAGATGGAGCGGGTATAGGGCCAGGCCTCGCGCACCGACGCCGTCTGCACGGCCACGGCGCGGTCGCAGGGCAGCCAGTGTGACCAGTCCTCGTAGCCCACGCCCAGGGCCTCACCGATCAGCATGGCGCGAAATCCCGTGCAGTCGATGAACAGGTCGCCGTCGATGCGGCTGCCGTCCTGCATCTGCAGCGCGGTGATGTCGCCGTCGCGGCCCTCGGGGCCATCCATCAGCACCGCGGCGATCTTGCCCTCGATACGCTGTACACCGTAGCCCTCGCTCATCGCGCGCAGGTATTTGGCGTAGCGGCCGGCGTCCAGGTGGTAGGCGTAGTTCAGGCCGTTGCGCGGCAGGTGGGCGAAGCGGTTGGCGTAGGCGGCGACCGTCTCGGGGTTGTAGTCGGTGTAGGTCTTGGAGAGGCCTTCCGCCTGGCCCTTGAGCCAGAAGTGCTGGAAGCCGGCGCTCCAGTGGTCGTTGCCGGTGCTGCCGAAGGAGTGGAAGTAGTCCTGACCGATGTCCTTCCAGCCCTCGAACTTGATGCCCAGCTTGAAGGTCGCATTGGTCGCGGCCATGAACTCGGCCTCGTTGATGCCGAGCAGGTTGTGATATGTGTGCAGGGCCGGGATGGTGGCCTCGCCGACGCCGACGGTGCCGATCTCCTCGGACTCGATGAGCTTGATGTCGAGCTGCTTGCCGAGCAGCTTGCCCATCAGGGCGGCCGTCATCCAGCCGGCGGTGCCGCCGCCGGCGATCACGACGCGGCGCGGGGGCTTGTTGGAAGTGTTCATCGTTTGAGTTGACTCAGGAGTTGCGCGCGGGCCTGGCGCGAGGTGGTTTCGTCGGCGGCCTCCAGCAAGCCGCGTGCGGCCTCGGGAATGTGTTCCCAGGTGCTGGCATCGGCATCGAAGACGAAATGTTGGAAATGGTGCTGCCAGATGCGGCGCTCTTTATCGGGAAGGTTGCGCATGGTCATCAGTGCGAGGTGCAGCGCGCTCAGCGGCGAGTCGACGTACTCGGGTGTCTGGCGCCACCAGGCGTTGATGAGCAGGTTGACCGGCGCCAGCCCCTCGATGTGGTGGAACCACATGCTGGGGATGAAGATGGCGTCGCCGGGTTCCAGCTCGGCCACCTCGCCAGCGTCTAGCGCCTGCCGAAAGCGCGGGAAGCGCTCGAAGTCAGGTGTTTCGAAATCGACCAGGCTGACGGGCTGGCCCGCCGGTGTCGGGTCCAGCGGGCCCATGTAGAGGTTGTGGATCTGTTCGGGCGGGAAGACCGTGAAGCGCCGCCGGCCGGCGGCCACGACGGCGAGGTTGTCAGGCAGGTCGTAGTGGGCGGCGATGCGGGTGCGGTTGCCCAGCCACAGACTGACAAGGGCGTCGCGCTGGCCCAGGCCCAGGGCATTGACGTCGAGGAAGCCGGGCAGCACGGCCTCGACGGTGGTCGAGCCGACGTAGAGGGCCGGCGGCTCGGGTGCCGCGGCCAGGCCCAGCAGGCCGGTCAGCACCTGGTCCAGCGTGGCGGCATGGCGGCTGAAGTTGAAGTCGCGCAGGGTCTCGTCGGCGTAGAAGACCCGGCCGCGGGCCTCGGGTGCCAGTTGGAATAGACCGATCCGGATACCGTTGTAGAAGCCCATCAGATGGCGGGCCAGGGCCTCGTCGGACTGGCGTGCCGCCCGCACGACCGGCCAGTGGGCGAAGCCGCCCCGCACGACGTAGGGCCGGTCGGCCGCCAGCAGCTCGGCGGGCAGGTCGTTGGGGTCAAACGCCCCGGTCCAGGCGGGTACTGCACGCATGGTTCAGCTCAACGGCGGCTGGCTCGCTCGACGAGAACGGGCAACTGGGCCAGCGAAGCGATCTGCATGTAGATGGGCAGCAGATGGCCCTCGCGCGCCAGGGCTTCCAGCGCGGCGCCGGGCAGGGCGGCCAGGCGCTCCTCGTGGATGGTGAAGAGGCCCGACAGCCGGCCCTGTTCGCCGCCGGCCATCTCGATGTCGATGACGAAGGGCTCCAGCAGCTGGTGGCGGGTCAGCGCCTCGATGAAGACCGGCAGCTGTTGGGCCTGGGCGTGCAGATGCTCCATCAGCTGCACGACATGATCCAGGTAGTCGCTGAAGCCGCCGTGCGGCATGAAGATGGCGGTGCCGACCTCGCCCTCCTCGGGCCTCACGATGCGCGGGCTGTCCATGTCGATGTGCAGCTGCAAGCTGTCGTCAGGGGCGCGGCCGATCATGAAGGGGTCCCGCTGCAGAGCCATGGGCACGACGGGGGCGTCCCAGCCTGTGTCGGTCAGGAAGAGGTTCTGCCCTTCCTCCAGGCCGAACAGGGCGACGGGCTGAAAGCCGGCGTTGGCGGCGTCGCCTTCCACCAGTTGGAAGGCGATGGGGAAATGGGCCTGCAACTGGCGGAACTCGGCCGGCAGGGCCAGGGCCGACTGACGGGCGTCTCCCAGGGCGGCAGAGCGCTCGCTGCGGACGCGCAGATGGCGGTGGGTGATGTTGTCGAGCAAGGCGGGATTCATGTCTCGTTTTTTCTGATGTGGTCGATCAGGCTGCGATGGCCGGGCAGGCCGGGCACGAAGCGGCGGGCCTGGCGCGCGGCCTCGTCGAAGGCGGCCTGGGCGGCCTGTAGTTTGGTGGTGGACAGGGGCTGTGCGTCAGGGCGAAAACCCATGCCGTAAAGCACGTACTGGTAGCTGGCCGACGGGAAGACCTCGTCGATGCGGCCGAAGTCGTGGCGGGCCGGCGCGCGCAGGCGCCACTGCGGCAGCAGCTCGCGCAGGCGCTCGGGCCAGGTGGCGGGGTCGCGGTGGGCGCGCCAGTAGTCGCTGTCGTCGCGTTGGCTGAGCGCGTAGTGCAGCTTCAGGAAGTCGATGACACGGGCCCAGCGGTAGCCGAAGTCGTCGTTGAAGCGGCGCGCGACGGCGTCCATGGAGGCGCGCGTCATGGGCAGCTCGTCGCACAGCCGCTGGGCAGACAGCTCGACCATGGCGAGGGCCGAGGCCTCCAGCGGCTCGATGAAGCCCGAGGACAGGCCGATGGCGACGCAGTTGCGCACCCAGAACTGCTGGCGGTAGCCGGGGTCGTAGCGGATGGTGCGCGGCGCGGGGCGCTCGGGCGGCGCGCCGGTGGCATCGAGATAGGCCTGCAGCGCCGCGTGGGCCTCGTCGTCGCTGGCGTGAGCACGCGAGTAGACGCAGCCAACGCCGCGCCGGGCCGGCAGGCCGATGTCCCAGATCCAGCCTTTGGCCCAGGCGGTGGCAACGGTGACCGAGGCCAGCGGTGCATCGGCCTGGGCATAGGGCACCTGCACAGGCAGGGCGGCATCGTTGAATAGGACGTCGCGCTCGCTCTTCATGGGCACGCCGAAGTGCTGGCCGATGAGGCGTGCTGTGAGACCGGAGCAGTCGATGAACAGGTCGGCCTTCAACTCGCCATGCTCACGGGTCTGCAGCGCGGCAATGTCGCCGCCGCGTTCGCCGTCCGGGTGCGACACGACGGCGTCGACATGGTCGATGACGTGCCGGACGCCGAGCTTGGCGACCGCATGCTCGCGCAGCAGCTGGCCGAAGAGGCCGGCATCGAAGTGATAGGCGTAATTGGCGACGGCAGCGAACTCGGGCGTCTGCGCCTGCTTGGGTGCGCGGCCGGCTTCGCACACCTGCACGGAGGGGCTGACGACGTCGGCAAACGGCCGCGTGCCCTGGGTGGCCAGCCAGGGCAGCACCAGGTCCACGTCACCGTAGCCGACGGGCAGCATGAAGGGGTGGTAGTAGCGGTCGCCCTCAGCGCCGGCGCCGCCGCGGGCCCAGCCGTCGAAGCGCGAACCCTGCTTGAACGAGACCTGGCAGCGGCGAATGAACTCGGGCTCGGCAAGGCCGATGCGGCGCAGCGTGTCGCGCATGGACGGCCAGGTGCCCTCGCCGACGCCGATGGTCGGGACGTCGCTGGATTCGATGAGGGTGATCTTCAGTTCGGCATGTTCAGCGGCCAGCAGCCCGGCGACCAGCCAGCCTGCCGAGCCCCCGCCCAGCACCACCACGTCACGCAGCCTGTCGTTCAAGATCTGGTCCCCAGAAGTAAAAAGGGCCGCTCGCGCGGCCTCGCCAAGCGGCGAACAAGGGCGGCACCCCAGAACGCGAGCGCCGCCGAACCAGACTTTGCCTCACAAGGAACGGCCCGGGGGGCCCGACTTTCCTTGAGGGGCAGGCCGCGGCCGGCCCCTGAGGCCTTCTCTTAGAACCGGTAGCGCGCACCGATCATGAAGCGACGGCCCAGTTGGGTGACAGCACCGATCTGGTTTTCGTTGCGCAGATGCGTGCGCGTGTACTCGTCTGTCAGGTTGATGGCCTCCAACTGGAAGCGCAGGTGCGCGTTGTAGTTGTAGCCCAGGCTCACATCCAGCTGGCCGAAGGGTTCCACATACAGCGGCTGTGCACCGTCCGTGCCCCCAAAGTTGGCGGCCAGGAACTTGCCACGCCAGTTGTAGGCCAGGCGCGCCGAGTAGGTCTCGTTCTCGTAGAAGCCCACCAGGTTGCCGGAGTCGCCCAGGCCCACCAGCACGTCGGTCTGTGCACCGACCTTGTTGTTGTCGTAGCTCAGGTTGGACTTCACCTTGGTGAAGTTGGCCGACACGCCGAAGCCCGTGTTGCCGAAGATGTGCTGGGCGTTCAGCTCGATGCCGTTGAGCTTGCTGGTGCGCTGGTTGTTCTGGTACGTGCCCAACTGGAACACCAGCAGCGGATCGCTCGGCTGAGCCGTGATCGTCTTGGCGGCCGCGTCCACACCCGGCTGGCCGGCGAAGTTGGCAAAGATGTAATCACGGATGCAGCCGGAGTCGTTGGCCGAGCATTTGCCGACCTGTACGGCCTTTTGGAAGTACGCACCACCGATCGGTGTCGTGATGCCCGGGATGGTCTGCGGGGAGATGATGGCTTCGTTGTAGTCCTTGAGCGACTTGCGGAAGTAGCTGGCGGCCACGTAGCTGCTCTTGGCGTAGTAGTACTCGGCCGAGAAGTCCAGGTTGGTCGACTGCAACGGCTTCAGGTCGGGGTTGCCGACCGCGCCCGAGCCGCCGTCGATGCGCGCCAGGCCATTCAGCGTGCGGCCACCCTGGATGGCGTTCCAGCCCGGGCGACCGATGGTCTTGCCGTAGCTGGCGCGCACTTTCACGTCGGAGCTGAGGTCGGCACTCCAGTCGATGGAGGGCAGTGCATAGCTGTACTTGCCACCGCGCGAGGCGTTGGTGGTGCCGTTGAAGGTGATGGGAATTTCGTTGGCAGAAACCCAGCGCACGGTGCCCGGCACGGACTCGACGCTGGGCGATTGCACCTTGGTGCGCTCGTACCGCAGGCCTGCGGACAGGTCCATCGGCACGCCCCATTCCCAGGCCAGGTTGTACTGGCCGTAGAGGGCTTGCGACTTTTCCGTCGTGCGGTAGTCGTCCGTGAAGTTGAACGAGGCCTTCAGCAGGTTGTCCGACCCCAGGGCCTTGATGGCCGCGGCACGCAGGTCTTCGAAGTTGAAGTAGAAGAACTGGTTGAACAGGCGCGGGTCGCTGGAGCCCGGGATGCGGCTGAAGTACTTGCTGATGGAGTCGGCCTTCCAGATGTCGTCCGGCATCGCGGCAGGGCCGCCGGCTGCGCCACCGCCCCAGGTGTCGCGCTGGACGTTGGCGAAGGCCGAGCGGTTCTTGACGTCGGTCAGGGTCAGGCCGAAGTCCAGGCTGCTGTCCGCGTCGATTTTCCAGTTGCCCTTGGTCTGCAGCTGGTTGACCTCGTTCTTCTGGTAGCTGTTGCCGAAAACCGAGCCCTGCAGCTCCTGCAAGGTCGGGTCCAGCGTCGCACCCTTGATGCCCAGCACCGGGAACTTGTTGCTGAAGTCCACGAAGGTGTCGCCGCGGTTCAGCGAGGCGGTACCCAGCGTCACGGCGGTGCCCAGCGGGTCGTTGGCACCCGAGGTGGCGGTGGAGTGGTGGATGTCGAAGTCAAAGTTCAGCGCGTCGGTGGCCTTCCACTTCAGGTTCAGGCCGAGCTGCTGGTTCTTGTTCTTGGTCTGGATGCGCGACGCGCCCATGGCCAGGTCGGAGTTGGTCATGTGCTCGCCGTAGATGATGGGCGAGGACGGTGAGCCGGTCTGGTATTCGCCGAACTGGCCGCCGTAGTTGAACCAGGCGGAGATGTCGTTGCGGCGCTGGCGGAACTTCTGCTCCGACATGACGAAGTCCAGCGTGCCGACCAGGTCCTTCATCGGCTTGAACTGCAGCACCAACTGGCCGTTCAGGCGCTCGCGGTGCACGCCGGTGAACGAGTAGTTCAGGTTCTGCGGCACGCTGTAGATGGAGTCCTTGGCCGGGCGGTTCTTGATCTCGCCTGTCGGGCTCGCGGGCGGCAGGCCGCCCCAGGCAGCGTTGCCGCCGGCCCAGTCCTGGTTGTCGATGTTGCCGGTGAAGCTCTTCCAGCCGCTGCTGACGTTGGCCTGGGAGTAGCCGGAATCGCGCACCTGGTAAGTGCCCATCAGCGCGATGCCGAAGGTGCCGTCATTGGTCTGGGTGCTGTAGATGCCGCTCAGTTCGGGCGTGGCGTTCTTGCCCTTCTCCTCGCCGGGCAGGCGGCGGGCGGACTGGTCGCTCACCATCTTCACGCCGACGCTGGCGACGGTTTCCTTGATGTCGAACGGGCGCTGGGTGCGCACATTGATGGTGGCGCCCATGCCGCCGGTGGGGCTGCTGGCGCGGCTGGTCTTGTAGACCTCCAACGCGGCCACACCGTCGGAGGCGAGGTTGGAGAAGTCGAACGAGCGCGAGCTGGGGGCGCTGCCGTCCAGGCTGGCGCCGGGCATCTGGCGGCCGTTGAGCAGCACCAGGTTGAAGTCGGGGCCCATGCCGCGCACGGTGATGCGCGTGCCTTCGCCGTTGGCGCGGTCGATGGACACGCCGCTGATGCGGCTCAGCGATTCAGCCAGGTTGGTGTCGGGGAACTTGCCGATGTCTTCCGCGACGATGCCGTCCACCAGGCCGGACGACGAGCGCTTCAGGTTTACCGAAGTTTCCAGAGACTTGCGAATGCCGGTCACGATGACCGTTTCCAGCTGCGTGGTGCTGGCCAGCGCCTGCGGCACCGAGGTGGACGGCGTGGGTCCGGCGTTGGGGTTCACGGGGCCCTGACCGGGGCCGCCTTGGGCCAGCGCCGCGGCGCCGGTGAACAGCAGGCCGCTGGCGGCAGCGAGGGTTGTGAGGCGAAGGGCAGGGCGTAGCTGTCTCATTCACTTGTCTCCAGAGTTGTGATCTTGTCGTGATGCCACCTGAAAGTGGCTGAAAGCGCTTTCAAGAATACGTGATTGGCAGCGCTTTCAACCTAGGCAACACCCTTGGTCTGCGGCTTACGGGCAACGCGGGACCGGGGCGGGACCTGACGTCCGTCAACCGATGTGGCGGGTCGAATTCCGTCCCTGCTGGGGCGGAACGTCGTTTCAGGCCGAATACGGGTTGTCCGGGGTTGAAAAGCGTTGAACCAGTGAAACTACTGAAAGCGCTTTCAACAAATGATGCGGCGCGACCCGACACTCGGCCACATGGTTTACCCGGGACGTACAACAGTCGGCGGGCGCGGCTGCGGCAGGTGGCGGTCGAAGCGGGGCCGGCCGTGCGCGGCCGGACGCGTCAGTTTGGGGGAGCGCGGGAGGCTGGTGGCGGCTCAGCGCGCCATGCGGCGCGTGCTCTCGCGCACGACCAGCTCAGGCTGGGGCAGCTGAACGCGCGGGCTGCCGCCGCGCAGCAGGTCCAGCATGGCCGTGGCCGCCTCGCTGCCGATCTCGTAGACCGACTGGCGCACGGTGGTCAGCGGTGGCATCGAGTAGCGGGCCATGATGAGGTCGTCGAAGCCGACCAGGGAGACGTCGTCGGGCACGCGCAGGTTGCGCCGGTGCAGGCCCAGGCAGGCGCCGATGGCCATCTGATCGTTGGAGGCGAACAGGGCCGTGAAGTGCGAGTCGCGCTCCAGCAGGCGGCTGACGGCCAGCATGCCGCCGGCCTCGGTGAAGTCGCTCTGCACGACGAGGTTGGCGTCGAACGGGATACCGGCCGCGGCCAGTGCATCGAGGTAGCCGTTCTGGCGCTCGACGGCGTCGTCGTGCACCAGGTCGCCCGCAATGAATGCGATGCGGCGGTGGCCCTGGTCGATGAGGTGCTGCGTGGCCAGCCGGGCGCCCAGGCGGTTGTCAAAGCTGAAGCTGTAGAGCTGCGGCCGGTCCAGCTGGCGGCCCACGACCACCGTGGGCAGGCCTTCGGTCAGGCTCAGCAGTACCTCGTCGGCCAGCCGCCCGGCCAGCACGATGATGCCGTCGACCCGGCGTGACAACAATGTCTCGATGGCCTTGCGCTCGTCGTCCTCGTGCCAGTTGCCGCTGACGAACAGCGGGACGTAGCCGGCCCGCTCCAGCTCGCGCTCGATGCCCAGCAGCGCCTCGCCGTAGAAGGGGCTGGAGATGATCTGCGTGACGACGCCGACCGAGAGAGTGCGCCCGCCGGCCAGGCCGCGCGCCACCGGGTTGGGCCTGAAGCCCAGCTCGCGGATTGCGGCTTGCACCGCGTCTTTCTTGACCTGACTGACGGCGGCCGTGCCGTTAAGGATGCGTGACACCGTGCTGGGCGACACGCCGGCCATCTCGGCCACCTGTTCCAGCGTGACGACGCCGTCCGGGCGGCTTGACGGCGCTTTCCTGGCGGCGGGTGGAACGGGTGACTTGGTCGACATGTCAGCAGCGAAAGGCAAGGCCGCGAGTGTAGGCGCGGCCCTGCCGTGCCGGCAGAGCGCCTCAGTCCTTGCTGAAAGCGCGTGCAGCTGCGGCGGTGTCAAGCGCCTCGCGCAGCAGGCGGATCCGGCCGCCCTCGGCCACCAGGCGCCCGGCATAGGTCTGCTTGTAGACCTTGCCTGTGTCGGGCACCAGCGCCTCGACGCTGTACTCGCCGAAGGCCTGGTCGGGCGTGTCAATGAAGATCTGCACGTCCTTGAACCGGAAGTCCGGCACCTTGGCGAGCAAGCCGCGGATCAGCGCTTCGATGGCGGCCGGCCCCTGGGCGCGGGCCTGGACGGTGGGCAGTTCCAGCACGCCGTCCTGGGCGAACAGCGCGGCGGCGGCGGCCGGGTCGCGGATGTTGTCGAGGTAGCGTTGCAGCAGTTGGGCGGGGGTGTACATGGTGCGCTCCTTCAGATCTGGGCGATGCCGCCGTCGACGAAGAGGTCGATGCCGGTGATGAAGCCGGCGTCGTCAGACGCCAGGAAGAGAGCCGCGGCGGCCACGTCGCGCGGCTGGCCGATGCGGCCGATGGGGATCTGGCTGGTCAGGTAGTCCAGAAGGCCTTGCTGCTGGGCGGCGTCCGGGCCTGCCAGATCGGCCAGACCGGGCGTGTGAATGGGGCCGGGCGACAGCGTGTTGACGCGGATGCCGCGGTCCTTCAGGTCCAGCACCCAGCTGCGGGCCAGTGCGCGCACAGCGGCCTTGCTGGCCGAGTAAATGCTGAAGTTGGCCGTGCCCTTGAGCGCGGCCGTCGAGCCAGCCAGGATGACCGACGCGCCGGCACCCAGCAGCGGTAGCGCCTGCTGCACCGTGAAGACGACGCCCTTGACGTTGCGGTCGAAGGTCTCGGCGTAGTGCGCTTCGGTGATGGCACCCAGCGGCAGCATCGATCCGCCACCGGCATTGGCGTAGAGCACGTCGATGCGGCCGTGGTCAGCCTGAACCCGGGCGTAGAGGCGCGCCAGGTCGGCGGGCCTGGACGAGTCGGCCTGCACGCCGATGGCCCGCGGGCCGATGGCCGCCACCGCGGCGTCGAGCTCGGCCTGGCGCCGGCCGGTGATGTAGACGACCGCGCCTTCGGCGGCAAAGGCCTGCGCGGTTGCGAAACCGATGCCGCTGCTGCCGCCGGTGACGACTGCGATCTTGCCATTGAGCTTGTTGCTGGTTCCCATGGGGGTTCTCCGGGTTGAAGTGGATGGGGAGAACTATGAGTTGTGCACCCGTGTGAATAAAGAGGCAAAATTGAAGATGTGAATTCACGTGCATAGATAATTTGGCATGGATCAACTGCTTGCACTGCGAGTTTTCGTGCGCATCGCCGAGGCCGGTGCCTTCTCGAAGGCGGCCGACGCGCTGGGCGTGCCGCGCCCCACGGCGTCCAAGCTGATCAGCGATCTCGAACGCCACCTGCAGGTCAAGCTGCTGCAGCGCACGACCCGGCGCGTCAGCGTGACGCCGGAAGGCGTGGCCTATTACGAGCGTGCGGTGCGCGTGCTGGGCGAGCTGGCCGAGATGGACGAGAGTGCAGCTGGCGCCCGCGTGCAGCCCCGCGGGCGGCTGCGGGTGGACATTGGCTCCTCGCTGGCCAACCTCATCCTGATCCCCGCGCTGCCGTCGTTTCGCGCCCGCTACCCGGACATCCAGCTCGACCTGGGCGTCAACGACCGGCCGGTGGATCTGATCGGTGACGGCGTGGACTGCGTGATCCGCGGCGGCGAGCTGGCCGACACCTCGCTGGTAGCGCGGCGCATCGCCAACCTGGACTACGTCACCTGCGCCAGCTCCGCTTATCTCGCCGTGCACGGCGTGCCGTCGCAGCCCAGCGATCTGCAACTGCCGGCGCACACGGTGGCCGGCTACTTCTCGTCACTGAGCGGCAAGGCTTTTCCGCTTCACTTCAAGCGCGGCGAGGAGCAGGTCATCGTCCAAGTGCCAACGGGCGTGGCCGTCAACGAGAGCACGGCCCACCTGACGGTGCTGCTGGCTGGCCTCGGTGTGGGCCAGACGTTTCGCTTCATGGCCGCGCCGCATCTGGCGAGCGGTGCCTTGCAGGCGGTGCTGACCGACTGGACGCGCGAGCGCCATCCGATGCACCTCGTCTACCCAAGCAGCCGGCACCTGAATGCCAAGCTGCGCGTGTTCGCCGACTGGGTCGCCGAGGTCTTCGCGCCTTTCGACAACCGCCGCGCCGAATGAAAAACGGCCGCGGAGGCGGCCGTAGGCAATACGTATTGGCAGCGCGTCAGAGCTTGGTGAACTTGATCCAGTTGATGTTCCACCCGCCCTGCTGCGCGTACACGCCGACGTTGTAGGTGCCGGCATTGATGGTCACCGTGTGCGAGACCGTCGTCCAATTCTGCCAGCCGCCGGTGTTGGGCACGCCCAGCTGGCCGAGCTGGATGCTGCCGGCGTTGAGGTCCAGCGACAGCGTGCCGCCGGCGGTGCTGGCCACGCGGTACTCGACGCGGTAGGTGCCGCTCGTCGGGAAGCTGACGCTGTTGTAGGCCATCCAGTCGCCGGTATCGATGTAGCCCACGTTCAGGCCGCCCTCAGTGCAGGCCTCGGTCTGCACGCCCGCCATCGTGCTATACGACTCGGCCTCGATCTGGCGCGACCAGGCGGGCGCCACTTTGGACACGACGAGGGACGTGGTCCGGTCGTTGAAGGCCTGGTCCACGAGGCAGCCGGTGTCGGCGGTGCGCACGACGCTGGCGCCGCTGAAGTTGTCGCCATCGAACAGCTGCACTTGGTAGCCGGCATTCACGCGCAGCGAGGACAAGTCGTTGTCCCGCACGCCGCGGGCCTGCAACTGCGCCAGGGTGTAGCTGCCCTCGGGCAGGGCGGCCGCGTAGCCGGCGTAGTTGCAGTCCTGGTAGACCGTGGCCACCCCGCCGGTGGCCGGCGCGTACACGCGCACGTAGTCCACGTACATCTTGGCGGGCAGGGCGGCGGTGTTGACGTTGAAGCCCGGCCAGTTGCCGCCGACGGCGAAGTTCAGCAGCAGGAAGAAGTCCTTCTGGAATTCATCGGTGCCGTTGACGCCGTTGGCGATATTGGCCTCGTGGTACTTGGTGCCGTCCACGTACCAGCGGATGGCATTGGTGTCCCACTCCACGGCGTAGACGTGCCAGTCGGTCACGGTGGTGGCGAGGTTGCCGCCGTACTGGGCGTACTGGCCGTTGTTGTCCTGCCAGTGGATGGTGCCGTAAACCTTTTGCTCGTCGTTGATGTGCTCCATCACGTCGATCTCGCCGGAAGCCGGCCAGCCCACCTGCGGCAGGTTGGCGCCCAGCATCCAGAACGCCGGCCAGGCGCCCAGGAAGGCGGGCAGCTTCATGCGCGCTTCCATGCGGCCGTACTTGAAGGTCTTCAGCCCTTGCGTTTTCATGCGCGCCGAGGTGTAGGCCATGCCGCCGAAGTCCTCGCGCTTGGCAGTGATGACCAGGGCACCGTTCTCGATGGTGGCGTTCTCGCGGCGGTAGTACTGCAGCTCGTTGTTGCCCCAGCCGCCGGCGCCGGTCTCGAAGACCCAGTTCGGGCCGATGCTGCCGTTGAACTCGTCGCTCCAGATGAGCTGCCAGCCCTGGGCATGGGTGAGGCCGGTGGCTGCCAGCAGAAGCACGCCCAACATGGGCCGGATGAGGAATCGAAGCAGTTTCATGTGTGTCTCCAACAAGTGGTGGTGATGCCCGCCGCCTGTGTCGGCGACTTGAAAGCGCTTTCAACGTTAAGCGGGCGGGTACCGGGGCGGCAACACGCGCGTGTGCCTGAACTCAGGGACGGGTGGACCCTCGGGTGCGTGTCATCAGGCCGTCCCCTCAGGGGCTGAGGCCGGGCCCATCACGCCTGGTGGGCGTGATGGGCCTGCCAAAGAGCTGCGGCGTTGCCGCAACGCGACCCGCAAGACGGACGCGATGCGCCCGCGTTCAGCCCGACGCAGCTGGGCGAGGGGCTTTCAGGGCAAGGCGTTCAGCGCCGCACGCACGCCGCGCGAGAACGCCAGGCCGTCCTTCCGGTCCCAGTTGATGGACCAGGTCATCACCCCCTTCAGCGTCGGGTAGGCCACCGGGGGCTTGATCGCGCCGCACTGGGTCAGCTTGGTCAGGCAGTTCAGCGCCGCCGTGATGTTGGCGAGGCTGGCCTGGCCGCTGTTGGCGGACGACGGCCCGGACGGCAGCCCGAACGCAATCTGGTCGGGCCGGATGCCGCGGAACACGTAGGGCCCGGTGCCGTTGTTGGTCGTGAAGCCCTCGATCAGCATGCGGCTGGCAGCCACCAGCATGTCGACGCTGCCCTCGGCGAGTCCCTGAGTCGAGTAGGGCGTGTAGACCGCGCCGTTGTTGTAGTACTGGACGTGCAGCACCGAGAGCTCGTCGCGCAGCCCGTCGATGATGGGCAGGTAGGCGCCCCAGATGCCGCTGCTGGCGACATAGCCGCCCTGCACGTACGGGTGCTCCGGCGCCATCGACAGGTAAAAGCCGCTGCCGATGCGGGACTTCAGCTGCTTGACCGCCGCGACCAGGTTGGCCACCACGGGCGCGCCGGCCGTGACGCCCGCGCCGCTCTCCAGGTCGATGTCGATGCCGTCGAAGCCGTACTTGCGCAGGATGGCCTCGACGCTGTTGACGAAGTTGGTCACCTGCGTCGCGTTGTTCAGCGTCACCGTGCCGTTCTGGCCGCCGAAGGACAGCACCACTTTCTTGCCCTTCGCGCGGGCCGCGGCCACATCGGCGATAAAACGCGCCTCGCCGCCGGAGCCCGAGTCGAGGTTGAAGCTGATGGCACCGTTGCCGCCGTCATCGGCGAAGGCGACCACGATGACGTCGTAGTCCGCGGAGACCTCGCTGATGGGGAAGCTCGAGCCGCTCGGGTTGGTGAAGTTGTGCCAGTAGCCGATGAGCTGGTGCTTACCGGGCGAGGGCGAGGGTGCCGGGCTCGGGCTGGGCGAGGGCGCTGGTGACGGGCTGGGGGCCGGGCTCGGCGCGGGGCTGGGCGAAGGTGCGGGCGACGGGCTTGGCGCGTTGCCGCAGGCGCCTTGCGAGGTCCAGGGCTGACCGCTTCCGCTGGGTCCGTTGCTGGTGGCGGGGTCGTTGCCCTGAGTCCACCAGTTGGCCTTGTAGTTGGTGGTGCCCTTGCTGGCGATGGCGCCGCCGCTGTAGGCAGTGGCGGCCAGCCACACGGGTGCGCAGCTGCCGCTGGGTGCGGGGGCGGGCGTGGGTGCAGGGGCCGGGGCCGGGGTGGGGGCCGGGGTGGGTGCGGGTGTCGGAGCGGGCGTGGGTGCCGGGGATGGCGCAGGGCCAGAGGTTGCGCCGAGATCAGTCCACAGCGACGCGTTGGTCGGGTTCCAGCCGGTGGATGAATAGTCGGTCTGGTTGACGGTGGCGCGGTAGATGCGGCCGTTGTAGGTCACGACCGTGCCGGCCGTGTAGTACACGTCGGGGGCCCAGGCGGGGTAGGTCTGCGCGAACGCAGGGGTGGCCAGCAGCAGGGCGCCGGCGGTCAGCGTGGCAACAAGCCACGGGTTGGCCGCGCGCGGCAAAGGTGGGCGCGAAATCATGCGGTTCTCCAAGACGGTGATGAAGAAAAGGCCGCCGGCCGAGTGAACTCGGGCGACGGCCGGCCGGGGGGGGCTTTACTTCCAGGGTGCGTTCTGCAGCGCCGGGTCGTTCACCAGGCCCAGGCTGCTGGCGGCCTTGACGCCGATGGAGCCGGGTGAGGCCAGCGGTGCGCTGCCGCAGCTGCCGCTCGCCGTCTTCAGTGCCTGCCACAGCATGGCGCCGTCACGCGGGTTTTTGTTGGCCAGCGTGCTGGTCGTCACCGCATTCAGGTAGCGCTCCACCGAGTAGGCCTGGTTGATGTTGGCGCCGTAGCTGTTCTGCAGGATCACGGAGCCCGTGCACTGCGCGTCGGCGTTGTTCACCACCAACTGCCCGCCGGCCCAGCCCTCGGGGGCCGTCTCGAAACCAATGGACACGATGGTGCTGGCCGGGAACAGCTGGCGGTACTGCTTCCAGGCGGTCACACCGTCGTAGTGCTCGAAGCGCGCGTCGTAGCTCATGATGTTCACGATGTTGAACGCGGTCTTCAGCGCCGGGTAGCTGTTGACGAGCTGACGCTCCAGCCCTGCCTTGCCGCCCCAGTAGCTGGTGCCCACGCCCGCGCACTGCGCGTCGTTGGCCGTCGCCCCGGTGCAGTCCGCGCCGGTGGACCAGGCGGCCACCGTCAGGATGCGCCCGCCGCCGGCCAGGTCCACGGCCTTGCGCATCGCCTTCACGGCGCCGGCGTAGGCGTCCAGGCCTTCGATCTCGAAGTCCACATCCAGGCCGTCGAAGCCCACGTCTGTCATCACGTTGGCCAGCGCCGTGATCGTCGGGCCGCTGCCCGCATGGCCTTCGGCCGACAGCGTGCTCCAGCTGTTGTAGGTGGCGCCACCCACGGCCAGCACGACCTTGATGTTGCGGGCGTGCAGCACGTCGATGGCGGCCTTGATGTCCGACGGTCGGCCGTTGAAATTGATGCCAGTGCCCGACCAGTTGTTGGCCGCCATGCCGCCCCAGGCGAAGTTGGGCTGCGCGAACGCGGCCACCACGTGGGTGTAATTGGCCGGGATGCGCGCCAAGTTGCTGGCCTGGAAGACCTGGTTCATGGTCTTGCCGGTGGCATCGAACCAGTTGTCGCTCCAGCTCGGGTAGTAGACGGTGTAGGCGCGGCCGGCCTGCGTGGCCGACTTGGCCGCCGGGTCGCTGAGGCCCGGTGCCGGGGCAGGCGAGGGTGCCGGGCCGGGGCCAGGCGCCGGGGCGGGGCCAGGTGCAGGGCCCGGGCTGGGTGCCGGACCGGTGGTGCAGGCGCCCTGTGAGGTCCAGGGCTGGCCGCTTCCGGTGGGTCCGTTGTTGGTGGCGGGGTCGTTGCCCTGGGTCCACCAGTTGGCCTTGTAGTTGGTGGTGCCCTTGCTGGCGATGGCGCCGCCGCTGTAGGCGGTGGCGGCCACCCACACGGGTGCGCAGCTGCCGCTGGGTGCGGGGGCGGGCGTGGGTGCAGGGGTGGGGGCCGGGGTGGGTGCGGGTGTCGGAGCGGGTGTCGGAGCGGGCGTGGGTGCCGGTGATGGCGGAGGGCCGGAGGTTGTGCCGAGATCGGTCCACAGCGACGCGTTGGTCGGGTTCCAGCCGGTGGACGAATAGTCGGTCTGGTTGACCAGGGCGCGGTAGTTGTGACCGTTATAGGTCACCACCGTGCCGGCCGCGTAGTAAACGTCGGGGGCCCAGGCGGGGTAGGTCTGGGCGCCGGCACTGAGCGCGAACGCGGCGGCGGTGATGACGGCGAGGCGGCGCAGTTGATGCACCGGGATGCCGGACGAGGGCTGCTTCATGGGGAGATGTCCTGTGCTGTGCAAGGGTCTCGTTGAAAGGGACGGGCTTGCGGCCCATCCGACGGCTGGCCTGCCTCTCCGAGCAGGCTCTTGGAGCTGGTTCCAACTGGTATGCATCCAGTTTGTGACTGCTACCACCTCTTAAATACCACTTTGCAAACCAAAGCCCACGGCGTCACGGGTGAAAACCCGGTGATGGGGTGACAAAACGTTGCGGGCGGCGGGTTCTAGGGGTCTCAGCCTTCGTCTGAAGTTGCCCTAGGGTTTGTGCGGCTGGGGGTAGGAGGCGGCACGAAGCACAATCTTGAAAGCGCTTTCAAACCATGCCAGACACCCATTCCCTCCCCCGCCGTCACCTGCTTGCGGCCGCCCTCGGCGGCGCGGCCGGGCTGGTGCGCGCCAAGGAGGCGCCGCAGCCGCTGACTGTGGCCGCCTTTCCGCTGGTCGACGTCATCGCCAAGGACGTGCTCAAGGGCTGGAGCGAGCGCCACCCCGAGATCCGCGCCCAGGTCATCAGCCGTCAGTACGACGACCACCACACGGCCATGACGACGGCGCTGTCCACCTCCGGCCACCTGCCTGACGTCATCGCACTGGAGGCCAGCTACCTGGGCCGCTTCTCGCTGGGTACCGGCCTGGAGGATATGTCGGCCCCGGCCTTCGGCGCCGAGCGTTTCAAGGACCGCTTCGTGTCCTTCGCCTTCGAGACGGCCCGCAACCGCGAAGGTCGTGTGGTTGCGATGCCCACCGACATCGGCCCGGGTGCGCTGTTCTACCGCACCGACCTGCTGGCCCAGGCCGGCCTGAAGGAAGCCGACCTGACGCGTTCCTGGGAGGACTACGTCGAGGCGGGCGCCCAGCTCAAGGGCCGGACCGGGGCCTACCTGATTGGCGACGTGCGGCTGCTCAAGGACATCATCGTGCGCGCAGGCACGCCGCCGGGCGAGGGCCAATTCTTCGACAACCAGGGTCGGGCGCAGATCACGTCGCCGCGCTTCGTTCGGGCCTTCGAGCTGGCGCAGAAGGTGCGCCGCCATGGGCTGGACGCGAAGGTGGAGGTCTGGTTCAACGACTGGGCCGAGATGCTCAAACGCGGGCGACTGGCCACCGAGATGTCGGGCTGCTGGATGGCCGGCCAGATGGCCAACTGGGTGGCGCCCGGCACCGCGGGCAAATGGCGCGTGGCCCAGTTGCCCGAGAACGCCTACTGCTCCTACGGTGGCACCTACTACGCCATCCCGCGTCGCTCAGCACCGGAAAAGAAGCAGCTCGCCTGGCAGCTGATCCAGGAGCTGACGCTGGAGCGCCAGCGCCAGCTGGAGGCCTTCAAGTCGCAGGATGCATTCCCGGCCCTGCTGGCCGCGCAGGAGGGCGACTTCTTCGACCAGCCGGTGCCCTTCCTGGGCGGCCAGAAGGCTCGCCAGCTGTGGCGCGACGCCGCGCGGCGCATCCCCGCTGTGCGCATGCACAAGCAGCACAAGTTCGCCGACGAGGTCGTCAACGCCGAGTTGGACAACGTGCTGGAGTACGGTAAGTCCATCCCGCAAGCCTTGGCCGACGCGCAGGCCTTGCTGGTTCACCGCGCCAACCGCTGATGAAGTTCCGCATACCCTCCGCCTGGGCGCCCTACCTCTTGGTCAGCCCCTTCCTGATCCTGTTCGCCGTGTTCGGGCTGTTCCCGCTGGTGTTTTCGCTGTGGCTGGCCTTCCAGTCCTGGGAACCTACCAGCGGCATCGAATCCATGAAGTTCGTGGGCCTGGACAACTTCGTCTTCGCGCTGACCGACGGCTGGTTCTGGAAGTCCCTGCGCAACACGCTATGGCTGGCCGTCGCCACCGGCGTGCCGCAGCACCTCGTGGCATTGCCGCTGGCCGTGTTCCTGCACCAGTCGTTCGGCCGCTGGCGCGGCGTGTTCTCAGGCGCCTACTTTCTGCCCTACATCACCTCCACCGTCGCCATCGCGATGCTGTTCGGCTCGCTGTTCTCGACGGACTACGGGCTGGTCAACCAGGCCCTGCACGCGATGTTCGGCACCGACAACATCAACTGGATGCGCTCGCCGCAGATGATCAAGCCGGCGGTGGCCATCGTCGTGTTCTGGCGCTACGTGGGCTTCAACCTGGTGCTCTACCTGGCCGCGCTACAGACCATTCCGCACGACCTCTACCAGGCTGCCAAGCTGGATGGTGCCGGCCCCTGGCAGCAGTTCCTGCGCATCACGCTGCCGGGCCTCAAGCCCATGATGCTGTTCGGCGTGACGCTGTCCGTCATCGGCGGCCTGCAGCTGTTCGAGGAGCCCTTCATCCTGACCAACGGCAAGGGTGGCGCCGACCAGGCCGCCATGACGGTGGCCATGTACCTCTACCGCCTGGCCTTCGATTTCAGCGACTTCGGCGGCGCGAGCGCCTTGGCCTGGATCATGTTCGGCATCATCGCGCTGCTGACCTGGCTGACCAACAAGGCCTTCGCGGATCGGCAGGTGCAGGCATGAAGACCATCCCGAAATTCGCGGCCTACGCCATCGTCGGCGTGGGCGCGCTCATCATGCTGGCGCCGTTCTATTTCATGTTCGTGTTCGCCACGCAGTCGCGCACCGACATTTTCAACGTGCCGCCGCCGCTGTGGTTCAGCGACCAGTTGCTGAACAACATCCAGGTGCTGGCCACACGGCTGCCGTTCTGGAAGAACGTCGGCTGGAGCCTTTACGTGGGCCTGATGTCCACCGCGCTGACGCTGCTGTTCTGCTCCATGGCCGGCTACGCCTTCGCGATGCTGGAGTTCCGCTTCAAGCGGCTGCTGTTCGCGCTGGTCATGGGGACCATGATGGTGCCCAGCTTCATGAACATGATCCCCAGCTTCATGGTCATGGACGCGCTGGGCTGGATAGACACGCACCGGGCCCTGTACCTGCCCGGCGCAGCCAGCGCGTTTGGCATCTTCCTGATGCGCCAGTTCGCCGCCAGCACGGTGCCCAAGGAGCTGCTCAGCGCCGCGCGCATCGACGGCGCCAGCGAGCTGGGCATCTACTGGCGCATCGCGCTACCGCTGCTGAAGCCGGCGCTGGGCACGCTGGGCCTCATCACCTTCATCAGTTCATGGAACAACTTCATGAACCCGCTGATCGTGCTGCGCAGCGCCGACAACTACACGCTGCCGCTGGCCCTGCGCAGCCTCTTCAGCACCACCAGCACCGAGTGGGGCGCGCTGATGGCGGGCTCCGCCATCGCCACGCTGCCGCTGGTGGTGCTCTTCGTCATCTCCTCGCGCCAACTGATCGCGGGTCTCACGGCCGGCGCCGTCAAGTAACCATGCCCCAAAGCCCTTTGCACCGCCCTCTGCCTCAGCAATTTCCGCCGGACTTCGTCTGGGGTGTCGCCACCAGCAGCTTCCAGATCGAAGGTGCCGCCCATGAAGACGGCAAGGGCGAATCCATCTGGGACCGCTTCTGCAAGCAGCCTGGCGCCATCGCCGACGCGAGCAACGGCGACGTGGCCTGCGACCATTTCCACCGGCTGGAGAGCGACCTCGACCTGATCGCTTCGCTGGGTGTCAACGCCTACCGCTTCTCCATCGCCTGGCCGCGCGTGCGGCCCCAGGGCCACGGTGAGTTCAACCCCAAGGGCCTGGACTTCTACGAGCGTCTGGTGGACGGGCTGAAGGCCCGCGGTATCCAGGCCTGGGCGACGCTGAATCACTGGGACCTGCCGCAAGGCCTGCAGGACCGAGGCGGCTGGAACGACCGTGACACCGTGCACCGCTTCGTCGAATACGCCCGCTATGTGCAGGCCCGCCTGGGCGACCGGCTGGACGGCATCACCACGCACAACGAGCCCTGGGTGGTCGCCGTGCTGGGCCATGAGCAGGGCAATTTCGCGCCGGGTATCAAGAGCCGCAAGATCGCCACCCAGGTCTGCCACCACCTGCTGCTCAGCCATGGCCTGGCGGTGCAGGCGCTGCGGGCCGATGGCGCGAAGAGTCAGCTGGGCATCGTGCTCAACCTGTCGTCCTGCATGCCCGCCACGGCCATGCCCGAAGACATCGCTGCCGCGCAGATGGCCGATGCCCGTGGCCGTCGCTGGTATGCCGACCCGCTGTTCAAGGGCAGCTACCCCGAGGAGGTGCTGGCCGAGCTGGGCGCTGACGCGCCCATCGTCGAAGCCGGCGACATGGCGGCGATCGCCCAGCCCATGGACTACCTGGGCGTCAACTACTACACCCGCACTGTCGTGTCCGCCAGCGGCGAGGACTGGAAGGCGAAGGAGCGCGGCCTTCCCGTGTCCGATATGGACTGGGAGATCTACGCACCCGGCCTGGCCGACCTGCTGGTGCTGCTGCACCGCGATTACCCCGGCCTGCCACCCGTCTACGTCACCGAGAACGGCGGCGCCTTCAAGGACCAGACCGTCGCCCACGGCCGCGTGCAGGACGACGACCGCATCGCCTACCTGCGCGACCACATCGCCGCTGTCGCCAGTGCGATGCAACAGGGCGTGCCCATGGCCGGCTATATGGTCTGGAGCCTGATGGACAACTTCGAATGGGCCAGCGGTTACCTGAAGCGCTTCGGCATCGTGCATGTCGACTACGACACCCAGGTCCGCACCCCCAAGGCCAGCGCCGAGTGGTATCGCCAGTTCCTTCGCGACTGGCGCGGCTGATCGCCCCCCGACAAAACAACAACGGAGACAAGACATGACCCCCATCACCCGCGCGCCCAGCCCCTGGCGCAACGTCTTGCCCGCGGTGGCCGCCGTGCTGACCGCCTGCGGCGGTGGCGGTGGCTCGGCCACGGCCGCACCGGCGCCCGCGACCCCCGCCGCACCGGCTCCCGCGGCGTCAGCCCCGGCGCCCTCCAACAGCTGGAGCCTGGTCTGGAGTGACGAGTTCGACGGCGCCGCCGGCACCGTGCCCAGCAGCGCGAACTGGAACTACGACCTCGGCAACGCTGAGAACGGCGGCTGGGGCAACCACGAGTTCCAGTACTACACGTCGAGCGCCCGCAACGCGCAGCTGGACGGTGCCGGCATGCTGGTCATCTCCGCCGAGAAGGCCGCTAACCCCGGCCCCTGCTGGAATGGCGCGCAGTGCCTCTACACCTCGGCCCGCATCCACACCAGCAACAAAGTCAACTTCACCTACGGCAAGGTCGAGGCGCGCATGAAGCTGCCGTCCGGTCAGGGCATCTGGCCGGCTTTCTGGAGCCTGGGCCAGACCGGCCAGTGGCCGGCGTCGGGCGAGATCGACATCATGGAATTCATCGGCAAGACGCCGACCGTCACCTACGGCACCGCGCATGGCACGGGCTACTCGGGCGCGCAGGGGATCGGCAAGCCCTACGAGTTCGGCAAGCCGGTGGCGGACGACTTCCACACCTACACCATCATCAAGCGCGCAAACGAGATCATCTGGCAGGTCGACGGCGTCGAGTTCCATCGCCTCACGCCCGCCTCGCTGCCGGCGGGCTCGCCCTGGGTGTTCGAGAAGCCCTTCTTCGTCATCCTGAACCTGGCCGTCGGCGGCGACTGGCCCGGCGCGCCCGATGCGACCACGCCGGCCACGGCGCAGATGAAGGTGGACTGGGTGCGGATCTACAAGGAGAACTGACCGCAAGGCCCCCGCTCGTTCCTGCTCGCTCATCGTCCCCAAGCGCTCGCATTGATGCCGAACAACATGCACCGTCTGCTTTGCACCTTCTCCCTGATCGCCGGCTTGCTCTGCGCGCCGGTGGGCCATGCCGCCGAGGTGAAGACCGCGTTCGGCAGCTTCAACGCCCCGGACGGCGTGACGGCGGTGAACCGCGAGGAGAAGCCCGACAAGACCGGCCGACCGACCGGCATGGCCGTCTACTCTCGCACCGACGATCCCAAGGGCGTGTTCATCATTGTGTGGAGCTACGCCGAGCCCGACCCGGCCAAGCCCTACGACCCGCTGGATGGCGCGGTCAAGATCGGCAATCCCTTCGACAAGAGCCTGACCCGCGATGCCGCCAAGCCCGCGCTGGTGGGCGGCGTGGAAGGTGGGCGCTACGAGGGCAAGCTGCCCAACGGCCTGCGCGCCGTCAGCTACGTGGCTGTCAAGGACGGCTATCGCCTCATCGTGCTGCTCAAGGGGCCGGCCACCAGTCCCTATAAAGAACTGACGGACGCGTTTGCCAAGGGGGTCGAGGGGTTCTCATGGGCATTGCCCGCGCCCGCGCCCGCGCCCGCGCCTGCCTCGGCACCGCCGCAGTGACGGCCTGAGCTGGCAGTCGGCTCACGCGGCTACTGCGTCGCCGGGGATGCCGGCGGTGGTGCGGCATGGCTGACGCGGTAGACCCGCCCGGCAAAGTCGTCGGAGATCAGCAGGGAGCCGTCCGGCAGCTGGGCGACGTCCACCGGCCGGCCGATCACCTTGTCACCCTGCAGGAACCCGTCCACGAACACGGTGTCGCTGACCACCTTGTCGCCGTACAGCGTGATGAGCGCCACTCGATAGCCGATCTTCTGGCTGCGGTTCCATGAGCCATGCTCGGCGATGAACAGCTGGTTGCGGTACTGCGCCGGGAACTGCTGCCCCGTGTAGAAGTGCAGGCCCAGCGAGGCGACATGGGGCCCCAGCTTGGCGGCGGGTTCGGTGAATTCGCTGCAACTCCGGCCGGCCTGGAACTCAGGATCGGGCACCACGCCGCCCTGGCAATAGGGGAACCCGAAATGCATGCCGGGCTTGGGTGCGTGGTTGAGCTTGTCGGACGGCATGTTGTCGCCCAGCATGTCGCGCCCGTTGTCGGTGAACCAGAACTCCTGGGTCAGTGGATGCCAGGCAAACCCCACCGAATTGCGGACGCCACGCGCGTACACCTCGAACTGAGAACCATCCGGGTTCATCCGGTGGATCTTCGAATGCAGCTCCTGCTCCCTGTTGCAGCTGTTGCAAGGGGCGCCGATGGGGATGTAGAGCTTCCCATCCGGGCCGGCCTTGATGATCTTCTCTCCGTGCCAGGCATCCTTGGGAAAGTCATCCTTGACGACGTGCATGAGCGGCATCTTGTCGTAGGTGTTCGCAATGTCGTCGAATCGAGATACGCGGAACCGCTCGGACACGAACAGCGAACCGTTCAGCAGCGTCACGCCGATCGGTGAGTCAAGCCCGCTGGCGACTGTCACGACCTTGTCGGCCGCATGCCTGCCGCTGCCGTCGATCAGCGCGAACACCTTGCCCTCGGTGCGTGACGCGACATAGACGATGCCGGAATCCGCCACCGCCATGCCGCGCGCACTCGGGACCTTGTCGCTATAGACGGCGATCGAGAAGCCGACAGGCAGGCGGAAGTTCTTCAGTTCGGGATAAGGATCAGACGTGCTCCCGAGGACTTGATCGCCACCTTTCGAGGGCGGTGTCAGCAGGTAGTCGGCCACCGCGCCGATCTGCTTCGGTGTCAGGCGCTTGCTCCAACCGGGCATGCGCCCGTCACTGGAGCCCTGGGCAATGAATCCGGCGAGGCTGTCCTTCCGGGCCTCGACCTTGTTCCACCGGGCGCCGGTCAGGTTGGGGCCGATGCCGCCTTCCCGGTTCGGGCCGTGGCATTGCATGCAGTGCTGCGCGTAGATGCCGGCGCCCTCGCCGGCATGGGCCGGCATGGCCCCGAGCAAGACCCACGAGATCAACCCGAACCAGCAGGCAGCGGCCAGGGGCCATCGTTTGGCAGCCATGTCGATCAATAGCTCAACTTGATGAAGGAAACCGCCTGACGCGGCAATTGCATCGTGACCACCACCTGCCGGTCACGGACCGGCAATGTCTTGGGTGCGCCGATCGTGGCGAGCTTGCTGGTCTTTTCCAGTGCAGCAATCTGCGCTGGGCTGGGAGAGATCGGCGAGCCCATTTTCTTCCATGCCGCGTAGGCGTTGCTGTGGTCCTGGTCGATCCGGTAATGCGTCATCACGACCTTTCTAGCGGGTATGCCCTTGATCGTCACGCGCACCGGGGAGCCGGCATCGATGATGTCGATGTCGTGGTAATTCCAGAGCAGCACGGTCGCGCCCTTGGCACTCCGGGCCGCCAGCGCATTGATATCGGTGCGCTCGCCCAGCACGCCGGACTGGAGTATGGCGGGGGCGTCATATGCGCCATCGCCGGCCACGCCGACGCGGTTGCCGGTCATCATGCCGAGCATGCGGAATACATTCAGGACAGGCTTGTCCACGCCGTTGGTGGCCAGATCGCGGAAGCCTGCGAACCAGGGCTGGTCCTCGAATTCGAACGACCAGTTGACCACGCCTGCAAGATTGACCCCGCGAGCCGTGGCCAAGTCATATTCGCGGGCAATCGATGCCGCCGTATAACTGGCGTACATCGTGCCGTTGCGATAGGCATTCTCCGGGTTGGTCGACATGCCGCAGGCCGCGCAGCCTTCGGGATCGGATTCTCCGATGATGACCGGAATACCTTTCAACTGGGGGTAGGACGCCACGATGGCCAGGCCATCGTCGATATTCTTGAAGTGCGTCTTCATGCTCATCTGGACCACGCCGTTGACCACCGTCGGCCGGCCCTTGGCGTGATAGGCCAGGAAATCGATGGGCGCGCCTTTCTCGCCTGTCGCGTGGTTGGTGTCATTCAGGCAATGCTGGATGAAATGGTCGAAGAACTTGCCGCCATGCGCCGTATGCGGGCCACCCATGCGCGCGGTCGGCAACGCGCGCTTGACGGCGTCAGCAGCGTGGTCGTACATCTTGAAGTACTCCTGCTCGACGTTCGGCGCGATAAGGTAGAAGCCGTCGGGCTCGTTCCACAACTCCCAATACCAGCTTTCGACTTCCGCCTGGCCGTAGCGCGCCACGCTGTGCCTGACCCACTGGTAAATCAGCTCTGACCACTTCTTGTAGTCGTTGGGCGGGTAGGCCCAGCCGGTCATGATTTCCGGGTAGGGCGTGCCCGGCGCCCAGCGATGTTGATAAGTCTGGGGGTGGGCCGACAGGGCTTCGGGCATGAACCCGATCTGCGCCAGCGGTTTCATGCCACGTTCGATATAAGTATCGAAAATCCTGTCGACGATCGTCCAGTTGTAAATGGGCTTGCCGTCGCTGTCTTCGCTGTACATGCCGGTCGAGCCCCATTTGAGCGCAGGCGTGCCATCGCCCGACGTCATCAGGTTGTGGGCGCGAACGTAAACCGGCACTGGGCTGAGGGCGGCCAGTTCTGACAGCAGTTTCTTGCCGTCCTTCATGTAGGTGTAGTTCGGCTCGTCGTAGCCGAACCAGGCCCACATGGGTTTGAGCGGGCCTTTGTCCTCGGTCAAATCGACCTGCAAATGGACGGCCGTGATTTTTTGCGAGAAACAAAGCGGCGCGGCGAGCAGCAGGCACGCAGCAAGAATGTGGCTTTTCATGTCTCTTTTATCGTTGGAATGGAGGGCGCCGCGAATATCACGGGCACGGCGCTTTGACCGCCGAGCGCGAACGATAGGCGCAGCGGCTGGCAAAAAGCCAGTCACATTTCCAAGCGTGGCGATGCCGATTCGGGTATCGGTAGCGCGCCGCGGCGCCGCTCAGTCGCGGCGGAACGCGATCTCGACGTCCGTCGTGCGCGCCTGCGGCAGCGGCGCGAAGCGCCACTGCAGGATGGCGTCGGTGGCGGGCTTGGCTAGGCGGCGGGGCACGTCTGCTGCCGCTTCAGCCTTGCTCACCTGGCCGCTGGCCTCGACGGTGAAGCGCACCTTGACGTTGCGGGCGCCGGCGCCCAGGGTGGCTTGCACCGCTGGCGTCAGGACGGGCGCCACAAAGTTCTGCATCTGCAGCGCGACTTCCTCGTGATCGTCTCGGTCGTCGGTTTCAGGCTCTGCCTCCGCCGTGAACGCCGCTGCAGCAGGCTCGGTGGCGGCAGCGCCCATGACCGAGGCGGGCAGCGCTGCCGGGGGCGGAGCCGCAGGCTCGGCCGCTGGCAGCGTGTCCGCACCGGCCATGGTCGTGACAGCGGCTGCAGGCGCGGGTTCGGCAGCCGCTGTCGTGGCTTCCGCAACGCGCGGCAGGTGAACCGGTCGTGCCGGGGTGGGCAACGCCGGCCGGGGTGGCTTGCTGGCCGGCTCGGCCGGCGGCTTGATGCGCACCGTTTGGAACTTGATGAAGCTGAACACCTTTTCCGCATCGCGCCGGGCTCGCTCGGCGTCGCTCATGGGCGGCGTGGGCGCCTGCGCCGCGGCCAGCAGAGGGATCGTCAAGCCCAGGACAGCCAGCAGGCGCTTCAGGTTGGCGGATTCGGACATCGGCGGGATCTCGGACGGCGCTGCGCGCCTGCAAGCTGCTAACCCGATATTGCAGCAGGTCTTCGTGACAGTGGCCTGAGCCCGGCAACCCGAGACTGGCCTCACCGTGTCGGCGAGCGCACGGCCGGTTCAGGCCTCGACCCGCTCCCCTGCTGCGTCGAACCACATCGTCTTGCCCGCATCGAAGCCCAGCCTCACCTTGGCGCCTTCCTGCACCTCCGGCTGCCCCGGCAGCACGGCCGACAGCGTGCTGCCCGCGCAGCTCAGCCAGACGACGTGCTGATTGCCCAGCGGCTCCACCAACTGGACCACAGCCTCGAAAGCCTCGCCGGCATCCACGCGCACGTTCTCCGGCCGGACCGCCAGCGTCATCACCTCGCCCTTCGGCCGTGACGCGAGCGCGGCGGGCAGCGGCACGCTGAAGGCGGCCGACGCGAACACGCCGCCTTCGCCCACCTGGCCCTCGACGCGGTTGATCGCCGGCGAGCCCACGAAACCCGCCACGCGCAGGTTCTTCGGCTTCTCGTAGACCTCGGCCGGCGTGCCGATCTGCTGGATCACGCCCTGGTGCATGACGACGATGCGCGTGGCCAGCGTCATCGCCTCGACCTGGTCGTGGGTCACGTAGATCATGGTG